>NZ_AFWY03000017.1:0-125027 GCF_000231075.2 Amycolatopsis sp. ATCC 39116 | reverse complement strand
TCAGCATCGGCTCGACCCGGCAGCCGCGCGGGACTGACCTCACCGGCGGGGGCGCTCGGCCCCCGCCGGGTCGATCCGCCAGCCGGACCCGGTCAGTGCGCTGAGCGCCCGTTCCAGGCACTCGCCGTGCGGGCGCTCAGCGGTTTCCTCCCCGCGTGGCTCCTCGACGATCGGCTCGTTCAGCGTCATTCCCTCGTCCCTCCTGACTCGCCCCCAGCACACCAGAGCCGGCCCTGCGCGGCGGTCTCATTGTGAGACAAGGGAAACCGCCGCGCGCCAGTAGCGTACGGGGACCCCGAGCGTTCCAGGAGGCGACGATGCTGGACCTGCACTACGAGTCGGGAGCGGTGGTGGTCCGCTTCCGGGCGCCACGACCGCTGAGCGCCGAACTGCTCGACGGGCTCGCCGCGGCTCTCGCCTACATCGGGCCCGGGCATCCGATCGTCCTGACCGGGGTGGACGGTGTCTTCGCGGCGGACGTCGCGCCCGGGGACAGCGCGGCGCTGGACCGGCTGCCGCCGGTGCTGGAGGCCCTGCGCGCCCACCCGCTTCCCGTCGTGGCCGCCCTCAACGGCGACGCCGTCGGCGCGGGCTACCACCTGGCGGAGGCCGCCGACGCCCGCATCATTTCGGGCGGGATCGTGCAGCCCGCGCCTCCGCACGGGGTTCGTCACCGTCCGCTCGCGGCGGTGGCGGCAGGGCTGGCCGAGGTCCACTGCGCACCGGAGGACCTCATCGGCACCGCTCTCCGGCACGCCCGCGCACAGGCACCGGTCGCGGGATAGCGCGCACAGCACAGCGCCCACACAGCAAGGGGCCCCACGCAGCACGCGTGGGGCCCCGTCGCCGTACTCAGTAGATGTTGGACGGGCGCACCATTCCCTCGGCGAGGTCACCGGCGCCCGGAGCGATGATCGCGCCAGGGTTGACCAGCACCTCCTCCACGATCGCGGTCTCCGTGGTGATCAGCAGCGCCGCGATCGACGCCGCGCTCTCCAGCGCCGAACGGGTCACCTTGAGCGGGTCGACCACCCCGGCGGCGAACAGGTCGGTGTACTCGCCGGTCAGCGCGTCGAACCCGCCGCCGTTGTCCATTGCGGACACCCGTGCCAGCACTTCTTCACCGTCGTAACCGGCGTTCGCGGCGATCCACCGCAACGGCTCCCCCAGCGCCCGGCGCACGATCTCGCGGCCCTGCGCCGCGTCGCCGTCGAGGCCGACCAGGTCGACACATCGCGCGGCCTGCGCCAGCGACGCCCCGCCGCCGGCGACCACGCCCTCCTCCAGCGCCGCCCTCGCCGCCGCCAGCGAGTCCTCGACCCGCAGCATCCGCTCCTTGAGCTCGACGCTGGTGGCGGCGCCGACGCGGACGACGGCGATGCGCCCGGACAGTCGGGCGATGCGCAGCCGCAGGCTGTCCTGGTCGTGCTCGATGCGGGCCCGCTTGAGCTGCTTGTCCAGCTGGCCGATCCGCGCCCGCACGGCCTGCTCGTCGCCGGCCCCGCCGATGATCGTCGTGGTGTCCTCGGTGATCGTGATGTGCTCGCAGCGGCCGAGGTCGGCCTCGGTGACCTCGGCCAGGGTCAGCCCGGAGTCGTCGCTGACCACCCGGCCGCCGAGCGCGGCGGCGAGGTCCTCCAGCTCGGCGACCCGCCGGTGCCCGAAGCCGGGCGCGCGCACCACGACCGCGGGGTAGGTGCCGTGCACGTTCCCGCTGAGGATCATCTGCAGCGCGGGCCCGTCGACGTTCTCGGCGAGGATCACCAGCGGCCTGCCGAGCCGCCGGGCGGCCTCCACGGTCGGCATCAGGTCCTGCACCTGGCTGATCTTCTTGTTGGTCAGCAGGATCGCGGGATCGTCGTAGGCGGCCTCCATCCGATCCCGGTCGGTGACCATGTACGGCGAGGTGTAGCCGTGGTCGAACTCGATCCCATCCACCAGCTCGACCCCCAGGCCGGGCTCGTCGGACTCCTCCACCTCGACCACGCCTTCCCGGCCCACCGCGGCCAGCGCCTGGGCGATCACGCGGCCGATGCGCTCGTCGTCGCTCGCCGCCAGCGTGGCGATCCGCTCCAGCTCGGCCTCACCCGACACCTGGGCCGCGGATTTGCGCAGGTACTCCACGACGGCCTCGACGGTCTCCTCGATACCGCGGCGCACCCGCATCGGGTTCGCCCCCTCGCCGAGGGCGGCCAGCCCCTCCCGCACCATCGCCTGGGCGAGCACCGTCGCGGTGGTGGTGCCGTCGCCGACGGCCCCGTTGGTCTTCATCGCGACTTCCTTCACCAGCTGGGCGCCCATGTTGGCGAACGGTTCCGCCAGCTGCACCTCCCTGGCGATGGTGACGCCGTCGTTGGTGATGGTCGGCGGGCCGGTCAGCTTCTCCAGCACCGCGTTGCGCCCCTTGGGGCCCAGGGTGACCTTGACCGCGTCGGCCAGCGTGTTGACGCCGAGTTCGAGCCGGCGCCGCGCCTCGACGCTGAACCGCAGCTGCTTCGCCATGATTCCTACTTCCTTTCCGTGCCGGGAACAGCACGCGGTTCAGGGGATGAGGATCGCCCGGCCGCGGACCTTGCCCGCGCTCAGGTCGTCGATGGCCTGCTGGAACTCCTCCAGCCGGTAGCGGGCGGTGTGCAGTTTCACCCTGCCCTGGGCGGCGAGCACCATCAGGTCCTGCAGGTCGGTGTAGGAGCCGACCAGGTTGCCGATGAAGTTGATCTCGGTGGAGATGATGTCGATGGTCGGCACGTCGAGGTTCTCGCCGTAGCCGACGACGTAGTAGTTGCCCGCGCGGCGCAGCATGCGCACGCCCTCCGACGTCGAGCCGCCCTCGCCGACGAAGTCGAGCACGGCCTCGGCGCCGTGCCCGCCGGTCAGGTCGAGCACCTCCGGCACGTGGTCGCCATCGGCCACCACGGTGACGTCGGCGCCGACCTGCTCGGCCAGCCGCAGCGCCGCGGGGTTGCGGTCCACGACGACGAGCGTGGCCGCGCTCATCGCCTTCAGGCACTGGATGCCGATGTGGCCCAGACCGCCTGCCCCGATGATCACGCACACCTCCCCCGGCCGCAGCACCTTCGCCGCCTTGGCGGCGGCGTGCTGCGCGGTGAGCCCGGCATCGGCGAGCGCGGCCACGTCGGCCGGCTCCAGGCTGTCGTCGAGCTTGACGCACGACCGCGCCGAGGTGAGCAGGTATTCGGCGTACCCGCCGTGGGTGTCGATGCCGGGGAACCGCGAGTTCTCACAGTGCACGTCGTCGCCGAGCCGGCAGGACCGGCACAGGCCGCAGGTGATCAGCGGGTGGAGGATCACCTTGTCCCCCACCGCCACGTTCGTGACCGCGTCGCCGACGGCGTGCACCCAGCCGGCGTTCTCGTGGCCGATCGTGTAGGGCAGGACGACGCCGGACTTCTCCGCCCACTGCCCTTCCAGGATGTGCAGATCGGTCCGGCACACGCCCGCCGCGCCCACCCGGACCACGACGTCCAGCGGCCCGGTGATCTTGGGCTCCTCCACGTCGCGCAGTTCCAGGTTCGAGTGGTAGCCGGTGACCTGTGCGGCTTTCATGGGTGGCTCCTGGTGTTGGTGACGACCGGGGCGGAGCCGGCGGGATCGACGCCGGCGTAGCGGGTGGCGAGCAGGCCCCGGCAGAAGTGGGCGTTGCCTTCGATGGACACGCGGGTGGTGGTGGCCAGCCGCAACCGCAGCGCCACGTCCGAGCGGGCGACCGGGGTGCCGTCGTGGTCGACCATCACCCGCGCCTGCGAGTGGTTGGGCAGGCCGATGGCCTCCCGCCGCCGCATCAGGGCCGACTTCAGGCGGCCCTCCGGCAGGTCGAACAGCTCCAGCAGCGGCAGTTCCTCGACCGTCCAGGCCCCGCTGGCCAGCACCGACCGGCAGCACCGCTCCATCGCGGCCAGGTGGGCCTTGCGCTGGAAGGTCCGGCGCAGCTCGTCGAGGCTGTCCTGCGCCTCCACGCCGAAGGTGCCGACGTAGCCGAGCCTGGCGGCGGTACCGGCGTTGATCTTGTCGGAGTCGTGGTGGTCGTCGAGCAGCACCCGCACCCGGCCCGCACCGGGCACCGCGGCCAGCGCGTCGTAGGCGTCGGCCACCATGAGGTAGGCGAAGTTGGGGGCGCAGAACGACGTGGGCAGCCGCAGGTGCACCTCCACCCCGTCGTCGTCGATCGCCACGGACCGGACGAAACCCAGCTCGGTCACCGGTTCGTCCAGTTCCGGGTCGAGCACGGTGGACAGCGCCGCGAGCACCTCGGCTTCGACGGACACGGCCATCCGGGTCATGGGGCACCAGCTCCCGCGGCGACCTCGGCGTCGGCGTCGCCGGCCTGGGTCGGCAGGCGCAGCTGCCGCGGCACGTCCAGGTCGTAGAGCGCGGCGGCGTTGAGGCCGAGGATCTTCTTCTTCTGGTCGGTGGTGATCGGCGCGTACTCCGGCATGTCCGCCGGGATCTGGAAGTCGACGAACTTCTCCACGAGCCACTTCGGCGTCCACAGCGCGTAGTCGCTGCCGAAGAGGATCTTGTCCTCGCCGATCCAGTACAGCAGCTCGCCGATGATCTGGGCGAAGTAGCGCGGCCGCGTGTGGATGAACGGCATCGCCACCGCCAGCCCGCCGTAGACGTTGGACTCCTGCGTGGCGATCCAGCAGAAGTCCTCCAGCCGGGGAAGACCGACGTGCTCGACGACGAAGTTGAGGTCGAGGTAGTCGGTGGCGACCTTGTCGATGTCGGCCACGTCGAAGGCGTCCCGGTCCAGCGGCCGGATCGTCGGTCCCTTGTGGACGTGGATGTTGCGGATGCCGAGTTCGAGGCACTCCTCGAGGTACCGGCGCGACCAGGGCTCGTCGAGCTTGTAGCCGCGCGAGTCGCCGTGCCATTCGGCGGTGTAGAGCTTGACGCCCTTGAGCCCGAAGCGTTCCGCGTCCCGGCGCAGCTGCTCCAGCCCGGCCTCGCCGTGGCGCGGGTCGTAGGCGTGGTTGTAGGTGAGCTTGTCCGGGTGCTGCCGGGTGAGCCCGAACGCCTCCTCGGTCTGCCCGAACCCGTTGTGGTAGAAGTCGCTCAGCAGCGTGGCCTGGAAGATGGCGTGGTCGACGTAGCCCTCGCCGAAGAGGTCCTTCATGAAGCGTTCGGCGCCGTAGTAGGTGTAGGTGTCGTAGTCCCAGACGACCTCTTCCGGGCTCAGGTTCTTGTGGTAGTCGTAGAAGCAGTCGATGAACTGCTTGCCGTGCACGTTCTTGTGGTTCGAGGCCCGCCCGTCCCAGATGTGGACGTGGCCGTCGACCACGTAGTACTTCTCGCCGTCCTTTTCGTACATCGCTCGCCCTTCACGGTGCTGGTGCTCGGTGGAACCGTGGTGGCGGGCCGGACGGCCCGCCACCACGAGTGCGGGGTGTGGTGTCGTCAGCCGTGCGCGGAAAGGTCGAAACCGATGTACTCGGCGGCGTCCTCGGGGTTGGCGAACAGCAGGGTGCGGTCGTCCAGGTGCACCATGCGGCCGTAGTGGGTGGAGCTGATCTCCTCGAAGATCGACCCGTCGAACGGCTCGCCGAGGGCCTCGGTCAGCTCGTCGTAGTCGAACTCCAGGAGCCGGGTGCCGTCCACGCGGATCATCGACGGGTACTCCACGAGCGAGACGCCGTCCTTGGCTCCCATCACGTCGGCTACCACGCGCCCGACGGGGGTGTTCATCAGCGTGACGCCGCACATGTTCGAAGACCCGGCCTGCGAACCGAACTGCATGGTGCTGCTCACTTGTCCAACTCCTTCGGGATGTCCAGCCCGATCTCCTCGAGCAGCTGGGTGAACTTCTCCTTGGTCGCGCCGAGCGAGTCGGCGAAGGTGCGGGCCTTCTCGGCCGGCTGCGACCAGATCGGCTGCAGCGCGTAGGCGGCGTCCAGGCACGGCGGCACCCACTTCGCGAGCCACCGGCCGAACAGCTCCTTGTTGGCCTCGCCGTGCTGCTCGTCGCGGGTGAGCATGCGGAACAGCGCCCGCGTGTAGCCGAGGTCGCGGCTGTAGTCGTGCTCGCCGGTGCCCACGATCGTCGGGGTGATGTAGTCGCCGTTGGTGGCGGAGATCTGCATGACCAGTTCCGACCGGAAGAGCTGGCCGACGAGCTGCTCGAACACGACGTTGGCGCCGAACAGCAGTTCCGCCCAGTCGCCGACCGCGGTGAGCTCTTCGACGGCCTTGCGGGTGGGCTGCCACTCCTCGGCCGAGGCCCACACCTCCTTGTGCACCGACCCGTCGAAGGTGTCCAGCGACTCCGACAGGTCCAGGTTGAACAGCGCGAGGTCCTGCGCGAAGCGCATCTTGTGCGCCGCGTTGACGGCCACCGCGGTGTTGATCATGTTGGTCGGGCCGGAGCGCTGGATCGAGGTGAACACGTGCAGCGCCATCCCGTTCTCGGCGTGCATCCACGCTCCGAGGTTGCGGGCGATGAACTTCTGCCAGGCGGTGTTCCAGTTGCCGTAGGCGCCCGCGCGCTTGGCGTTCTCCAGGCACAGGGAGACCTGACGGACCACCGCGGAGTTGTTGCGGTAGATCGTCTGCTCCCACTCCTCGTTCGGGTCGAGGAAGGCGTGCCAGTTCGACGACTTCGCGGCGGTCCACTCCTTCGGATAACCGCCGGGCCCGTCGCCGAAGCCGTAGATCCAGCCCTGGGACAGGTGCCGCTCGGGGTCCGGCTGCACGTCGACGGTGACGTCCTCGTACACCGTGGCGCGCAGCTTCGCCGGCTTGAAGTAGTTGTAGCTGCGGCTCTTCGAGCTCGGGAACTCCAGGGCACCCGCCTCGGAGTCGGTGAACTCCACCTTCGGGAAGCTGCGCGTCTTCGCACTGCTCGTCATGTGATGTCTCCTTGCGATGTCTACTCGTCGCGAACCGACGTGGTGAATTTGTCGTAGAACACCTGGTCGTCCGGCACGCCCTGGCTCGCCGCCAGCGCCAGCGCGGCGTCCACCATGGGCGGCGGGCCGCACAGGTACACCTCGCTGCGGTGCAGCTCGGGCTCCCTGGCCGCCACCACGTCGGTGACCATCCCCGGTTCGGCCGTGACCCCGAGCTCACCGGCGCCCTCGGTGGACTCCGAGAGCGCGACGACGAACCCGAAGTCGGGCAGCCGTTCGCCCAGGGCGCGGATCTCGTCCAGGTAGAACAGGTCCGCGGCGGTGCGGGCGCCGTAGTAGAAGCGGATCCGCCGGGTGTCCCCGGTTTCGCTGAGGTGGCGCAGCAGGCTGAGCACCGGAGCCATACCGGCGCCGCCCGCCATCAGCACCAGGGGCAGCACGTGCCCGTTCTTGAGCGTGAAGTTGCCGTACGGCCCGGTCAGCTCGATCGTGTCGCCGGCCGCGATCCCGTCGTCGAGCAACGCGGAGAACCGGCCGCCCGGGTACTTCTTGATGACGAACTCGATGTGGTCGGCGGTGGATGGGATCGTCGCCATCGAGAACGACCGGTGCTCGTCGGTGCCCGGGATGGTCAGGTCGGCGTACTGGCCGGGTTTGAACTCGTACGCCGGCGGGTCGACCGGCTTGAGCTTGAGCCCGACGATGTCGTGCGTGTGCTCCACGATCTCGACGACCTCGGTCCGGATCCGCTGCAGCGGGGCGGAGTTGAGCAGCTCCTCCTCGTCGAAGTTGAGCAGCTCGATGGTGCAGTCGCTGAAGGCGTGCGCCCGGCACAGCAGCACATAGCCCTCTTCGACCTCGGCGTCGTTGCAGGCGAACGTCGAGTAGCGCTCCATCTGGATCTCGCCGTCCAGCACGTACGACTTGCACGCCGAGCACTGGCCCTCGCGGCACCCGTGCATGAGGTGGATGCCCTGGCGGAACGCGGCGTCGAGGATCTTCTCGTCCTCGCCGACCTCCATCTCGATGTCGACCGGTTCGAAGGAGATGCGGTGCTTGTCGGCCATTGGTCTCTCGATTCTCCGGGGAGCGGACGGCGGTGGGGGCACACCGCCGTCCGCGGGTCCTCAGGCCGTCAGGCGACCGTGACGTTCGGGTTGGCGCGGTAGGCCGCGGCCCACTCCTCGCGCTCCTGATCGGTCATCTGGTTGAGCGTGACGTTCGGGCTGGCGAACCGGATGCCGCGGAGGTCGTCGAGCGTCCACAGCTTCTTCGGGTCGTCCAGGTCCAGGTGCGGCTGCGGGATGAGCGTCTTGCCGTCGTCGCGGACGTAGCCCAGGTCCTTGACGATGTCGGCGAGATCCCGGTCGTGGTGCAGCGTCTCCCACTCGCGCTTGCCGGTGAGCCGGCCCATGTTCGGGGTCTCCCGGCCCTCGTACTCGGGGCGGAAGGCGACCTTGTCGGTCCAGGCGCAGGTTTCCGAGCAGTAGGTGCGCCACTGGTCGTCGACCTTGTCGACCACCAGGTCCTCGCGGACGAGGCAGGGCACCATGCAGGTCCAGCAGCGGTGCGGGTACTCGTAGCCGACCTCTTCGAACGCGATCGGCTTGTTGCGGCCCGGGTAGCGCAGCCGGTTGTAGGCCTCCCACCACTTGCCGAACTGGTTGTACCAGCCCGGGTACTTGTCCTCGAACCACTCGAAGTCGGCGTCGGTCATGCCGTCGATGCGCCAGTAGTTGACCGGCCAGCCGGTGGCGAAGAACTGCGCGACCCGGTGCACGTAGAACTTGTTGGTGATCCGGTTCCACGCCTCCTCGACCAGGTCGTGCGGGATTACCAGGCCGTACTTCTCCAGCGGGAGCAGGTAGCTGCGGTAGTAGTCGTCGTAGATCCAGCGGCGCCACATCTCGGCGTAGGACTCGCGGTCCTTGCGGCGGTCCTTGGTGCCGTACTCGATGAACGTGCCGATCGCGGCGTCCACCACGCAGTGGTTGTTCCACCAGGCGTAGCGCAGGTCGCGCTCCAGCAGCGGCCGGTTGCGCTCGTCGGCCAGGGCCATCAGCAGGATGGAGTAGCCGTTGCTGATGTGCCGGGACTCGTCGGACTGCACCGAGTGGAAGACGGTCGGCAGCAGGTAGTCGCCGTTGGCGGCGGCCTCGTCGGGCATCGCGACGAACAGCGTGTTGGTGAACGCGGTCTCGGCCACCACGGTCAGGTAGATGTTGGCCGCGGTGATCGCGTCACCGGTGATGAACCCCTCGCCGAACTGGCGGCCGATGGTGCCCGCGTAGTTGTTCGCGAACGCCTTTTCGGTGATGTCGAACCCCGCCGGGTCGATGTAGTTGTTCATGTACAGCTTCTTGAGGTTCATCTGGATCGTGGAGTGGCGAACCTCGTCGATCATCTGCACCGCGAGTCCGTTGTGGATCTCCGGGTTCGGCACCGCGTCGATGGCCATCGGCATCGCCCGCGCCGCGGAGATCTCCGGGAACGGGATGATGGACAGGAACAGCTTCTGCCACTCCAGCCAGCGCTGCTGCACCTGCCGGAACATGTTGCCGCGGATCGCGCCGTCCATCGCGCCGAAGACGCGGTTGTCCTTCTCCTCCTCCATCGGGAAGTAGGACCGCATGATCTGCTTGAGCGGGTCCTTCTTGGGGGCCTTCTCGAACGTGTAGTCCGTGCCGAACCGGGTCGCCGGTGTGGCGAAGGTGGGCTCCCAGGACAGCTCGGTGATCTTGTTGTGCGCCTTGGTGAGACTCTGCCTGCTCAATTCAGCCTCCTCGGGCCGGGTCTCGCCGCCCGGCAGTCGTCACTGACGGGGGAGAGTGTGTTGCGCTTCGCAGGTGAGTTCTGTCTCAATGTGAGACCGAGACACTGCACGATCTCCGCCACGATGGGTTGTCGTGGGTGGAGTCAGCCCGGTGACCACAGCATTCGACGTCAAAGGAGACGGTGGTGACGAGGCCAGGACACCAGTCGGAATCGCAGGTCAGCGCGGCCCGGGAGAAGTTCCTGTCCCGGCCGGTGCCCGAACTGGCGGGCGTGCGGGAGATCATTTCGGCGTCGTGGCGGCGCGCGCTGGAGCACCGGATCGACGCCGACGAGCCCGATCCGATCTTCGTCGCCGACCGTGACGAGGACAGCCTCCTGCTGCGCAGCGCCAAACCGATCCTGGACAACCTGACGTCCGAACTGTCCGATCACCCGGTCGCCATCCTGCTCACCGACGCCGACGGTCTCGTGGTGAGCCGCTCCAGCCCGGACCGCGCGCTGCACTCCGGTTTGGACCGGATCTGCCTCGCCCCCGGTTTCAGTTACGCGGAGGAGTCGATCGGGACGAACGGGATCGGCACGACACTCGAATGCCAGCAACCCGTGCTCGTGTCCGGCTTCGAACACTTCAACAGCCGCCTGGCGACCTTCGAATGCGCCGGCGCGCCGATCCACCACCCGATCCGCGGTCACCTGGTCGGAGTACTCGATCTCACGTCGTGGACCGGCACGCCCGGCCCGCTGCTGCTGACCCTCGCCCGCACGACCGCGAAGCGGATCGAGGAAGCGATGCTCGCCGGTGCGGGGGCCCGTGAGCTGGCGCTGTTCCGCGAGTACCTGGCTTCCTGCCGGCGCGGCTCGGGCGCCATCCTGGCCGTCAACGAGGACGTGGTGATGGTGAACAACCACGCCCAGGACCTGTACGACGCGGCGGACCGGGCGGCGCTGATCACCCACACGGCCGATGTCGCCGGATCGCCCACCCCGGCCACGGTCCTGGCCGACCTGCCCTCCGGTGTGGTCGCCCGTCTGGAGTACCGCCCGGTGCACCACGGTTCGACGCTGGTCGGCGGGTTGTTCCGGGTGAAGAACCAGGCCGTGCCGCGGCGCGCCTCCGGTCCCGCCGACGTGCGGCTGCCCGGGCTGGCCGGGTGCAGCCCGGTGTGGCGGCAGGCGTGTTCCGCGGCGGAGGCGAGCATCACCGGCGGGAACTGGCTGGTGCTGACCGGCGAGGGCGGGACGGGCAAGACGGCCCTCGCGCAGGCCGTGGCCCGCCGTCACGCGCCGGGCCGCCAGGTCGTGCTGGACTGCGCTCCGGTGGGCAACTACGAGGCGTGGGCGCACGCCCTCGCCGACGAGGCCGGCTGCGGCAACTCACCGGCGGTGATCCTGCGCCACGCCGACACGCTGACCGAGGAGGGGATGCGGCGGCTCACCGAGTTGTTCACCACCTGGCAGGCCGCTCCGCCGGACGAGGCGCCGGCCTGGGTGGCGGTCACGGTGGGTGAGGACCCGCGCGGAACGGAGATCCACAACTGGCTGATGCCGTTCTTCGCGCACACCGTCGAGGTGCCGCCGCTGCGGCACCGGATCGAGGACGTGCGCCACCTCGTGCCCGCCCTGCTGGCCCGCCACGCGGGCAACCGCGATCTGGAGGTGTCGGACGCGTGCCTGCGGCAGCTGATGCGGCTGCCGTGGACCGGCAACGTCCGGCAACTCGACGACGTCCTGGCCCAGGTCTCCCGGCGGCGCCGCGCCGGCGTGATCGAGGTGGACGACCTGCCCGCGGAGTGCCGGACCGTCACCCGGCGCCAGCTGACCCGCCTGGAGGTCTTGGAGCGCGACGCGATCGTGCGCAGCCTCGCGGCGAACAACGGGAACAAGGAACGCGCGGCCGCCGACCTGGGCATGTCCCGGGCGACGATCTACCGCAAGATCCGGGCGTTCAGCATCGTGCCCGGCTGACCGGCGCGCCCGTGCTCCCCGGGGCGCCGCAGCGTCCGGGTGCGCACGGGCGCGGAGAGCACGACGTCGCGGACGGGGAAGTCGCCGAGGGCGGTCACGAGTTCGGCCACCCGGTCCGGCTCGGCGGCCAGGAACAGCGTGCAGCGGCCGTGGCCTGCCTCGACGATCTCGGCCGACATCGCCTGCGCGACGGTGACGACCTCCGGCAGCCGGTGGGCAGGCGCGTCGATCACCACGAACGCGGCGCGCCGGGCGTGCGACTCCTCGTCGGGCAGGTGGACGACCTTGAGCACGTCCGGCGAGCGGTGCAGGTACTTCACCGCCCGGCGCACCTCCGCATCGTCCCCGGCCGCCAGCTCGACCGTCATGCGGCGGCGGCCGCCCGCCGGGGCGCCGACGTCCAGGGTGAGCACGTCGAACCGCCGGGCGGTCAGGATCGTGGTGACCCGGGCGATCGCGTAGGGCGTCTCGATGACGTCCAGCCGCAGCACCGCCGAGCACGGGGCTACTGGTCGCACACCGCTCCCTCCGGCAGGTGGGCCAGGAGGTCACGCGCGCGGGCCCGGAACTTCGCCACGTTGGCGAGCTTGATGTCCTCGTAGCCGCGCACCAGGTCGGGCAGCGCGACGATCTCGCACACCGCGTCCAGCGTCGCCGGGGTCAGGTGGGTCAGCGCGTCCCGCACCAGGGCCTGGTACTCGCCGACGAGCTGCCGCTCGGTCCTGCGCACCGCGGCGTAGCCGAACACGTCGAACGGCGTGTGCCGCAGCTTCCGCGCCGCCCGGAGGCCGCGGAAGGCCACCTCGGCGGTGCGCCCGCGCAGGCGGATCTTCCGCTTCATCCCCAGCGCGCGCAGCACCGGCGGGTGCAGCATCACCGACACCTTGGCGTCCGGGCCGAACTCGGCCTCCCGCCGCGCCTTCTCCGCCGGGTCGAGGTGGAGGCGGGCGACCTCGTACTCGTCCTTGTACGCCAGGAGCTTGTGCAGGCCACGGGCGTAGGCGAGCCCGACTCGCTCAGCGGCGGCGTCGCCGGCGCGGGCCTGCGCGATGTCCACGACGCGGTGCACCTCCTCGGCGTACGCACGGGCGAAAGCCTCGTTCTGGTAGCCGGTGAGATCGGCGATCCGGGTGGCGAGCGCCGCTTCGAACCCGGCATCCGCCGGCTCCGGACTGGCGCCCGCCGCGGCGAACACCGCCTCCGGGTCGACGACGGCCGCGCGTCCCCAGCGGAACGCGGCGAGGGTCTTGTCCACGGCCGCGCCGTTGAGCCGGATGGCCTGCTCGATCGCGGCCGCCGCGACGGGGATGCAGCCGTGCTGGTAGGCGGCGCCGACGAGCAGCATGTTGGCGGGCATGTGGTCGGCGAACAGCGATTCGGACAGGCGTTGCGCGTCCAGGTGCAGGTTCGCCTGCGGTGTGGTGGCCTCGGCGACGCGCGCGAGCAGGTCGTCGACGCTGCCCGGCACGGCGACGCGGTTGGTCACCATCGCCGCGGTCGGCACCACGGAGGTGTTCAGGACCGCGATGGTGCGGCCGCCGCGCGCCGTGGCCAACGTGGACTCCTCTGCCGTACCGAGCAGGTCGAAGCCGATCAGGACGTCCACTGTGGAGCGTGACGCGCGCAGTGAGCCGCGCACCGGTTGCTTGCCTATCCGGACGTCCGAGGTGACCGGCCCGCCCTTCTGCGCGAGACCGGTCTGCTCCAGCCCGGCGGCGAACTTGCCGTCCAGGTGCGCGGCCATCTGCAGGATCTGCGACACGGTCACCACGCCGGTGCCGCCGATTCCGGGCATCCGCAGCAGCGTCTCGGTGCCGGTGACCTTCGGCTCCGGCTCGACGAGCGCCACGGGCGGTTCCCCAGGCAGCGCGCGGCGTTGCGCGCTCGGCTCGACGAGCAGGAAGGACGGGCAGTCGCCCTTCAGGCAGGAGAAGTCGGAGTTGCAGGAGGCCTGGTGGATGCGGGTCTTGCGGCCGAACTCGGTGTCCACGGGTTGCACCGACAGGCAGGTGGAGACGTCGCCGCAGTCACCACAGCCCTCGCAGACCCGCTCGTTGATCACGACCTTTTCCGCGGGTGTGGGCAGCTTGCCGCGCTTGCGCAGCCGTCGTTCCTCCGCCGCGCACTGGTCGTCGTGGATGAGCACGGTGACGCCGTCGACGGCGGCCAGTTCGGCTTCGGCTTCGGCGAAGTCGTCGCGGTGGCGGACGGACGCGATCGGGTCCAGCGCCACGCCCCGGTACTTGCCGGGGTCGTCGGTGGTGACCACGATGCGCCGCACGCCCTCGGTGGCCAGCAGCCGGGTGAGCTCGGGAACGGACAGCCGCCCGATGACCTGCTGGCCGCCGGTCATCGCGACGGCGTCGTTGTAGAGCAGCTTGTAGGTCATGGTGACACCACCGGCGACCGCGGCGCGGATCGCCAGCGAGCCCGAGTGGTGGAAGGTGCCGTCGCCGAGGTTCTGCACGAAGTGCCGGTCGCCGGTGAACGGCGCCAGCCCGATCCACTGGGCGCCCTCCCCGCCCATCTGGGTCAGCCCGATCTGCCTGCCGCGGCCGGCCCCGTCGAGGGTGATCATGACGTGGCACCCGATGCCCGCGCCGACGAGCGTGTCGTCGGCCGCGCGGGTGGAGGTGTTGTGCGGGCAGCCCGAGCAGAAGTACGGCGTGCGCTTTCCGGTGGCCAGGGGCACGCCGATGCGCGCGGGCCGCCGGGGCCGGATCGCGGCCAGGTGGGCGACCGCGGCGCGCGGCAGCCGGTCCGGGCCGATCACCGCCGTGATGCGGGCGGCCACGGCCTGGGCGACCTCTTCCGCGCCGAGCTGTCCCCGCGCGGTCAGCAACGGCCGCCCGGTCTCGTCCCGCCGCCCCACGACATTCGGCGCGCCCGGCCGCCGGTACAGCGCCTCCTTCAGGTGGCCTTCCAGGAAGGGCACCTTGTCCTCCACGACGAGCACCTCGTCCAGGCCTTCGGTCAGCCGGACCAGTTCCTGGTCGTCGAGGGGGAAGGGCATGGCGAGCCGGATCAGCCGGAGCCCGAGCGCGTCCAGCGCCGCTTCGTCCAGCCCGAGGTCGTCGAGCGCGCACTGCAGGACGGCGAACCCGGTGCCGGAGGCGAGAATCCCCAAGCGGGCGGAAGCGGCGGTGAACACCACCCGGTTGAGCCGGGCGTCGCGGGCGTAGGCGCGGGCGAGGTCCAGGCGTCGGGTGAGCATGTCGAATTCGGCGTCCAGCGCCGCCGGGCCGAGGAGGGTCGGCAACGGGCCGCGCTCGCGGCGTGCCGGCTCGGGGATGCCGGCCCGCAGGTCGGCCACGTCCACGGTCGCCGAGGCGTCGGCGATGTCGGCCACGATCTTCAGCCCGGTCCACAACCCGCTCGCGCGGGACAGCGCGACCGCGTGCAGCCCGAACTCGACGATCTCGGCCACCGAGCCGGGTGCGAGCAGCGGCATGGACAGGCTCTGCATCATCGGCTCGCACGAACTCGGCACCGTCGAGGACTTGCTCGCCGGGTCGTCGCCGATCCAGGCGACCGCCCCGCCGAGCGGCGCGGTGCCCGAGATGTTGCCGTGCCGGATCGCGTCGGCGGCCCGGTCCAGGCCGGGGTTCTTGCCGTACCAGAACCCGGTGACCCCCTCGTGCCGCCGCCCGGGCAGCTGGTCGAGCAGCTGCGTGCCCGCGACGGCGGTCGCAGCGAGCTCTTCGTTGACGCCCGGCCGGAACACCACGCCAGCCGGGTCGAGGAACCGCGCGGCCCGGCCCATCTCCAGGTCCACCCCGCCCAGCGGCGAACCCTGGTAGCCGGAGACGAACACGCGGGTGGACAGCCCGCGGGCGGCGTCCAGGCGGCGCTGTTCGAGCGTCAGGCGCACCAGGGCCTGGATCCCGGACAGCAGGACCCGCCCGCGCTCGGCGGTGTACTTGTCGTCGAGGGACACGGTGGTGGTCTGGGTGGTCACTGGGCTCTCCGTCAACCGGTCGGGGTGGCGAGGGGTCAGGCCGGTCGCCGCGGCCCGCGACCGCTCGTGGCAGTCGCGGGCCGCGCCGACCGGTGGTAGGGGTTGGTCAGGTGTTCGCGGACGGTTGCGTGGCGGGGGCGCCCGCGGCCACACCGGAACGCCTGCGGATCCGGCGGCCGACGCCGGCCATCGTGACCGCGGCACCGGTCAGGAAGACCGCCGTCACCAGCACCGCGGCGCTGCTGTTGCCCTGTCCCGGGCCGTCGCCCTTGATCAGCGCCACCATGTACGGCGAGACGAACCCGGCGAGGTTGCCGACCGCGGTGATGAACGCGATGCCGGTGGCCGTCGCCGGGCCGCTGAGCAGGTACGGCGCGTGCGCCCAGAACACTGGCAGCGTGGAGATGCAGCCGATCGCGGCGAGCGTGAACCCGGTCAGCGCCAGCAGCGGGGATCCGGTGAGGCTCAGCGCGCCGAGCACGAGCCCGGCGACGCCGGCCAGCGCGGGCACCACGTAGTGGCGGGTGCGTTCCCCGGTGCGGTCGGAATTGCGCGCCAGCAACCACATCGCGAGCGCGGCGAACACGTACGGGATCGCGGTGAGCCACCCGATCTGCCCGGTGCTGAACGACCCCATCTGCCGGACGATGGTCGGCAGGAAGAACGCCATCGCGTACAGGGGGATGATCATCGCGAAGAACGCGAACGACATGCCGAGCACACCCCGGTCGCGCACCGCCGCACGCAGCGAGCCGGCGCGGTGCCCACCCGCGGAGTTGGCCTTGTCCTCCCGCTCCAGCTCCGCGACCAGCCACGCGCGCTGCCGCTCGCTGAGCCACGTCGCCTGCGCGGGCTTGTCCGTCAGGTACCGCACCACGACGAACGCCATGACCAGGCACGGGAAACCCTCGGCCAGGAACATGAACTGCCAGCCGGTCAGGCCCCACGGCGTGAACCCCATGAGCCAGGTCGACAGCGGCGCGCCGATGACCGTCGACACCGGCACGGCGATGTAGAAGACGCTGATCAGCCGCGCCCGCCGCACCGCGGGGACCCACTGGCTGAGGTAGAGGATCACGCCGGGCACCAGGCCGGCTTCGGCGACGCCGAGGAGGAACCGCAGCGCGTAGAAGCTCCACTCGTCGCGGACCAGGAACATCGCCATCGACACCAGGCCCCAGGTGAACATGATGCGGGCGATCCAGTACCGGGCGCCGACGCGGTAGAGGATCATGTTGCTGGGCACTTCGAAGAGCACGTAGCCGACGAAGAACAAGCCCGCGCCGAGGCCGAAAGCCGTTTCGCTCAAGGCGATGTCCGGCTGCATCTTCAGCTTCGCGATGGAGATGTTGGTGCGGTCGAGGTAGTTGAGGACGTAGACGAAGAACAGCAGAACGCCGAGCCGCCACGTGACCTTGCGCAGGGTGGTCCGCGCGAGCTCGTCGTGGTCGGCAACGCCGGTGTTGCCGGACATGGGTTCTCCCGGGGGGTTGGGGGTCAGGCCGGTGGGGTGAAACGTCCGTCCACGGCCGTCCAGCCACCGTCGACCATGACGGTCGATCCGGTGACGTAGGCGGCCGCGTCGGAGGCCAGGAACACGACGGCTCCGGCCAGTTCGCCGGGCTGGGACCAGCGGCCGAGCGCACTTTTGGTGGCGTAGGCCCGGTACCAGCCGGGGTCGTTCTTGATCTGGTCGGTCAGCGGGGTTTCCACCACGCCGGGGGCGATCGCGTTGACGCGGACGCCGGCTTCGCCGAATTCGGCGGCCGCGGTCTTGACGAGCTGGATCGCGCCGGCCTTGGTGGCCGCGTACACCGACTGGCCGGGTTCGACGACGAACCCGCGCACCGAGGAGAAGACCACGATGCTGCCGCGGCCGCGCTCCACCATCCCGCGGCCGAACGCCTGCAGCACGGTGAAGGTCGCTTTGAGGTTGAGCGCGACGACGCGGTCGAACTCCTCGGGCGCGTAGTCGAGAATGCGCTTGCGCACGTTGGTCGCCGCGGTGAGGACCACGACGCCGAGGTCCCCGAGTTCGGCGGCGGCCCGGTGCACGGCCGCCGCGTCGGTGATGTCGAGTTCGAGCGCTTCGCCGCCGGTGTCGGCCGCGGTCGCCTTCGCGGTGAGCGGGTCCTTGTCGGCGCAGATCAACTCGGCGCCGTGGGCGGCGAGCGCGAGCGCGGCCTCGCGGCCGATCCCGCCGGCCCCGATCAGCAGCGCGCGCTTGCCGTCGAGCCGGAACAGCGTGGTGTAGTCGGTCATGGTCTCGCTCATTCCGGCCGGATCACGGCCATGCGGGTGACGGTCAGTTCTTCGATCGCGAAGCGCGGTCCCTCCCGGCCGATGCCGGAGTCCTTCACGCCGCCGTAGGGCATGATGTCGGACCGGAAACCGGGCACCTCGTTGATCACCACTCCGCCGACCTCGAGTTCCTCGATGGCGGCGAACGCGGTGGCGAGCGAGCGGGTGAACACGCTGGCGTGCAGGCCGTAGCGGGACCGGTTGACCAGGTCCAGCGCCGCCGGGAGGTCGGGCACGGACCGGATCGCCACGACGGGGGCGAAGATCTCCTCGCACCACGCGTCGGCGGTTTCCGGCACGTCGAGCAGGAGGGTCGGCTCGACGGTGCGGTCGATCACCCGGCCGCCGTGCAGGACCTTCGCCCCGGCCTGCTCGGCCTGCTCGATCCAGTCAAGGGTGCGCCGCGTCGCCGCCTCGTTGATCAGCGGCGCCACCCGGGTCCGCGGGTCGCGCGGATCGCCGACCGTCAGCTCGCCCATGCGGGCGGTGAGCTTGCCGACGAACTCCTCGCGCACCGGCTCGCACACGATCACGCGTTGCACGGCGATGCAGGCCTGGCCGTTGAAGTAGTAGCCGCCGCGCAGCACGGCGTCGGCGGCCTTGTCGAGGTCGGCGTCGGTGTCGACCACCAGCGCCGCGTTGGAGCCCAGTTCCAGCAGGACCTTCCGCGGCGCGGCGTCGCGTGCGATCCGGTGCCCGACGGCGGCGGAACCGGTGAACGACACCGCCGCCACGCGCGGGTCGGTCACCAGCGTGTGCCCGACCTCGGCGTCGCCGGTGATGACCTGCACGATCTCCGGCGGCGCCCCGTGCCGGGCGGCGGCCTGCCGGACCTGGTCCGCCAGCCACAGCGCGGTCAGCGGCGTGGCGGGGGCGGGCTTGCAGATCACCGGGCAGCCCGCGGCGATGGACGGCGCGATCTTGTGGCTGGCGAGCAGGAGCGGGCCGTTGAACCCGGCGATGCCGACGACCAGGCCGATCGGACGGCGGGTCCAGAACCCGATCATCCCCGCGCCGGAGGGCTGCAGGTCCAGCGGCACGGTTTCGCCGTGGATGCGGGCGACCTCCTCGGCCGCGGCCGACCAGGTGAAGACCGTCCGGGCGAACTCCACCTCGCAGTCGCCGCGGGTCTTGCCGGTCTCGGCGATGAGCAGGTCGACCAGCTCCGCCTCGTGCGCCCGGAGCGCGGCCTCCACGTCGAGCAGGATCGCGCGGCGGACCGCCGAGGTGAGCTTGCCGGCCGGTTTCACCGCGGCCGCACCCGCGTCGAGGGCGGCGTGGGCGTCGCCGACCGATCCGACCGGCGCGTGCGCGACCACCGATCCGTCGTAGGGGAACACCACCGGCGCGGTTCCGGCGCCGGTGACCCACCCGGGGCCGACCGGCAGTCCGGACGGGAACTCGGGCAGCGCGAAGCCCGCATGCGAACTCATCGGAAATTCTCCTCTGGACGTCGTCGTCCCAGGTCTTGCCAGCCAGGTCGGCAACACCGGCGATCGACTGCTGGTCGGACCAGCTCGTGATGCCACGAGCATGAACCAGCGCCGGTCGGCGAGTCAAGTTGTCGCGAAAAAAGACGCTCTGAGCTGCGCCTACTCGCACGAACCGGGTGAATGTCGATGCCCCGGGCTTGACGAGCCGGTGCCCATCGGCCAGTCTGACGGCGCTGTATCCAGCCGTCGAGCAAGGAAGGTCGGCGAGCGTTGGCCAGACGAGAGGACCGGGCGGGAGCGCCATCGCGCATCCCGCTCGTGGACGAAACGGCCGCGATCATCCGGGAGCGGATCTACACCCACCGCTACCCGACCGGGTCGTGGCTGCGGCAGGAACACCTGTCCGCCGAACTGGGTGTCAGCCGCACCCCGCTGCGCGAGGCGCTGCGCGTCCTGGAGCAGGAGGGCCTGGTCAAGGTCACCGCCGGGCAAGGCGCCCAGGTCATCACCGGTGACCTGGACACGCTGCTGGACGCCTACCAGCTGCGCGCGGTGGTGGACGGTCTCGCCGCCCGGCTGGCCGCGGAGAACAACCGGGGCGGTGGCCTGATCCGCCAGCTCCGCCGGGCCATCGAGGTGCAGCGCGCGGCGGTGGACCCGTGGGCGCCGCGCGACTACACCGACTCCAATGTGGACTTCCACGAGCACGTCATCCACCTGTCCGGCAACGACTTCGTGATCGGCCAGCTGCCGATCCTGCGGATGACCGCGCAGGTGTTCGCGCCGGTCGCGCTGGTGCGGCCGGAGAGCGCGATCCGCGCGATCGCCGAGCACACCGCCATCGCCGACGCCATCGAGGCAGGCGACGGCCAGGCGGCCGAGCGGCTCGCGCGTGCCCACATCGAAGCCACGATCACCGAACTCGAGCAGAAGAAGACATCGGCGGCCGAGGACGCGTCCTGACCCCGACGGTCCCCGTCAGCGCACAAAGGAGTGAAACGCCGGGATGCCCAGCTACTACGTGGCCTCCGACATCGGAGGCACCTTCACCGACACCGTCGTGATCGACTCGGACGGCGCCGTCGGCCGCTACAAGTCCTCGACGGTGCCCGACAACCCGGCGCAGGGCGTGCTCGACACCCTCGTGCTCGCGGCCGACGAACGCGGTGTCCCGCTGGAACAGCTGCTGGCCGACGTCGAGGTGTTCGCCCACGGCACCACCGTCGCCACCAACGCGATGCTGGAGGGTCGCAGCCGCAAGGTCGGGCTCATCCAGACCCGCGGGTTCGGCGACACGCTCACGATCATGCGCGGCTTCAAGGCCACCGGCCTGGACGAAGACGACATCAAGCGCTTCCGCACGCTGGTCAAGCAGCCTGCCGCGGTGCCGCGCCGCCTCATCGCCGAGGTCACCGAGCGCATCGACTACGCCGGCCGCGTCGTCTGCCCGCTGGACGAAGACGACGTGCGCCGCGCGGTGCGCCGCCTCCAGGAGGCGGGCGCCGAGGTGTTCGCGGTGTCCCTGCTGTGGTCGTTCGCCAACGACGTGCACGAGAAGCGCGTCGCGGAGATCATCGCCGAGGAGGCGCCGGGCGCGTCGGTCACCCTGTCCTCGGAGTTCCTGCCCCGCATCGGCGAGTACGAGCGCACGCTGACCACCGCCGTCAACGCGAGCCTGCGCCCGGTGCTGAAGACCTCGCTGGACTCGTTCGAGAACACCCTGGCCAAGGCGGGCCTGAAGACGGGTCCGCTGCTCATGCAGTCCAACGGCGGGCTGGCGACCTTCGCCGAAGTCGAGAAGCGGGCCGCGGCCACCGTCATGTCCGGCCCGGTCGGCGGGGTGGTCGCCTCGCAGTTCGCGGGCGCGCGCAACGGGTACCGCAACATCGTCACCACCGACATGGGCGGCACGAGCTTCGACGTCGGGCTGGTCCTCGACGGGCGGCCGGTCATGTCGAACACGACGCTCATCGGCCGCGACGAACTCGCCCTGCCGTCGGTCGCGGTGCGCGCGATCGGCGCGGGGGCGGGCTCGATCGCCTCGGTCCGCAACGGCGTCCTGCAGGTCGGCCCGGAGTCGGCAGGCGCGCGCCCAGGCCCGGCGTGCTACGGCCGGGGCGGCACCCGTCCCACGGTGGCCGACGCCGACCTGGTGCTGGGCTACCTGAACCCGGACAACTTCCTCGGCGGCAGGCTCACCCTGGACGTGGACAAGGCCCGCGCCGCGATCGACGAGCACGTGGCCAAGCCCGCGGGTCTGACGATCGAGCAGGCCGCGGAAGGCATCAAGACCATTGTGGACGCCCGGATGGCGGACCTGGTCCGACAGGTCACCGTCGAGCAGGGCTACGACCCGGCCGACTTCGCCGTGTTCGCCTACGGCGGCGCCGGTCCCCTGCACGCCTTCTCCTACGGCGCCGAGCTCGGCTGCCCGCAGATCGTCGTGCCCCTCACCGCGTCCGTGCACTCCGCCTTCGGCATCGGCTGCTCCGACCTGACCATGGTCGAGGAGTTGTCCAAGCCGCTGCAGACACCGCCGGGCACCACCGACCACGCCACCGCGCTGGCGCCGGACGAGCTCAACGCCACGTTCGACGAGCTGGCCGCCCGCGCCCGGCGCGACCTGATCGCCGCGGGCGCGGCCGAGGACTCGATCACGTTCGCGAAGTTCGTGGAGATCCGGTTCCGCGCCCAGATCCACGTGCTCACCGTGCCGGTCGAGGCGGACCGGATCACCCCGGCCGATGTGAACGCCATGGTGGAGCGGTTCGTCGAGATCTACGAGGGCCGCTTCGGCAAGGGCGCCGCGTTCCTGGAAGGCGGGGTGGAGATCACCACGTTCCGGGTGGTCGCCACCAGTCCCGTGCCGCGCGCCGAGTTCGACACCGGCGCACTCGGCAAGGCGGGCGGCGCCGAACCGGGCACGCGCCGCGTGTTCTCCGGCGGCCAGTGGCGCGACGCCGCGGTCTACCGCGCCGAGCACCTGCACGACGGGCTGCGCATCGAGGGCCTCGCCATCGTCGAACTCCGCGACACCACCGTCGTGATCGGGCCAGGGCAGGACGCCGAGGTCGACCGCTTCGGCGACATCATCATCCAGAACCGCTGACCGGGAAGGAGAACAACGCATGACCACCACCGTCGACCCGGTCACCTACGAGGTCATCCGGCACAAGCTCTGGTCCATCAACTCGGAGGGCGGGACCACCGTCGAGCACGTGTCCGGCTCCCCCGTCGTGCACGCCACCGACTACAACTTCGGCATCTACACCGCCGCCGGTGAGATGGCGATCATCGGCACCTACCTGCTCACCCCCATCTACACCGGGGCGATGGCGATCGAGGTGTTCCTGGACCGCTACGACGACATCGAGCCCGGGGACGTCTTCATCATCAACGACCCGTACCTGGCCGCGATGCACCAGAACGACGTGCAGTTCTGCAAGCCGGTGTTCCGCGACGGCGAGATCGTGGCGTGGCTGGGCTGCATGGCCCACCAGGTCGACCTCGGCGGGATGGACCCGGGCAGCTGGTGCACCACCGCCACCGACGTGTTCCAGGAAGGCATTCGCATCCCGCCGGGCCGGATCGTGCGCAAGGACGTGCTGAACCAGGAGCTGTGGGACACCATCGTCCTCAACTCCCGCATGCACGACACCGTCGCCAACGACTTCCGCGCGTTCCTGGCCGGGTTGCGCGTGGCCGAGCAGCGCTTCCACGAGCTGTGCGACCGCTACGGCGCCGACGCCGTCCGCGCCACGATGGAGAAGACCCTCGACAACTCCGAGGCCGACCTGCGGGCCCTGCTCCGGGAGCTGCCGGACGGCGTGTACGAGCACACGTCCTATTTGGACCGTCCGGACGGTGGCGAGGGCATCGAGCTGCTGCAGGTGCCGTGCCGCCTGGAGAAGACCGGTGACCGGCTGGTGTTCGACTTCTCCGCCGCGAGCCCGCAGTCGCCGGCCTACGGCATGACCACGCGCGGCGGCCTGCTCGGCGCGGTCGCGACGCTGATGCTGATCACCTTCGGGTCCGACATCCCGTGGAACCACGGCCTGATGCGGCCGGTCGAGGTGACCGCGCCGGACGGGTTGTGCGTCACGGCGGTCGAACCGATGCCGGTCTCCGGCGGCGCGGCGGGCGCGAACTGGACCGCGACCTGCTCCGCCGGTGGCGCGATCGCGAAGATGCTGTCGTTCTCGGAGAAGTACGAGGGTTACGCGTTCGGCCCGTCCGACGGGTCCTGGCAGCTCAACCAGTTCGGCGGCGTCGACCAGCACGGCGAGCCGTTCGCCTCGATGTACATGGACTCGCTGCTGTGGGGCGGCCCGGCGTTCTCCTTCCGCGACGGGGTCGACGCCGGTGGCGCGATGGTCATCCTCTCCGGCGGCGCGACCGACGTGGAGCAGCAGGAGATGCGCCACCCGCTGCTGTACCTGTGGCGCCGCATGGTGCCCGACTCCGGTGGCGCCGGGACTTTCCGTGGTGGCAACGGGATCCAGTTCGCGCTGACCCCGATCGACACGCAGGAGGTCACCGGGGTGCTCGGCACACACGGTGTCGCGCTGCCGAACCGGACCGGCCTGTTCGGCGGTCTGCCCGGGTCCTGCGCGCGCTTCGAGCGGGTGACCGGCGCGGGCGCGCTGGACCGCCTCGGCAGCGGCGCCCCCGTCGTCGCGCTGACCGACCTCGACGGCGACCACCAGGTGCTGCCCGGTGTCGCGCCGGCCGCCCGGATCGCGTACGGCGACGTCTTCGAGTGCACTGTGCAGAACGGCGGCGGCTACGGCGATCCGCTGCTGCGTGACCCGGCGAAGGTCGCCGCCGACGTGGAATCCGGCGCGGTGACCGTCGAATCCGCCGCCCGCCTCTACGGGGTGGAACTGCGAGACGGCGAGGTCGACCAGGCGGCCACCGACGCGCGGCGGGCCGAAATCCGGGAGTCCCGTCGCAGCCGGATGGCCGCACCGCGCACCGAACCGGTGGCCGCGCCGGGCGAGCCCACCGGCATCTGGGGCGCGGCGCTCGTGACGCACCGGACCGCCGACGGGCTGACCGGGTCGTGCCGCCACTGCGGGCAGGTGCTCGGCGACCTGACCGGCGGGTGGGAGGCGATCGCGGGCCGGGTCGTGCTCGGCGCCGACGACCTCGGCGCCCGCGTCGAGGTCCACGGTGACCTCGCGGCCGTCGCCTACGTCTGCCCGCACTGCGTCACGGCGCTGTGGGTGGACGTCGAGCCGGCCGGCGGCAAGACCTGGCGCGACTTCGCCCTGCACGACTGATCCCCCACCTCAAGGAGAAACCGCAGCACATGCGCACCCACCACCTGGCCGTCATCGGCGGCGACGGCATCGGGCCCGACGTCACCGCGGCCGCGCTCGCCGGTGTCCGGGCCGCCGCCGACCGGTACGGCTTCGCGGTCGAGACCACCGAGTTCGACCTCGGCGCCGAGGCCTACCTGCGCTCCGGCGTCGCGCTCGGCGAGGAGTCGATCGAGGCGCTCCGCGGGCACGACGCCGTCCTGCTCGGCGCGGTCGGCGACCCCCGCGTCACACCGGGCGTCCTCGAACGCGGACTGATCGTCGGGTTGCGGGTCGCGTTCGCCCAGTCGGTCAACATCCGGCCGGTGCGCCTCTACCCGGGTGTCGAGAGCCCGATCGCCGGTGTCTCGCCGGACAACTGCGACCTGGTGATCATCCGGGAGAACACCGAGGGCCTCTACACCGGCGGCGGCTCGATCTCGCACGCGGGCACGCCGAACGCGGTGGCGATCCAGAACTCGATCACCACGGTCCCGGCCACGACCGAGACGGTGGAGTTCGCGTTCCGGCTCGCCTCCGCCCGGCGCAAGCGGCTGACGTTGTGCCACAAGAAGAACATCCTGGTGCACGCCGGGCAGCTGTGGCAGGACGTCGTGGACGAGGTCGCCACCCGGTACCCGGACGTCGAGCACGACTACGTCCACGCCGACGCGATGTGCCTGCACCTGCCGATGGATCCGGGCCGGTTCGACGTGGTGGTCACCGACAACCTGTTCGGCGACATCCTCAGCGACCTCGGCGCCACCGTCCAGGGCGGGCTCGGGCTCGCCGCGAGCGCCAACCACAACCCGCGTGGCAACGCGCCGAGCATGTACGAGCCGGTGCACGGCTCGGCGCCGGACATCGCGGGCAAGGGCTGGGCGAACCCGGCCGCGGCGGCGTTGTCGGCGGCGCTGTGCCTGGCCGGTCTCGGCGAGCGGGACGGCGCGCTGGCGCTGGAGGCCGCCGCGGCGTCCGTGCTGGCCGAACTGCCCGCGCTGGCCGGGCCCGGCATGGGCGGGGACACCGCCGAGATCGGGCGCCGCATCGCCGACCGGGTCACCGACGTGGACCCGGCGAAGATCGGCGACCCGGAGCGCTCCCTGATGACCGGCCTGGCCCGGCTCGCTCCCCGGTGACGGCCGGCGTGCTGCCCCGCTGACCGGGCACGCTCCCACCTCCCGGCCGGTATCCTCGGGGAATCCGCAGCGCACCGGCCGGGAGGGGTGAGGGTGGGCAGCCAGACCAGCGCGACCAACGGGCGGCTCTTCCAGCGCGTCGTCGACTACGTGCAGAACGCGATCGCCTCCGGGGAGCTCAAGCCGGGTGATCGCCTGCCGAGCGAGCGGGAACTGGTCGAGCAGTTCGGGATCGGCCGCGCCTCGGTGCGGGAGGCGCTGCGGGTGCTGGAGAACATGGACCTGGTCAAGTCCCAGCCGCGGGATCCGCGCGGGCCGTTGATCCTGCCGTTGTCGGTCGAACCGGTGCGCCGTTCGATCGCGATGCTCACCTCGGGCGGCGCGCTGGGGCTCGCCGAGCTCGTCCAGTTCCGGATGATCGCCGACGCCTCCGCGAACCTGCTCGCGGCCGCCCGCCGCACCGACGAGCAACTGCTCGCGCTGGAGCGGAACATGGCGCGGATGCGGGCGTGCATGAGCCGCGGCTACGCCGAGTTCAGCCAGGCCGACCTGGAGTTCCACGAGCTCATCGCCGAGGCCGGCGGCAACCGGCTGGTGCAGGTCTACGGCGACGTCACCCGCGAGGCGATCCTCAAGCTGATCCAGCAGACGATCCTCGACGCCGACGACCAGACGGCGCTCATGCTGCAGTCCATCCGCCACCACCGGGCGGTGTTCGCGGCCATCTCCGACCGCGACGGCCTGCTGGCGTCCCGGCTGGCGCGGGAAACCCTGTACGCCTACTACGCCGACCACGTGTCCCCCGCGGACCGCGAGATCATGGCAACGCTGGTCCGCGAATGCGGCGGCCGCCTGCCCGGCTGATCCCGGCCGGCAGCGCCCGATGCCGGAAGCGAGCACGATCACATCCCGCGGCTTGACCCTTCCACTAGTGGCAACGTTGCACCCTGGCCGCATGAGCCTGGAACTCTTCGACTACCAGCCGATCACCGAGCGGGAGCCGATCGCCTGGCCGGACGGGGCCCGCCTCGCGTTCTACGTCGGTCTCAACATCGAGCACTTCCACGTCGACAAGCCGTCCACCAGCATCTGGGCGTCCACGAACACGCTGGTGCCCGACGCGCTCAACTACGGGTGGCGCGACTACGGCCTGCGCGTCGGCATCTGGCGGGTCATCGACATCCTGGACCGGCACGGGATCCGCGCGTCGGCGCTGCTCAACTCCGAGGTCGCGCAGCACTACCCCCAGGTGATCGAGGCAGGCCGGGCCCGCGACTGGGCCTGGCTCGTGCACGGCCAGACCAACTCGCGGCTGCACGCGAACCTCGGTGCGGACGAGGAACGCGAGATCCTCACCGACGCGGTCACCACCATCGAGAAGGCGACCGGCCTGCGGCCGAAGGGCTGGATGGGCCCCGGCCTCACCGAAACCTTCGACACGCCACGGCTGCTCGCCGAACTCGGCCTGAGCTACGTGCTCGACTGGACCAACGACGACCAGCCGTACCGGCTGAACGTGCCCGGCATGCTGAGCGTGCCCTACACGGTCGAGGTCAACGACCTGCTGATGTTCATCACCCGGGGGTTCACCGGCCCCGAGGTGCTGCAGATCGTCAAGGACCAGTTCGACCAGCTCTACGCCGACTCCGCGAGCGGCGGCCGCGTCATGGCGCTCCCGCTGCACCCGTTCATCATCGGCCAGCCGTTCCGCGCCCGCTACCTCGACGAGGCGCTGGCCTACATCGCGAGCCACGACGACGTCTGGCTCACCACCAGCGACGAGATCGCCGAGCACTACGCCCGCACGACCGCCTGAGTCGCCGGGAACCCGGGCGGGGCGGCGGCCCCGCCCTGCCCGGGTCGCTCACGGCGCGGCGACCGGTTCGGCCAGGGGCGCGGCGGGTTTGCGCGCCAGCGCGAGGCTGACCAGCAGCCCGAGCACCATCCCGGCGGCGGTCAGCAGCACGACCAGGAACTCGCCGTCCGCGGTGGCGGCACGCAGGGCCTCGCCGGTCTTGCCGTCGGTGCCGATGTCCGCGAGCGCGGTGAACACGGCGAGGCCGATCGCGTTGCCGATGTTCAACGCCGTCGACGCGATGCCGTTCGCCACGCCCTGTTCGGCCGCCGCGGTGCCGGTGGCGGCAGCGATCCACATCGCCGTCCACACGACGCCCTGGCCGACGCCGGACACCACCAGCCCGGGCACCAGCAGCCCGTACCCGGCGCCGGCGTCGAACCCGATCGCCATCACCGCCGTGCCCACCACGCCGACCGCGAAGCCGCCCACGAGCGTGGTGCGCAGGCCGATCCGCGTGGTCAGCCGCTCGCCGAGCTGGGTGCCGGTCGCGATCGCCAGCGACGGGACCAGGAACGCGAGCCCGGTCTGCAGCGCGCTGTAGCCGTGCACGCTCTGCATCAGGACGGTCAGGAAGTACGGCAGCACCCCGAACGTGGCCATGTAGATGAACGTGACGCTCATGCCGATGGTCAGGCTGCGGTTGCCGAACAACCGGAACGGCATCAGCGGGTCCGCGCTGCGCCGTTCGATCACCGCGAACGCCACCAGCAGCACCGCGGACAGCGCGAACGCGCCGAGCACCAGCCCGCTGCCCCAGCCCTGCTCGGGGCCCTGCACCAGCGCGAACACGAGCAGCGTCGCGCCCCCGGTGACGGTCAGCGAACCGGGCAGGTCGAAGCGCCGGCGCGGCCCGCCGGCCGGGTCGCGCGGGATCACCGCGAGCGCGGCCAGCGCCACGAGACCGGCCAGCGGCACGTTGACGTAGAAGACGGCGGGCCAGCCGAAGTTCTCGGTCAGCACACCGCCGAGCAGCGCGCCGATGGTCAGCCCGCTGGCACCCGCGCCACCCCACACGGCCAGTGCGCGGTTGCGTTGCGACCCCTCGGGGAACAACGTGTTGATCAGCGACAGGGTGGACGGCAGCAGCAGCGCGCCGCCGATCCCCTGCACCGCGCGGGCGACGATGATCGTGGCTGGGGTCGGCGCCAGCCCGCCGGCCAGCGACGAGACCGCGTAGAGGGCCAGTGCCAGCACGAAGACGCGGCGGCGCCCGAGCAGGTCGGCGGCCCGGCCGCCGAACAGCAGGAACCCGCCGGCGAACACGACGTAGGCGCTCACCACCAGCTGCTGGGTCTGACCGGGAAAGCCCAGGTCGGCGCCGATTTCGGGCAGGGCCACGAACACGATGTTGAGGTCCAGCGAGTAGATCAGCTGCGCGAGCGCGAGCAGGGCCAGCACCCAGCCCAGCCGCGGCCCGGCGGCCGGTCTCGGAAGAGCGGACATGCGGAAGCACACCTTCCAGGTTCGAAAGTACGATCGTACGCATAATTACGTACAGTAGGGCCGGCAAGCAAGAGGATTGTTCGACTTTTGCGGTACGGTAGTACGGTGAAGTACCGTCATCCGGAGCGCGACCAGATCCGCGTCGACGAGGTGCTGTCCGCGCTGGGCCACCCGGTGCGGCTGGCCGCCGTGCGCGTGCTGGCCGGCGGCGGCGAGCACAACTGCACCAGCGTCCTGACCGAAATCGGCGTCCCGGCCAAGTCGACGATGACCCACCACTGGCGGGTGCTGCGGGACAGCGGCGTGATCATCCAGGAGCCGTCCGGGCGGGAGAACTTGCTGACCCTGCGCCGCGACGACCTGGACGCGCGCTACCCGGGCCTGCTGGACGCCGTCCTCGCCGGGGCCCGCACCGACGAGGCGGGGTCCTGATGGACTACGCGGTGCGGGCCGAGACGCCCGCGGTCGAGCTGTACCAGCGCCTGCGCGTCGGCGCCGGGCTGAGTCCGAAGTCGACGGTGGCGGCGACGGCGGGCCTGGCCGGATCGTGGTTCGCGGTCGTCGCCTACCACGGTGACCGTCCGATCGGGATGGGCCGCGTCATCGGCGACGGTGGCACCGCATTCCAGATCGTCGACATGTGCGTACTGCCCGAGCACCAGGGGCGGGGCGTCGGCAAGAAGATCATGGCGGCGCTGGTGGACCACCTGCGCGAGCGGGCGCCGCGCTCGGCCTACGTCTCGCTCATCGCCGACGGCGACGCTCGGCACCTCTACGCCAAGTACGGCTTCGAGGAGACGGCGCCGGCATCGGTCGGCATGGCGCTGCGGCTCTGACCGCGCCGGCGCCGCCCCTGCGCCGTGGTCCGCCGCAGACCGCCCCTGGCGAGCGGCATGTTCTCGCGCGGCAGGGGCGCCGCCGAGGTGATCGGCGGCGCCCCGCGCCGGGCACTGCAACCCGAGAGGCGTGAGCGCGCTTACCGGTTGCTCGCCTCGGTCGCCGCGCGTGCGGCGTGGCTCAGTTCGAGCCCGGCGGTCTCCGGGGCGAGGAAGTGCGACAGCAGGCCGCCCGCGGCGAGCACTCCCGCGCCGATCAGCATCGTGGGGCCAACGCCGAGGTGGGTGAGCGTCACCGGGAGCAGGAAGGTGCCGATCGCGGCTCCCACCCGGCTCATCGCGGTCGCGAACCCGACCCCGGTCGTGCGGATCGCGGTCGGGAACACCTCCAGCGGGTACACCGCCGTCAGCGCGCTGGACGCCGCGTTCAGGAACGCGAACACGAGGAAGCACACGACGACCACGGCGATCGGCGCGGTGGGCCAGAACCCGATCAGCGCCAGCGCCGCCGCCGTGATCCAGAACGGCGGGATCAGCAGCTTGCGGCGGCCGATGCGCTCGACCAGCAGGCACCCCGCGGTCACGCCCAGGACCGCGAGCGCGTTGCTGGCCAGCGAACCGGCGAGCGCGTCGCCGAGGCCGAGTGCCTCCAGCACCTGCGGGGAGAACGTGCCGATGGCGAAGTACGGCAGCACCAGCGCCGCCCAGAACGTGCTCGCGAACACGGTGCTGCGCAGGTGGCGGCGGGTGAACAGCAGGCGCAGGCTGTTGCGCCGCTCGCCGTCGGCCAGTTCGGTGTCCACGTCGACGTCCATGCCGTAGCGGCGGATCAGCTCCTCGGCCTCGGCGCGCCTGCCCTTGCTCAGCAGCCACCGCGCGGATTCCGGGATGCCGCCGCGCAGCGCCACGCACACCAGCGCGATCAGCGTGCTGCTGCCCAGCGTCCAGCGCCAGCCGTCGTCCACATCGGACAGGGCGTAGCCGACCGCGAAGGCCAGCATGAACCCGACGTACCAGCTGACCTCGAGACTGGCCAGCAGCCGCCCGCGGTTGTGCCGTGGCGCGTACTCCGACAGCAGGGGCGCGCCGATCGCGTACTCGCCGCCGATCGCGATGCCCATCACCAGCCGGATGACGAACAGCTGCCACGCGTTGTCCACGAAGAACTGCGCGATCGAGCCGATCAGGAAGATCATCATGTCGGTGAGGAACACGATCCGCCTGCCGAAGCGGTCGGCGAACCAGCCGAACAGCGGCCCGCCGACGAAGATGCCGACCAGCGCCGACGCGCCGATCAGGCCGGCGGTCCAGTCCGACATGTGCATGTCGGCGACGATCGCGGGCATCGCGGCCCCGATCCCGCCGAGGATGTAGCCGTCGATGCCCTGGCCCACCTGCGTGGCGAGCATCAGTTTCGTGCGCAGTCGCCGCCGGCCGCGCTCGTCGGTGACGGAGCCGCCGGTGTCGGTATCGGGCAACGCTGCCATGATCCGTCCTGTTCTCGTGGGGATGGGGGAAATGCGGGGCTAGGCCGGCCAGTCCACGGCCAGGTACCTGGTCTCCAGGAAGGCGTCGATCCCTTCGCGGCCGCCCTCGCGGCCGAGTCCGGACTGCTTCACGCCACCGAACGGCGCGGCCGGGTCGGAGATCAGGCCCCGGTTGACGCCGACCATCCCGGTCTCCAGGCGGTCGGCGATCCGCAGGGCACGGCCCAGGTCGGCCGAGTAGACGTAGGCGGCGAGACCGTGCACGGTGTCGTTGGCGCGGGCGAGCAGGCCGGCCTCGCCGGTGAAGGTGGTGATCGGCGCGACCGGGCCGAACACCTCGGTGCGCATGATCTCCGCGTCGTCCGGCACGCCGGCCAGCACGGTCGCGGGGTGGTACCACCCGGGCCCGTCCGGCCGCGGGCCCTGCGCCGCGATCGTGGCGCCACGGGCGACGGCGTCGGCGACCAGACCGGCGATCTTGTCCACCGCGTCCTGGTTGATCATCGGCCCGAGGCCGACCCCGTCGCCGAGCCCGGGTCCGATCGGGACCGCCGCCATCGCCTCGCCGAGCTTGGCGGTGAACTCCTCGGCGACATCGGCGTGCACGTAGAACCGGTTGGCGGCGATGCACACCTCGCCACCGCCGCGCATCTTGGCGTCCATCGCGCCGCGCACGGCGGCGTCCACGTCGGCGTCGGCGCACACGATGAACGGGGCGTTCCCGCCGAGCTCCATGGTGACGTTGACGATGTTGTCGGCGGCCTGCCGCAGCAGGACCCGGCCGGTGGCGGTGGATCCGGTGAACGAGAACTTCCGCACCCGCTCGTCGCGCAGCCACACGCCGGCGACGTCGGCGGCCCGGTCGGTGGGCAGGACGTTGCACACCCCGGCGGGCAGTCCGGCTTCGGCGAGCAACCCGGCGATCGCCAGCGCGGTGAGCGGGGTTTCCGGCGCGGGTTTGAGCACGACCGAGCAGCCGGCGGCCAGCGCGGGCGCGATCTTGCGCGTGGCCATCGCGGCCGGGAAGTTCCACGGGGTCACGAACGCCGCGACCCCGGCCGCCTGCTTGCGCACCACGTGCCGGAATCCGCCGCCGGGCGCGTCGGCGAACCCGGACCCGATCCGGACCGCCTCCTCGGCGAACCAGCGGAAGAACTCCGCGGCGTAGGAGACCTCGGCGAGCGCGTCCCGGTAGGCCTTGCCGTTCTCCAGGGTGATCAACCGGGCGAGCGCCGGGGCGTGCTCGTGCATCGCGGCGAAGGCGGCGTGCAGCACCTCGGACCGCCGCCGCGGCGCCACCTCCCGCCACCGCTCGAACCCGTCCTGCGCCACGCCCAGCGCGGCCCGGGCGTCCTCGGCGGAGGCCGCCGACACCTCGCGGACCGGCTCGGTGGTGGCCGGGTCGAAGACCGGGAAGGTCCGGCCGCCGGCCGCGGACCGCCAGTGCCCGCCGACGAACAGGTCGCCCTCCCCCGCCGCGGTCTTGGCGATCGCGTCGATGTCCATTCTGTTCTCCTCACACCCTGACCTGGCGCGAGGCAACGTATGAGCCGGACGTGTTGCGGGGCAAGAGATCCCGGTGTTTCGCAACCTGAGTTGCGGTGAGGACAACCGCCTCAGGTGAAGCGCCGGGACGCGGGCGGGACGGGGCGCATCCGCCAGCCCAGTTGCTCCGAGACCGCCCCGGCCGCCCGTGCCGTGATCCGGCCGGCCTCGTCCAGCCGCGCGCCGAACCGGTCCTTGGGGGCGGAGACGTTGAGCGCCGCGACCACACGGCCGCGGAAGTCCCGCACCGGCGCGGAAACCCCGACGAGGTCCTCTTCGAACTCCTCGCGGACGGCGGCGTAGCCGTCGCGCTTGCCCCGCTGGATTCGCAACCACAGGTCGGGCAGCGTGCGCACCTCGGACCGCGGGCACCCGTCGCCGAGGTCGGCCCGCAGTCCGAACCGGACATACAGATCGTCCGGTGTGGCGTCCTGCAACAGGACCCGGCCAGCGGACGTGCACGGCGCGGGCACGCCCCGGCCTTCCCAGCCCTGCACGCGGAAGGAGTGCCCGGACACCGACAGCAGCGTGAGCACCTGGTTGTCGCGGAGCACGCACAGGTGGACGGTCTCCTCCAGCTCGCCGGACAGCGAGCGCATGGCCGGTTCCGCGGCACGCAGCAGCCGGTCTTCGACCGTGCGCGCGACCAGGGAGAACAGCCGCCAGCCCAGCCGGTACTCCAGGGTGTCCGGGTCGCGCTCGACGATGCCCTCCTCGGCGAGCGCCTTCAGCGCACGGGACACCTGGCTCTTCTCGCGGCCGACCAGGTGCGCCAGGCGGACCACGCCCAGACCGCCGGCGTGCTGGGCCTCCTCCGACGCCAGCGCCTCCAGCAGATCGATGTCCCGGCGCAGGCCGTGGCCCTGGTTGCGCGCACCCGCGGTGGCGCGCCGACCGTCCGAACTCACGGCCGTAGCGTAAACCAGGGGTAACGGCGCTGGTCAGGACCGCGGTTGCCGCCATCGCAACCGACGTTGCGATCGGCCGGAACTCCTTGCCGCGCCCTCCCCCGGCTCCTTACCGTTCGGCTGCGTCAACACCATCCGCCACTTCTGGAGATTCCATGACTTTCGCGCCTGCAGCGCTGGTCGGCGAGTCGTTCGTCGGCACGGGGGTCAACGCCGCGCACACCAACATCGTGGTGGGGCGCAAGGGCGGCCCCGTGGAGACCGCCTGGGCGACCGCGCTGGCCACCCCGAGCGCCGGGCACGTGCCGTTCGTGACCGTCGTGCGGCCCGGTGTGCCGGTCAAGCCGCTGACGTTGTTCGTCACCAAGGCGGCCGCGTCCGGCGACCTGCACGAACGGGCCACCTGGGGCTCGGCCCAGGCCGGGCTGGCGCAGGGCGTCGCGGACGCGGTCGAGCACGGGCTGATCCCCGCCGCCGAGGCGGACGACCTGCTGATCATCGCCGCGATCTGGGTCAACCCCGGCGTGGCCGACCTCGACGAGTCCTTCCGCAATCAGCGGGCGGCCGCGTTCGGCGCGATCCGCGCCGCGGTGGCAGGCACGCCGACCGTCGACGAGGTCCGGGCGGCGGCGCGGGCCGGCGCGGCCAACCCGTTCTACGAGCCGGGTGCCACCGTGCTCGCCGAGTCCGCGCCCGCCCCGGAGGCCGCCCGATGAAGATCACCGACATCACCCTCGACCGGCTGCGGCTCGAGCTCGACCCGCCGCTGCGCGCCGCGTGGGATCCCGAGCCGCGGCGGCACTTCGACGCCACGATCGTCCGGGTCCACACCGACGAGGGGATCACCGGCATCGGCTCGGGCGACACCATGGACGGGTTCGAGGCGTTCCAGGACCTGTTCCTGGGCGCCGACCCGCTCGACATCGTGCGGCACGTGAAGGCCATCGAGACCGCCAACTTCCACGGCGGCCACTACTGGCCGCTGGAGGTCGCGCTCTGGGACATCATCGGCAAGACCGCGGGCCTGCCGGTGGCCGCGCTGTTCGGCAACGCGGCCCGGTCCCTGCCCGCCTACGCCTCCAGTGCCGAACTCAAATCGCCGGAGGAGCGGGTGGAGACCGCGCTGCGGGCTCGCGCGGCCGGGTTCCGGGCACTCAAGATCCGCATCGACCGCGACCGGATGGCCGAGGGCATCGCCGCGGTGGAGGCGGTGCGCACCGAGCTCGGCCCGGACTTCGAGATCATGGTCGACCTCAACCAGTCCTGGCGCATGGCCGGGGACACCGCGGACGCCTCGGACCTGGTCAAGACGCGGCGGATCGTGCGCAGGCTGGCCGAGCTGGACGTGTTCTGGGTCGAGGAACCGCTGCCCTACGCCGATCTGGAGGGCTTCCGGGTGCTGCGGGCGGACAACCCGGGGGTGCGGATCGCCGCGGGTGAGATGCACCATTCGGTGCCGGAGTTGTTGCGGTACCTGGAACACGACGTGCTGGACGTCTACCAGATGGACGTCGTGCTGGCGGTGGGCATGCACCGCGCCCGCACCCTCGCCGAGCTGGCGCGGCTCAAGCACCGGCAGTTCACGCCGCACAGCTGGACCAACGGCATCGGCGTGCTGGCGAACCTGCACGTCGCCGCCGGGGTCGGGGGCGGCCCGTACTTCGAGTTCCCGTTCGACCCGCCGGGCTGGACGCCGGAGCGGCGCGACTTCATGCTCGCCGAACCGGTGATGATCAACACTGCGGGTGAGCTCGAAGTCCCGCAGGCGCCGGGCCTCGGCGCCGACCTCGACGAGGACGCCGTGCGGCGGTGGAGGATCCGATGACCGTGCAGCGGGACCACGCGGCGTGGCTGGCCGCCGCCGAACGGATCACCTTCGAAACCCGGCCGTTCATCGACGGCGCCTTCACCGACGCCCTGTCCGGCGAGGTGTTCACCTCGACCTCGCCGCGCGACGGCAGGGTCCTCACCGAGGTCCAGGCCGGCGGCGCGGAGGACGTCGACCGTGCGGTGCGCGCGGCGCGGGCCGCCTTCGACGACGGCCGCTGGCGCGACCTGCCGCCCAAGGACCGCAAGCGGATCATGCTGCGGTGGGCGGAGTCCATCACCGCGCACGCCGAGGAGCTCGCCCTGCTCGACACGCTCGAAATGGGCAAACCGGTGACCGAGGCCCTGCGGGTCGACGTGGCCAAGACCGCGGAGACCATCGCCTGGTACGCCGAGACGATCGACAAGACCTACGGCGAGGTCGCGCCCGCGCCCGGCGACGCGCTGGCGTTCATCACCCGCGAGCCGCTGGGCGTGATCGGCGCGGTCGTGCCGTGGAACTACGCCCTGCTGATCGCCTCCTGGAAGCTCGGGCCCGCGCTGGCGACCGGGAACTCGGTGGTGCTCAAACCGGCCGAGCAGACGTCGCTGGCCGCCCTGCTGCTGGCGCGGCTCGGGCACGAGGCCGGCCTGCCCGCCGGGGTGCTCAGCGTCGTGCCGGGACGGGGTGAGGTCGCCGGACAGGCGCTCGGCAGGCACCCGGACGTGGACAAGATCGCCTTCACCGGTTCGGCCGAGGTCGCGCGGCGCTTCCAGGTGTACGCCGGGGAGTCCAACGGCAAGCAGGTCGCCGTCGAAGCGGGTGGCAAGTCACCGCAGCTGGTGCTGCCGGACGCCGACATCCCGGCCGCCGCGTCCGCCGTGGCGTGGGGCATCTTCTACAACGCGGGCCAGACCTGCAACGCCGGGTCCCGCCTCATCGTGCACAGCGCGGTGAAGGACCGGCTGCTGGCGGAGATCGTCAAGATCACACGGGAGACCTTCCGGGTGGGCGACCCGCTGGACCCGGCCACCGTGATGGGCCCGATCGTGGACGAGACGCAGCTGCGGCGCGTCCTCGGCCACCTGGACACCGCCCAGGCCGAAGGTGCCGCGACGGTGCTCGGCGGACAGCGGATCCTCGACGGGACCGGCGGCACCTTCCTCGAACCGACCATTGTGGACGGTGTGTCGAACGACATGACCATCGCCCGCGAGGAGGTGTTCGGCCCGGTGCTGTCGGTGATCACCTTCGACGGCGACGCCGAAGAAGGTGCCCGGCTCGCGAACGACACCGACTTCGGCCTGGTCGCCTCGGTGTGGACCCGGGACGTGACCACCGCGCACCGCGTGGCGCGGCGCCTGCGGGCAGGCACGGTCTGGATCAACACCTTCGACGCCAGCGACGTGATCACCCCCTTCGGCGGCTTCAAGGCGACCGGGGCGGGCCGGGACAAGTCCCTGCACGCGCTCGACGCCTACTCCGCGCTCAAGACCACCTGGGTCGACCTGTCCTGACGGTCGGCTCTTCGGACAGCTTCCGGATTGCGAGAACAACCATGCGAGTCGGTTTCATCGGACTGGGCAACATGGGCAGGCACATGGCCCGCCACCTGATCAACGCCGGTCACCAGGTCACCGTGCACGACGCCCGCCCCGAAGCGGCGGCCGAGCACCTGGCACTGGGCGCGACCTGGGCCGGCAGCCCCGCCGAGTGCGCGGCGGGCGCCGAGGTCCTGATCACCATGCTGCCCACCCCGCGCATCGTCGAGGACGTCCTGTTGCGGGGCGGCGCGGCCGCCGCGCTCGACCCGGGCGCGCTGTGGGTCGACATGTCCACCTCCACCCCGGCGGCCGCCGAGCGCGTCGCCCAGGAGGTGCTCGACTCCCGCGGCGTGCACCGGCTGGACGCGCCGGTCAGCGGGATGGCGCGCGGCGCGGAAGCGGGCACGCTGCAGATCTTCGCCGGCGGGGACGCCACCCAGTTCCAGCGCGCCATGCCGCTGTTCACCGCGATGGGCGACCCCGCCCGGATCCTGCACATCGGCGCCGCCGGATCCGGCTACACCGCCAAGCTCATGATCAACCTGCTGTGGTTCTGCCACGTCGTGGCCACCTCGGAGGTGCTGGCGATGGGCGTGAAGGCCGGTGTGGACCTCGGCGTGCTGCGCGCGTCGCTGCTGGCGAGCCCGGCCGCGTCGAACTTCCTGGAACGCGACATCGAGTCGGTGCTGGCCGACGGCGACTACGACGACTCGTTCGCGATGGCGCTGGCCTGCAAGGACCTCGGCCTGGCCGTCGACCTCGGCCGCGAGCTGGGCGTGTCCACCGAGGTGTCCGCGCTCGTCGAGCAGATCTACCGGCGGGCCAAGGCGCAGTTCGGCGACCTGGCCGGCGAGATGAGCCCGGTGCGGCTGTACGAGGGGCTGGCCGGCCGTCCGTTCCGCCTGACTCCGGCGGGTGCGCGGTGACCGCGGGGCGCCTGACGATCGAACCCGCCTGCCGCGTCGAGTTCGGCGCCGGCGCGGTGGACGACCTGCCGCGGTTCGTGACCGAGCTGGGGCACCAGCGCGCCCTGGTGGTCACCGACCGCGGGCTGCAGGCCGCGGGCATCGCGCCGCGGGTCGGCAAGATCCTGCACGCCGCCGGGATCGAGCACGAGATCCACGACGACATCAGCGCCAACCCGTCGACGGCGGAGATCGATCGCGGGGCCGCCCGTGCCCGGGCGTTCGGCCGGGCGGTGGTGATCGCGCTCGGCGGCGGTTCGCCGCTCGACGCGGCCAAGGGCATCGCGCTGCTGGCCGGCAACCCGGACGCCGCCGCGGCCGACGCCGACCGGCTGTGGGACGCCGCGGACGGGCTGCCGGTGATCGCGGTGCCCACCACCTCGGGCACCGGTGCGGAGACCAACGGGTTCGGCGTCATCGAAGACACCTGCGCCAAACGCAAGGTCTACATCGGACACTCGTCGGTGCGGCCGCGGATCGCGGTCCTGGACCCCGAGCTGACCCTCGGGCTGCCGTCCCGGGTCACCGCGGCGACCGGCGTCGACGCGCTCGTCCACGGGATCGAGTCGCTGGCCTCCCGCGGAGCGAACCCGATGTCGGCCGCGTTCGCCCGGCACGCGGTGACGTTGATCGGGCAGTGGCTGCCGGTGGCCCACCGGGACGGCTCAAATCTGGAGGCCAGGGCCCAGCTGATGTTCGGCGCCCACCTGGCCGGGCAGGCGCTGACGTTGTCCGGGCTGGGCCTGGTGCACGGGATCGGGCACGCGATCACCGCCCGCACCGGCACCCCGCACGGGGTCGCGCTGGCCGCCGTGCTGGAAGCGGTGATCGCGTTCAACGCCCCGGCCGCGGCCGCGGCGCACGAACAGGCGGCGCGGGCGCTGGGCACGTTCGAGGGCGACGGGACGGCCGCGACCATCGCCGCGGTGCGGGAGCTCTCCGGCCCGCTCGACGTGAAGAAGCCCTTGCGGCAGCTCGGCGTCGAGCGGAACCTGCTGCCGGAGCTGGCCCGCGCCGCGGTGGCGGACCCGGTCACCCGGAACAACCCGCGCACCCCGTCCGAAACCGAAGTGCGCGAGCTGCTCGCCGAGGTGTACTGAGGATCCGGGCCGGGCGGTCAGCCGTCCGGCCCGGACCGCCGGCGGGTCACGATCTTCCCCAGGGGCACCAGGACCGACAGGATGGCACCCGCGCCGAGAGCGATCAGGAACACCGACTCGACGACGGTGTTCCCGTGTCGCACGCCCTGCGCGTCTTCGCCGTGCAGCGCGGCCAGGAGATCGACCCCGGCGAGGGTCAGCCAGATGATCGCCACCCCCGTGGCGACGGCGCCCACCCCCACGACCGCCGCGGCCGCGAGCACCGCCTTGTCCCGCCGGTGCATCGCTCAGCGCGGGCGTGGCGCCGCCGCGCGGGCGATCCGGTCGGCGAGTTCTCGCGCTCCGGGGAAGAAGGCGTTCACGACCACCTTCCGCCCGTCGGCGCGCTTGACGACGCAGCGCCAGTCGATGCCGAGGCGGTGGCCGAGCTTGCCGGGCTGCCAGTTCCCCCGCGCGTCGACCACCGCGACGTCGCTCCACGGGAACTCCGTCCGGTCCCCGGCGTTGCGGTGGTGGACGAAACCGCCTGCGTGCAGGTTGATCCGTTCGCCGCGGTGCCGCAGCCCCTGGACGAGCCGTCGCAGCCCGTAGGGCAGGAGCAGCACGCTGAGCCCGAAACACGCGCTCCCGATCCAGACCGGCGCCGTCATCGACGTCTCCGCGGGCGTGTTGCCGTAGAGGTATTCGTCGAGCTTCACCATGAGCAGGCCGAGCGGGACGAGGCCGGCGGTCGCGACCAGGCACAGCACCGCCTGCCGCAACCGGCGGGCGTTGTCGCTGGGGTAGGACTGCACGAGTGGGCCGAGATCTGCCATGCCGTCCACGCTAAGGACTCCGGACCGCCCTCCGGCCCGGGTGGCCGGAAGCTGCCGGGGCGCCGCGCCCGCCCCGGCAGTCCGTGATCAGCCGGCGTGGATCAGTTCGATCTCCAGCTCCAGGTCGATCTCCTTCGACACCAGCAGTCCGCCCTTGGCCAGTGGCATGTTCCAGGTCAGCCCCCAGTCCTCGCGGTCGATGCGGCCCCGGGCGGAGAACACCGCGCGGTGGTTGTCCCACGGGTCCTGGGCGTAGCCGAGGTAGTCGACGGTCAGGGTGACCGGCCTGGTCACGCCCTTGATCGTCAGCTCGCCGGTCATCGAGCCACCGGTACCCGCCCACCGCACCTCGGCGGAGGTGAAGGTGGCCGTGGGGTGCGCGGCCACGTCGAAGAAGTCGGCCGACCTGAGGTGGTCGTCGCGGGCCTGGTCCCCGCTGTGCACCGAGGCCATGTCGATGGTCACCGAAACCTTGCTGTCCGCGGGGTTCTCGGCGATCTCCACCACGCCGTCCACGCCGGTGAACCGTCCGCGCACCTTCGTCAGCATGAAGTGCCGTCCGATGAAGGCGACCTCGGCGTGCCCCGGGTCGATCCGCCACGTGCCGGCGGCAGGCAGCTCCACCTCGCCCAGCCTGCGGGTGGGCGTCGTTGATCCGGTCATCGGGAGTTCCTCCTTGGCAGTAGATGCGTGCGCACGCACACATTTACTATCCTTACCCCATGAGCGCGTCCGACGACAAGGGCCTGGCGGCCTGGCGAGCGATGCTGCAGGCGTACAACGCCGCGCTGCGGGCCATCGACTCCGACCTGACCAGGTCCGGCACCATTCCCCTCACCTGGTACGACGTCCTGCTGGAGCTGAACGCGGGCCCGGGGCGGCGGCTGCGCATGAACGACCTGGCCGAACGGGTCGTGCTCAGCCGGACCCGCGTCAGCCGCCTGGTGGACGAGATGGTGAGCGCCGGGCTGGTCGAGAAGATCCGCGACGAAGAGGACCGGCGGGTGGTGTGGGCCGCCATGACCCGGTCCGGCGAACGCGCCTTCCGCACCACCGCGCCGCAGTACCTGCGCGGGATCGAGGAGCACTTCTCCCGGCACCTGACGGCCGAGGAGAAGCGGGTCATGGCGGCCGCGCTGACGAAGGTCCGCGACGCCCACACGGTTCCCGAGGTCAGGCCAGGTGCGTCCGGTAGAAGCCGGTCAGCTTCTCGACCGCCGCGGTGACGTGCGGCTCGCGGTCGTACAGGTCGACGTGCGTGGCGCCCTCGATCCAGTGCAGTTCCTTCGGACCGCGCGCCTCCTGGAAGGCCTCCACCGCCATCCACGACGTCACCGCCTCGCGGCCGGCGATCAACAGCAGCGGGCGCGGCGCGATGAGGCTCACGAAGCGGAAGGCGTCGAACAGCGCCAGGCGGTCCACGCTGATCCACGGCAGCAGCTTCGCCGAGCGCGGGTGCTGGGCGCGGTCCGTGCAGTAGTACTCGAACCCCTCGACCCCGTGCTTGCCGCCCAGCTCGCGGGCCTGCTCGACGGTGTCCGGGAAGAGCTGGAAGGTCTGCACACCCTCGCCGCGCGCCTCGGCGGTGCGGGCGGCGGCCGCCGCGTCGAGCATGCCCTGGAACACGGCCGGGTCCTGCGTGCCGTCGGCGCCGAGGCGGAACTGGCGGGCGACGTCGACGGGGCTGACGGTGCCGACGGCCTTGACGCGGTGGTCCCCCGCGGCCGCGGCCATCGAGTAGCCGCCGGAGGCGCAGATGCCCAGCGTGCCGATCCGCTCGGGGTCGACCTCGGGCCGGGTGGTGAGGTAGGAGACCGCGGCCTTGAAGTCCTCGACGCGCTGCGCCGGGTCCTCCAGGCCACGCGGCTCGCCCTCGCTCGCGCCCTGGTAGGCGGCGTCGTAGGCGAGGGCGACGAAGCCCTGCTCGGCCATTCGCCGCGCGTACAGGCCGGAGGTCTGCTCCTTGACGCTCGTGCCGGGGTGGCCGACCACGAGCGCGGGCCACGGGCCGCTTCCGGTGTCCGGGGTGTACAGGTCGGCGGCGAGCTGGAGTCCGTTGCTGGGGAAAGTGACGTTCGTTCTCATGCGTCCCAGATTCGTCCGCGCCGAAGGCCCGTACCAGGGAAGGAACTGCCTATGCAACCCAGTACCAGGCACGCCGTCCCCGCGATGTGGACACTGGAGTCATGGAGACCAACGAGCTGGGCGAGTTCCTGCGCGCCCGCCGCGCCGCACTCGACCCGGCCCGCGCGGGCTTCCCCGACGACGGCAGGCTGCGCCGCGTGCCGGGCCTGCGCCGCGAGGAACTGGCGCAGCTCGCGCACATCAGCGTCGACTACATCGTCCGGCTCGAACAGGGCCGCACGCGGCGGGTGTCCCGCCCGGTCCTCGACGCGCTCGCCGACGCGCTGCAGCTCGCCCCGGACGAGCGCGACTACCTGTTCACCGTCGCCGAGGTCGCGCCGGCCGCGCCGGCCCGGCAACCGGGCAGGCCCAAGGTCGACCGGCAGCTGCGGCAGCTGCTCGACGGCATGCGCGACGTCCCGGCCATGATCCTCAACCGGCGCATGGACGTGCTGGCCTGGAACCGCGGCGCGGCCGCGCTCCTGACCGACTTCGGCGCGCTGCCCGCCGCCGAGCGGAACCTGATCCGGCTCACCTTCCTCGACGACGCCTACCGCGCCCTGTACGCGGACTGGCCGCGCGCGGCCCGCGAATGCGTCGCCGTCCTGCGCATGGAAGCCGGCCGCAACCCCGGCGACAAGGCACTGGCCGCGCTCATCGGCGAGCTCAGCGTCCGCGACCCGGACTTCCGCACCTGGTGGGCGAGCCACCAGGTGCGCGGGCCGCGGCAGCTGGTGAAGACCTACCTGCACCCGGTCGCCGGCCCGATCACGCTCGACGTGCAGCAGTTCTCCGTCGACACCCAGCCGGACCAGCAACTCGTCGCCTACACCGCCGAGCCCGGCTCGCCGTCGCAGGAGGCGCTGGACTTCCTGCTCGCCATGAGCCCGGCCGTGGCCGAGACGGCGGGCTCGTAGCACCGCCGTGCTCGGTGCCCTTCCCGGCCCGCCGCCGGTCCGCGATCCAGGCTCGGGCCATGCGGATCGGTACCGCCCTGCCCAACCAGGTCCGCGATGTCGACGCGTCCGGCGGGCGGCTCACCGTCGGCGTCGGCGGGTTCAGCCCGGTCCCGATGAAGCGGATGGCCCACTTGGGGCGCCGCGGGCGCGGACTACGCGCAGCTCACCTCGTCCACTGTGGCCACTGCACCCGGCGCGATCACCGACGCCATCACAGCGTTCGGCGACCTGGGCGCCACCGACCTCGTCCTCATCCCGGCCACCGACAACCTGGACGAAGTCAAGCGCGCCGTCGACGCCGCGTTGTGATCAGCGGCTGAGCAACCGCTCCAGCCACGACTCCCGCGCGGCCACGCACGCCCTGGCCACCGCCGAGCCGGGGGCGATGTCGTAGAAGCCGTGGAAGGCCCCGCCCCACACGTGCAGCTCGGCTTCGCCCCCGGCGGCCCAGATGGCGCTCGCGAACGCCACCGCCTCGTCGCGGAAGACCTCGACCGCACCGGCGTCGACGAACGTCGGCGGCAGCCCGCTGAGGTCCGTGGCGCGCGCCGGGGCCGCATAGGGCGACACGTCGGCGGTGCCACGCCGCTCGCCCAGGACCATCGTCCACGCGGTCAGGTTGCTGGTCCGGTCCCACACCCCGACGCCGTCGTACTCGCGCGCGGACACGGTCTCGCCGCGGTCGTCAATCATCGGGCACTGCAGCAGCTGACCGAACAACGCGGGGCCGCGGCGGTCGCGCGCCAGCAGGGTCGTCCCCGCGGCCAGCCCTCCCCCGCCGCTGCCGCCGAAGACGACCAGCCGCGCCGGGTCGAACCCGAGCTCGTCCGCGTGCCCGGCCATCCAGCGCAGAGCGGCGTAGCAGTCCTCGACCGGCACCGGGTGCGGGTGCTCCGGCGCGCGCCGGTACTCGACGGTGACGGACACCGCGTCGTACTTCATCGCCCAGTCGATCAACGGGTGCACGGAGGCGAACCGGTCCCCCATGACCATCCCGCCGCCGTGGATGTGGAAGATCCCCGGCCCCCGGTCGCGGTGGTCCTCGCGCGCGATCACCGAGACCGTGATCTCCGCCCCGCGATACCCGGGGATCGTGTGGTCGGTCCAGGTGACCGGGCGGCCGCCGATCTGCTCCTCGATCGCCGGGAACGGCAGGGCGCGGAAGTGGTCCAGACGATCCGCCGTCATGCCGACCGGCACCCGGCCCTCCAGAGCGGGCAGCAGCGCGGCGAGTTCGGGGTCCAACGGGAGTTTCTTCGTCATCCGGCGCATTCCACCACAAGGAGATCGGCATCCGCGGCCGGCGGTGCCTGATCAGGCACGGCGTCGCTCCCCTTGATGCCCGGCGCCACCGCGCCGGGCCCGGAAATCCTTAGCCTGACAGGGTTCCTCGTCACCGACGGCGAATGGAGGGACGATGATCGGCAGCTGGCCCCCCGACTACTGATCCCGATGATCGGCCGGCGCCCCGGGCCCGCGCGGCCCGGGGCGCGTTCTTCCCGAAACGAGGAGTGCCGCCAGCCGATGCCCCTGGCCAATCGCGAGTTCCGTCTGTTGTGGACCGGCCAGACCACCAGCATGGTCGGCAGCGCGATCACCACGACCGCGCTGCCGCTGGCCGCGGTGGTCACCCTCGGTGCGACGACCTTCGAGACCGGCCTGCTGACGGCGGCCGCGTGGCTGCCCTGGCTGCTGATCGGCCTGCCCGCGGGCGCGTGGATCGACCGGCTGCCCAAGCGGCCGGTGATGCTGGCCTGCGACGTGGTCGCCTTCGCCGTGTTCGGCACCGTTCCGCTCCTGGCCACGCTCGGCGCGCTGACCGTGCCGTACCTGATCGCGGCCGCGCTGGTCGGCGGGTTCACCAAGGTGTTCTTCTCCGTCGCCTACCGCGCGTTCCTGCCTGCCGTGGCGAGCCGGGAAGAACTGATCGGCGCCAACGCGAAGCTGCAGGCCGGCTCCGCCGCGGCCGACACCGGCGGGCCAGGGCTCGCCGGGCTGCTCGCCCAGATCTCCGGGCCGGTCAGCGGAATCCTCGTCGACGCCGCCACTTTCGCCGTCTCCGCGCTGTGCCTGCGGGCGATCCGGGTGCGGGAAACGGTCGCGCCCACCGCGCGGCCGTCCTTGCGGGCCCAGATCGGCGAAGGGCTGCGCTTCGTCGCGCGCGACCGCTACCTGCGGACCCTGATGCTCTTCGGAGCCGCGTCGAACGTCGCGCTCACCGTGTACGCCTCGCTGGAGATCGTGTTCCTCTCCCGCACGCTGGGCACCGCGCCGGGCCTGGTGGGCCTGGTCCTCGCGCTCGCGGCGGCGGGTGGCCTGGCCGGTGCCGCCGCGGCCGGACGGCTGAGCACCCGCTTCGGCACAGCGCGCACTTTCCTGCTCTGCCAAGGCTTCGCGGCGGCGATGATGCTGCTCGGCACGTTCAGCCTGCCGGGGTGGGGACTGGTGCTGTTCGTGCTCGGGCAGTCCGGGCTGGCCGCCGGGCTCGCGGCGTCGCAGGTGCTGGCCACGGCGTTCCGGCAGTCCTACTGCCCACCGGAGCTGCTCGGGCGGGTCGCCTCCAGCGCGATGGTGGTCAACTACGGCACCATCCCGCTGGCCGCCCTCCTCGGCGGAGCACTGGGCGAGGCGATCGGCGTCCGCGAAGCGCTGTGGGCCGCCGCCGGGCTGCTGATCGCCGCCCTCCCGGTCCTCGCGCCGCTGCGCCGCCTGCGGGACCTCCCCGCACGTCAGTCGGCCGGCAGCTCGACGGGGTAGGCGCGGCCGAAGTCGGCGGAGGCGCTGACTTCCTGCCAGGTCGCGGCCTCCTCCAGCTGGGCGCGCGAGTAGTTCTGCGCCATCTCGACCGCGAGCGCGCCGAGGAGCAGGTGGGACGGGAGGTTTTCGCGCTTGACGACGCGGACCAGGATTTCCGCGGCGCGTTGCGGATCGCCCGCGGCGGAACCCATTTGTTCGAAGTTGCGCACCAGTTCGCCGACCGTCGCGCTGTACTCGGCCGGGATGTCGGCGATCTCCATCGACGAGCCCGCCCAGTCGGTGGCGAAACCGGCCGGTTCGACCACCAGGCAACGGATTCCCAGCGGCGCCGTCTCGGCTTCCAGAACGCGGGTGAAGCCGTCGACCGCGAACTTCGCCGCCTGGTAGGAACCCAGGCCCGGCGTGCCGCCGACCCGGCCGCCGATCGAGGAGAACTGCACCATCGTGCCCGCCCCCTGCGCCTTGAGCACGGGCAGCGCGGCCGTCGACACGTTGTAGACGCCCCAGAAGTTCGTCTCGAACTGCCGACGGAAGTCCTCTTCGTCCGCGGTCTCCACGGGCGCGACGTTCGCGTACCCGGCGTTGTTGACCACCACGTCGAGCCGTCCGAACCGCGCGACCGCGGCCTCCACAGCGGCGACCGCGGCGGCGCGGTCGGTGACGTCGAGGGCGACCGGCAACACGGCGTCGCCGTACTTCCGCACGAGGGCGTCGAGCTGTTCCGGCTTGCGCGCCGTCGCGACGACCTGATCGCCGGCCTCCAGTGCCGCTTCGGTGAGGGCTCGCCCGAAGCCGCGGGACGAGCCGGTGATGAACCACGTTTGAGTCATGACTCTAGTAAAACTCTGTTGCGTTAATTGCGCAACAGGGTTGTGCTAAAGTTTCGAGTCATGGGTCACACTCCGCAACGGGCCCGCAGCGCGGAGGCGAAGCACCAGCGGGAGCGGGACATCCTCGACGCGGCCCGCGCGCTGGGCAGCGAGCGCACCGTCCGCGCGGTCACGCTCACCGACATCGCGGCCGAGGTGGGCATGCACAAGTCCGCGATGCTGCGTTACTTCGAGACGCGGGAGCAGATCTTCCTGACCCTCACCGCCGAAAGCTGGCAGGAGTGGACGGCCGCCGTGTGCGCGGAGCTGCGGCCGCTCGAATCCGCGACGCCGGAGGAGCTCGCATCCGCTCTCGCGCGGTCGCTCGTGGCGCGGCCGCTGTTCTGCGACCTGCTCGCCCACGCCCCGATGAACCTGGAACGCAACGTCTCTCTCGACACGGTCGTCGCCTTCAAGAGAAGCGTCCTGCGCGACGTGGCCACGGTGGCCGGCGAACTGCGGCGCCTGCTCGCCCTCCCCGAACCGGCCGCCGCCGACGCCGTCGCGACCGCGACAGCCATGGCGGGTGCGCTGTGGCAGATGGCCGCACCCGGCACCACGCTGCGCACCCTGTACGAAACGCACCCCGAACTGACCCACGCCCTGGTCGACGTGGAACCCCGCCTGACCGCGATCCTCACCGCCCTGCTGACCGGCATGTCCGGCGAGTAGGCGCCGAGGGGCGAAGGCACGCATCTCCCCTTGCGGACCGGCGCGGCTCGACACATGATCCCCCGAGGCGGCCTGCTGTCACGCGCCCTACTTCGGTCGCCTCTGCGCCCAACGGGCAACTTCCTCGGCGGCGGAACCGGCAGCCCGCTCCACCCGACGTAACCAACCTGAAGGGACACTCCCCACTCGATTTCGACAGTGCGAACCTCGGCACGGTGGTAGCCGTTCCAAGCTAGTGCCAGCCTCCTCAGCGCTGAGGCCGGTCCCGGTGGCGGCCACCTCGACCGCGATCCCGCCGCCGCCGCGCCGGGCGGTCATCGGCTCCAGCCACTCCGGCACGGACACGCTCACCCGCGACACATCCGCGGTCAGTTCCTCACCGCAGCCGTGGTCCTGTCCGCCGTCCATGGCGTGTATACCGCCCTGTGGTGGCATCGGCGCATGAGTGCAGCGCGCTACAGCCGCCGGGTCGTCGCCGATGACTGGTTGCGGCTGGCCAGCGATCCGGCGTGGCCGATCTGCGTCCAGATCGTCGTCGAGGGCACGGCTCTGCCGGACCGGACGGCGCTCGCCGCGGCGGTCGGCGTCGCGGCGGAGGCCTGCCCGGGGGCGCGGCTAACGCGCCACGGCCACCGCTGGGTCGACACCGGTCGCACACCCGAAGTCCGCGAACTCGACGGGGACGCCTTCGACCGGGAGACGCTGACCGGGCTGCCCGCGCTGTACCGGCCGCTCGCCGGCGACCGCGGAGGTCCCACCTGCGAGGTCGTGGTGCTGACCGGCGCACGCCCGGCCCTGGTCTTCCGCGCCCACCACGCCGTGATGGACGCGCAGGGCCTGCTGACGTTCGCCCGCGCGGTCTTCCAGGCCCTGCGCGGCGAAACCCCGGAGACGGCCGCGGACGACCTGGACGCCGTCGAGCTGCTGCGCCGCGCCGGAACCGGGCCACGCAAGACGATCCCGCAGAACTCCCAGCCACCGTTGCGTGCGGCCGGACCGCCCGAACAACGCCGTCCCGCGTTCCTGCGGCGCACCGTCGACGGGCGCCCGTCGGCCGTGACCGCGAAGATCGCGCACGCGCTCGCCCGGTGCGCCGGGGGCGACCTCGACGTTTCGGTCACCGTCGATCTGCGCCGCCACGTGCCGGAGGCCCGGACCACCGCGAGCCTGTCCTACGCGCTCAGCCTGCCGGTCCGCGCGGACGACACGTGGCGCGACGTGCAACAGCGGATGCTGGAAAGCCTGGCCGTGCGCGACGAGCTGCGGGAAACCCCGCCGCTGCCGGTGATCCGGATGCTCGGCGCGCTGCCCGCGCCGGTGACCCGGGCGCTGTACCGCGGCATCGACGCCCGGTTCGGCCAGGGCAAGGCGTACGCCGGGTTCCAGGTGTCGCACCTGGGACGGCTCGACCTCGCCGACTTCGGCGGCGGCGGGTTCACCGCGGAGACGATCTACTCGCTGCCCACCTGGGGCGTCTGCATGATCCCGATGGTCACGTTGGTGGAGACCGGCGCACGCACGGAGATCGTGCTGTGCGGCGACGACACCCACACCGCGCTGGCCCGCCGTTTCCTCGACACGATCGGCGATGCGCTGGCGCCGCCCGAGGCGGTCCTGCGTGGCCGCGACACCTCGCCGGAGGTGTACCTGGTCCCCCGGTTCGCCGAGGTGGTCACGACCTCTCCGGACCGCGTGGCGCTGAGCGAGTCCGGGCGGGAGGTCACCTATGCCGAGCTGCTCGGGCTCGCCGGGGGCGTCGCGCGGCAGCTCACGGATCGTGGCATCGGACGCGGCGACCTGGTGGGTGTGGTGGCGGAACGGTCGGTCGCGGGTGCCGCCGCGCTCCTGGGCGTGCTGATGGCCGGGGCGGCCTACCTGCCGCTCGACCCCGGCGATCCGGACGAGCGGCTGCGCGGGATCCTTGACGACGCGGGCGTGCGGGTGCTGCTCGCGCCGCGGCCCCACGACCAGCGGCCTCTCGGCTGTGCCACCGTGGTTCTCGACGACGTGCCGCCGGCCGCGGCGACGCCCGCCGCGGTCACCGGCGAGGACCTCGCCTACGTGATCTACACCTCCGGCACGTCCGGCGAGCCGAAAGGCGTCGAGGTCACGCACCGCAACCTGGCCGCCTACCTGGGTTTCGCGCTCCAGGAGTACGAAGTGGACAGCGCGACCTGCTTCCCGCTGTTCACCTCGCTCGCGTTCGACCTCGCCGTGACCACACTGCTGCCGCTGCTCGCGGGTGGCCGGGTCGTGCTGGTGCCGGAGGCCCCCAACCACGTCAACCTGGAGCGCGTGCTGACCGGGAGCGGGGTCACCGCGCTCAAGATCACGCCTTCGCACCTCGATCTGTTCCACCGCCTCGGGATCAGCCCGTCGGGCATCCGGCTCGCGGTCGTCGGCGGCGAGGCGCTGACCGGGTCGCTGGCGGCGATCGCGCGGGAGCTGTTCGGACCGGACTGCCGGATCGTCAACGAGTACGGGCCCACGGAGGCGACCGTCGGGTGTGTTGTGCACACCTACGACCCGGCTGCCGACACCGGCGCGACCGTCCCGATCGGACGGCCCGCGGGCACCACGTCGGTGCACCTGCTGGACGACCAGGGCGCCCACGTGGCCGCGGGTGAGACGGGTGAGATCCACCTGGCGGGCGAGCAGGTGGCCCGCGGCTACCGGGGCCGTCCCGACCGGTCCTTCACCCAGCTCGCGGACGGCACCCGCGTCTACCGCACCGGCGACCTGGCGCGGCGGCTGCCCAGTGGTGAGCTGGAATGCCTGGGCCGGGCGGACGCGCAGCTCAAGATCCTCGGTCACCGCGTGGAGCCGGCGGAGATCGAGCACGCGCTGGCACGGCATCCGGCGGTCGAGCGCGCGGTGGTGATCGCGCGCGGTCAGGTTCTGCACGCCTACCTGACCGCTTCGGCCGAGGTGTCCGAAAAGGACCTCGCGGCGCACGCCGCGGAGGTGCTGCCGCCTTACGCCGTGCCGGTGTCGTTCGTGGTGCTGGAGGAGTTCCCGCGCACCGCGAACGGCAAGGTGGACCTGCGTGCGCTGCCCGGGCCCTCCCCCGTCGCGGCGGCCGTCGGCGATCCCGTCGACGAGGTTCTGGCGGCCGTGCTGGGCATCTGGGCGCGGACGCTCGGCCTGCCCGCGGGCACGATCGCCGCGGACAGCGACTTCCACCGGCTCGGCGGCACGTCGATCGACCTGCTGGCGATGATCGCGGCGGTGGACCGGGAGCTGCCCGGCGTGGCGCTGGCGGACCACCTGGCGGCGATCGTCGCAGCTCCGACACCGGCGACGGTGGCCGATCTGGTGCCTGACCCACAAAGGTGACCCCTGCGGCGGCGGCCTGTTGGCTGCTTCCGGTGCGCGCACCCCGCGGCGCAGATGCCGCTGCCCCGGTGCGTGACGCACAGCGGTGACCTCGCGCGGCGGCGGCCCGTTGCTTCCGATGCAGGCCATGCCGGTCCGGCGCGTGACGTACAGCGGTGACGTCGCGCGACGGGCGCGACGGCGGTGGCCGGTTGCTTACGTTCGGTGCATGATCCGTGCAGTTCTCGTCACCACTGTCGCCGCCGTCGCCGCCGCTCTCCTGACCGCCTGTTCGGCGGGCACCCCGCCGCCCTCGTCGGTGGCCGCGGTGGATCCGAGCTGGTCGCCCGCGCCCGTCGTGCCGCTCGCGTCGCAGCCGCCGCCCGCGCTCGTCGTGGACCAGCCGTTGCCGGACCAGCTCGCGAAGGGGCTGGTGGTCATCCGCTACCGCGCGGAGAACCTGCGGATCGTGCCGGTGTACGGGCCGAACGCGCTCGACGTGTCGCCGCGGATCGGGCACATCCACGTCACGGTCGACGACGCGCCGTGGCACTGGGCCGACGCGAGCGGCGAGCCGCTGATCATCCAGGGCCTGCCGGCCGGTCCGCACCGCGTGTGGATCGGCCTGGCCGACCCGACGCACATGATCCTGGACAGCAAGACCCTGGACTTCGTCATACCCGCGCGGTGAGCGCCGGTGTCAGCTCGCCCCGAAACCCCGCAGGAACGTCTCGACGAGGACGTCGGCGGCCTGGGCGTCGCTGAGGCCGGGCAGTTCCCGGGTGGCGAGGTGCAACAGCTGCCCGAGCACGCGGCCCGCCCAGCCGGCGGGCAGGCCGGGCCGCAAGAAGCCTTCGTCGGTGGCCCGCTGGAGGAACAGCTCGATCTCGTCGACCGAACGCTGGCGCCGCGCCCAGATCTCCGGGTCCGAGCGCATCCGGCTGACTTCGGTCGGCCACTTGCGGTTCACGCCGACGATCAGCTCGACGTAGCGGTGCAGGGCCACCGGCACCGGCGCCTCCCGCAGCCGGGCGGCCTCGGTCGCCTGCTCGATCGCGTCGAGGCGGGCCTCGTACACCGCCGTCAGCAGTTCTTCCCGGCCGGCGAAACGCCGGTAGACGGTGCGGCGGTCGACGCCGGCCTCCGCCGCGATCGCGGCGATGCTGGTGCCGGGGTCGTCGGCGAGCATGCGGGCACCCGTGGTCAGCACGAGCTCGAGGTTGCGCGCGGCGTCGGCTCTCACGTCCCCAACATACTCTCGGTGTCGCACTCGGGACGGAGTACCGCTACAGCGCTGAGGCGTTCCAGGTGGGTTCCGGCCCTTCGACCGGTCGTCGTCGTTCTGTCGGCGAGTTGTAGGCGTCGCGGTGGTCGACTGGAGTGGAAGGGCCAGGACGAGGAGGGGCACCTGTGAGCGTCGACGTGCGCACCGAACCGGAGGGATCGGAGCTGGTTGTCGGGCTGTTGCCGCGCGAGGACCCGGCCATCGGCCGGGACGCCTCCCGTGACGCGCGGCGCACGGAGACGGTGACCGCCTGCGTGTTCGCCGACGACCTGCTGGACGGCGAGTCGATGCTGATGCCGCTCAACGCCGCGCCCGACGTGCGCGTGCTCCCCGCGGGCAGGCACACCGAGGCCGACGTCGTGGTGGTGGTCGCGGCCTCGGTCACCGGGTCGCTGCTGGACTCGATGGAGGAGATCTCCGCGCGGGCGGAGAACCCGCGCCAGCGGATGGTGCTGGTGTCGGGCCCCCTGCGCGGGCCGCAACTGGCGCGGGTCGTGGGGTGCGGCGTGGTGAGCATCCTGCCGCGGGCAGGCATCACCCCGCGAGTGGTGCTGCGGGCCGTGCTCGCGAGCGGCACCGGCGGAGCGGTCGTCCCCGAGGCCGTGACGCGCTGGCTGCTCGACGAGGCACGCGCGTTCCAGCAGACGATCCTCGCCGGGCAGGGCCTGAACACGGGCGGCCTGACCGACCGGGAGGTCGACGTGCTCCGGCTGCTCGCCGAAGGGCACGACACCGGTCACGTGGCCGCTGAGCTGAACTTCTCGGAGCGCACGATCAAGAAGATCATCCAGAACCTGACCGGACGGTTCGGCCTGCGCAACCGCACCCACGCGGTGACCTACGCGTTGCGCGCCGGCGCCATCTGACCCGGCACACAGTGTCCTATTCGGACAGTGCCGCCACGATTCTCGCCACCGCGACGGGCTGTCCCATGTGGGGGAAGTGCCCGCTTCCCGGCAGAACGGTGAACCGCGCGTCCGGCAGGACCGACGTCAGCCACGTGGCATAACCGGGGTTCACCGGCGAGCGGCTGACGTGGTGGAATGCGCTTTCCCCGGCGCCCAGGGCGAGCAGCTGCCGGATCCGGTTCTCCCGCAGCTCGTCCGCCGGGACCTCCAGGATCTCGCGCCAGTAACCGAGGAGCAGGTCCTGCAGTGGCGTGGACCGCAGCAGGTCGCGCCGCTGCGGGGCGAGCTCGTCGACGCCCATCCCGGCGAGCAGTTTGTTCCACACGCTCAGGTACTCCGGCCCGCGCAGCACGGGCTCGGCCGAGCGCAGCATCTCGCCGAAGGGGCCGGCCAGGAGCGGCTGGTCGATGTCCAGCACGGCCCGCGCCGGGTACTTCGCCGCGTACACCGCGGCGACGACGGCCCCGACGGAATGGCCCACCAGCACCGGCCTGCGCAGGCCGGCGGCGGTGACCGCGCCGTGCAGGAGGTCGGCGACGTCGGAGGGGTCGTAGGACTCCCGCCGGGGCGACGCGCCGTGCCCGGGCAGGTCGAGCGCCACCACCCGGCGGCCGCGCAGCGCGCGGACCAGCGGCCCCCACATGGCGCGGTCGAAGGTCAGGCCGTGCAGCAGGACGACGGGCGGGCGGCCGTCGTCCGTGCCGGTGACGTCCCCGTCCAGTTCACCGAGTCGCATGGGTTTCCTTCCACAGTCCCTCGTCGAGGAGGTCCGCCAGCGCCTGGGCGCAGCCGTCGAGCAGCTTGGTCCCCTTGTCCGCGGACGCCGCGCGCGCGTCACCGGCGACGCCCGAGGTGGTGATCTCGTCGAAGGGCACGGCGTCCCGCGCGGCCAGGCCACGCAGGTCCGCCGCCGGCAGGTGGTTCCAGCGAACCTCGGTGTCAGGAAGCATGCACCGAACGCTAGGCCGCGCCGGCCCGCCCCGCGCCCGTCATCCGACGCCGACCCTGTACGTCACCACGGTTGAACAGCGGCGTCAGCACCGCGGCGATTGCGAGGTTCAGCACGAACGCGGTCAGTGCGATGTAGACCGCTGTCTGGCAGGCGGTGATCGTGCCGTAGGCCATGCCGTCGGCCCGGGGTGCGGGCTACGACTTCACCTACGGCTAGCGCCGGGCACGGTCACCCGACCGGTGATCGCCGAGGCTGGTATGGTGGACGGGCAAGGGAACCGTTTTGAGGAGACTCGACGTGGCAGGTGAAGACGACATCTCCGGGTGATCCCCCGGAGTGAGCAAGGCCCCCCACGCTTCAGTTCGAAGCAGTGCCGTGGTGGCCATGTCGTCGTCCACCCGTATCCGCGGTCCGCTGGTCCGCGCCACTCCCTTTCCGAGGTCTCGTTCCCATGTCCGAATCCCGCATCGTCGTGTCCGGTCTGTCCTTTTCCTGGCCGGACGACACCCCCGTCTTCGACCAGCTGTCGTTCAGCGTTCCCGACGGGCGCACCGGTCTGGTCGCCCCGAACGGGGCAGGCAAGTCCACCCTGCTCAAGCTGATCGCGGGCGAGCTGACGCCCTCCGACGGCGGCGTGTCCGTCGACGGTCTGCTCGGCTACCTGCCGCAGGATCTCCCGCTGACGGGTGAACCGACCGTCGCCGAAGTGCTGGGCATCGAGCCGGTGCTGCGTGCGCTGGCGGCCGTCGAGTCCGGCGACGTCGCCGAGGAGCACTTCACCACCATCGGCGAGGACTGGGACATCGAGGAACGCACCCGCGCCCAGCTGGACCGGCTCGGCCTGGAGGACATCACGCTGGACCGCACCCTGGGCACCCTGTCCGGCGGCCAGATCGTGTCACTCGGCCTGGCCGCCCAGCTGCTCAAGCGGCCCGATGTGCTGCTGCTCGACGAACCGACCAACAACCTCGACCTGCAGGCCCGGCACCAGCTCTACGCCGTGCTCGACGACTGGTCCGGCTGCCTGTTGGTGGTCAGCCACGACCGCGCGCTGCTGGACCGGATGGACCGCATCGCCGAGCTCGACGGCGGCGAGATCCGGTACTACGGCGGCAACTTCACCGAGTACGAGCAGGCGGTGCAGGCCGAGCGCGAGGTGGCGGAGAAGAACATTCGCAGCGCCGAGCAGGAGGTCAAGCGCGAGAAGCGGGAGATGCAGCAGGCGCGGGAGCGGGCGGCGAAGCGAGCCAGCAACGCGCAGCGCAACCTCTCCAACGCCGGTCTGCCGAAGATCCTCGCCGGCGCCCGCAAGCGCAACGCGCAGGAGTCCGCTGGCAAGGCCGACGGCACGCACGCGGCCCGGGTCAGCGCGGCGAAAGCCAAGCTGGACGAGGCGGAGCGGTCGCTGCGGGAGGACCAGAAGATCACCCTGGAACTCCCCCAGACCGCGGTGCCCGCGGGCCGGACGCTGTTCCTCGGCGAGGGCCTGCGCAAGCGGGACCTCTTCGGCGACGGCGTGGACCTGGCGATCCGCGGCCCGGAGCGCCTCGCGCTGTCCGGCGCGAACGGGTCCGGCAAGTCCACCCTGCTGCGCATGATCACCGGTGATCTCGACCCGGACGGCGGCGAGATCAAGCGCGCCGACGGCCGGATCGCCTACCTGTCCCAGCGCCTGGACCTGCTCGACGACACGCGCACGGTCGCGGAGAACCTGGCGGCGTTCGCGCCCGCGATGCTGCCCGCGCAGCGGATGAACCTGCTGGCGCGCTTCCTGTTCCGCGGCGACCGGGCGCACCTGCCCGTTTCCGTCCTGTCCGGCGGGGAACGGTTGCGCGCGACGCTGGCGTGCATCCTGTTCGCCGAACCCGCGCCACAACTGCTGTTGCTGGACGAACCGACGAACAACCTGGACCTGGTCAGCGCCGGGCAGCTGGAGAGCGCGCTCAACGCCTACCAGGGCGCGTTCGTGGTGGTGAGCCACGACGAGCGGTTCCTGGGTGAGATCCGCATCGACCGACGGCTGCGGCTCGACGGCGGCAAGCTGGCCGAGTCCCGCTGATGTCGGCGGCTCTCGTCGCGCACGACCTCGTGCGCGTCCTCGGTGACCGCCGGGTGCTGGACGGGGTGTCGCTCACCGCGGCGCCCGGGCACCGGATCGGGTTGATCGGGGAGAACGGTGCGGGCAAGTCGACGTTGCTGCGCGTGCTAGCCGGGGTGGACCGGCCGGACCGCGGCAGCGTCGAGCGCCCGGCGGATCTCGGTTACCTGCACCAGGAAATGCCGTTCGACCCGGCGGCGACGGTGGCGGACGTGGTCGACGACGCGCTCGCGGGCGCGCGCGAGGACCTGGCGGAACTGGAGCGGCTCGGCGCGCTGCTCGCCGAGGACGAGGGACTGTTCGACTCCTACTCCGAGCGGCTGGCGCTCGCCGAGCTGCACGACGCGTGGGACGCCGACCGGCGCGCGAAGATGGTCCTCGACGGGCTGGGGTTGGGCGGAGTCGCGCCGGAGAGGCGGCTCGGTGAGCTGTCCGGCGGGCAGCGGGGACGGCTCGCGCTGGCCGCGCTGCTGGTGCGGCGGCCGTCCGCGGTGCTGCTGGACGAGCCGACGAACCACCTCGACGACGGCGCCGCCGCGTTCCTCGAAGAGCAGGTGCGCGGCCTGCCCGGCACGGTCGTGGTGGCCAGCCACGACCGTGCGTTCCTGGACGCGGTGTGCACCGACATCGTCGACCTCGACCCGGCGGTCGGCGGGCCGGTGCGGTTCGGCGGCAACTACACCGGTTACCTCGCGCAGAAGCGAGCGGACCGGGAGCGGTGGGAGCGGCGTCACGCCGAGGAGCAGGAGGAGATCGCGGCGCTGCGGGACTCGCTGGGCGTGACCACGCACCGGGTCGCGCCGGACCGGGCGGCGCGGGACAGCGAGAAGATGGGCTACGGGCACCGGGCCGGGCGGGTACAGAACTCGATCTCGCGCCGGGTCCGCAACGCCGCGCGACGACTGGCGGAGCTGGAACGCACGCAGGTGCCCGCTCCCCCGCCGCCGCTGCGGTTCCGCCCGGACGCGCTGGCCGGGGAGGCGCCGGAAGAGGTCCTGGTGTCGCTGCGGGACGTGCACGTGCCCGGGCGGCTCACGGTGGAGCACCTGGACATCGGTGCCACCGCACGGCTCCTGGTGACCGGCCCGAACGGGGCGGGCAAGTCGACGCTGCTGCACGTGCTGGCCGGGCGGCTGGAAGTGCCCGGCGTGCGGCGGCTGCCGGAGCTGCGGGTTGGCATCCTGAGCCAGGACACCGAGTTCGCCGTGCCTTCGCGAACCGCGCGCGAGACCTATGCGGCGGCCGCCGGTGCCGAGGCGGTGCCGCTGGAGTCGTTGGGACTGCTGGGAAAGTGGGACGCCGGCAAGCCGGTCGGCGAGCTGTCGGTGGGCCAGCGGCGACGGCTGGCGCTGGCGATCCTGGTCGCGAACCCACCGCAGCTGCTCCTGCTGGACGAGCCGACGAACCACCTGTCCCCTGCCCTGTGCGACGAACTGGAGGACGCGCTGGGCCCCGGCCCGGGCGCGATCGTGGTGGCCGCGCACGACCGCCGCCTCCGCGAACGCTGGCAGGGCGTCGAGGTGCGGGTCCACAACGGACGGATCGATCCGGGTTAGGCGCGTCGTGCGCGGCGCCTCAATGCCCTTCACGGCGGAAGAGGTCCGGGCGCCGCGGCGCCCAGAGTTCGTCCTCCAGGTGGCGGTCCTGCCAGGACGACGGCGGGTCGGCGATCCAGTCGTGGCCGAAGATCGCGTACGGGTAGCTCGACCCGGCGCAGTTCACCTCGTAGTGGTCCAGGTAGTCCATCAACGGCGCCCACAGCTGCCGGTTCGCGATGACCAGGTAGGAGGCCGCCAGGCCCGGCTCGTGCACCCAGCCCCGCATCATCCTGGCCAGGAACACGTCGGTGATCGGGTTCGGCTTGGACTCGAACGCCGGGCAGATCAGGTGCCGGGCGATGCCGAAGTGCGCCCCGGGCGGCAGGTTCCGCCGAGCGACGTCCTGCCAGACGTCCGCGATCACCGGGTCGGCCTCCAGCTCCTCGGGCGCCGGCTCGCGCACGGTCAGCCAGCTCATGAAGGCACGCAACCGGTCGCTGTGGACGCAGCGCAGGACGTAGAAGCCGCCGGGCTGGCGGTTCAGCCAGAACCGGACCGACGACGCGGTGAACTCGCCGTAGGTTTCGTGCGCGAGCGCGACCAGCTCGTCGTGGTCGGCCGGGGTGACCCCGGTGGCCCGCACGTCCGGCTCCCCCGTCGCCGACACGTACCGGTTCGTCACGCCGCCGCGGCGCCGGAGGTGGCTGATGGTCCGCAGGACCGCCGCGCTCGCCCGCGGATCGGTGGAGTCCCGCAGCAGCGTGTTCATCGTGTAGTCGCGGATCCGCCGGTGCATCCGCTCGTAGCCCACCGGGTCCCGCCACCGCAGGTGGGCCTCCAGCGCTTCGCGGAGCACCCCGTTGATGTCCAGGCCGTGCCCGGGCGTCTCGACGTAGGGCTGCACGCGCAGCCAGTCGAACAGCTCCGCGGCGTCCCCGCCGGGCACGGCGACGCGCAGGAGGTCCTCGGTGGTGTACCGGGCGTGCGCGCACACGTGCAGCGCCCACCGGTGCTGCGGCGACGGCACCGCACCGATCAGGGTGTCGAGCACGGTGTCGACCACGAACCGCACGGCCTCGCGGCGCGACGGCTGCCCGGTCGCCGACATGCTGCGGCCGACCTCGGCGGCCAGCGACAGCACGAACGGGTTGCCCGCCGCGAAGTCCACGATGGACGGCACGAACCCGGGATCGACGCCGCGTGCCTCGACCAGCGCCGCCGACTCCGCGGCGCTGAGGGCTTCCAGCTGCCGCGCCACGATCGAACCGGACCACGCCGGGTCGGTGATCCAGCAGACGCTGGGCCCGAGCCGGCTCGCCACGACGACGATCGAGTCGGCGGGCAGCGTGCGGAGGTACTCGTCGCGCAGCCACGGTTCGAGTTCGCCGTGCCCTTCGAAGGAGTCGACGAGCACCACGGGCCCGGCGGACGCCGTGGTCAGCCCTTCGGCCAGCTGGTCCAGCCGTTCCCGCAGCTCCGCGGTGCTGACGTCGTGCAGGTGCCACACCGTCCGGCCGGCGGCCGCGGCGTCGTCGGCGTAGCGGCGCAGCAGGGTCGACTTGCCGACGCCCGCGTGACCGCACACGAAGAACACCACGAGGCCGTCGCCGCGCCTGCGGCCGAGCATCGCGGCGAAGGCGGCGCGCTCGGCGTCCCGGCCGACGAACCGGGATCCGACGGCGCGGTCCAGTGCCGCACCGGCCGGGCGGGTCGCCGGCTCCCCGGTCACCGGCGCCACGGCCCGTGGCCGCGGGGCGGGCACGAACTCGTCCTCGGCGTCGATGTCGGCGCGCAGGATCTTCTCGTGGATGGCCCGCAGGCGCGGCCCCGGGCTGACGCCCAGCTCCTTGCCGAGCAGGTCGTAGACCATCCGGTAGACCTCCAGCGCCTCGGCGCGGCGGCCGCTGCGATAGAGGGCCAGCAGGTAGATCTCGTACAGCGGCTCCTCCAGCCGGTTCAGCTGGATGAGCAGCGGCACCTCGGCCACCACCTCGGCGTGCTCGCCCATCTCCAGGCGCAGCTGCAACAGCTCCTGGGTGGCGATGAGCTTCAGCCGCTCCAGGCGGGAGCGTTCCCGCTCGGCGGCCTCGCCCGGCACCCCGGCCAGCGCGGTGCCCGTCCACAGGTCGAGCGCCTCGCGCAGGTGCTTGGCCGCGCCCGGCACGTCCCCGTTCCCGCGTTCCTGCCGGGCGGTCTCGACCAGCCGGGTGAACTCGTCCGCGTCGAGCGCGAACAGCGACGGGTCGAGCATGTAACCACCGGACTGCGAGCGGATCGCCGAGCCGAGGCCGTGCTCGGAGAGCACGCGCCGGATGCGCGAGATGTAGGTGCGGATCACGGCCTCACCGGTGGCCGGGGCGCGATCGCCCCACAGGCCGTCGATGAGCTCGCCGATCCGGACGAAGCTGCCACTGCGCGACAACAGCAGCATCAGCACGGCCTGCTGTTGGGGCGCGCCCAGTTCCAGCTCGGCGTTGCCGCAGCGGAGGCCGGGCGGTCCGAGGATGGTGAAACGGCATGGGGTCGAGACCACGTTCTGCTGTCCAATCACGGCTGCCCGGCGGTGCATACCCGGAAAGTAGGTCTGCCGGGACGGCCCTCGCGAGCGTCACGTGACGCTGTGCTTGTACGTCACCGCTGGTCAGTACAACCAGCGGTGTCCCGCGACCACCTCGTCGGGCGAGCGCTGCGCCGCCCACGCGGCGTCGGATTCCCGCACGGCGCGGAACGCGTCGGCGAGTTCCGCGCCGAGGACCGCGGAGATCCGCGCGTTGCCGGCCAGCGCGGCGAGCTGCTCGTCCACAGTGGAGGGCAGGAGCCGGATGCCCGCGGCCGCGCGCTCGGCGTCGGTCCAGGTGCCGGGGTCCTGCTGGACGGGGTCCGGCGGGGTCAGGCGGTCCTCGACGCCCGCGATCCCGGCGGCGATGACGACCGCCAGCGCGAGGTAGGGGTTGGCCGAGGCGTCCGACGGCTTGAGTTCGACGTTGGCGCGGCCGGCGCCCAGGAACGGCGAGCCCGGGACCAGCCGCAGCGCGGCTTCCCGGTTCTCCGGGCCCCAGAACCCGTAGGCGCCGGACCAAAATCCGGGGCGCCGCCGCAGCAGCGACGCGACGCTCGGGGCGGTGACGGCGAGGACCGCGGGCAGGTCGCGCAGCAGGCCGGCGAGGTAGGCGGCGCCGTCGTCGGTGAGCCCGTGCGGTCCGCTGCCGCCTTCGAGCAGGTTGACCTCGTCGCGGCTGATCGAGGTGTGCAGGTGCCAGCCGTTGCCGACCGTGCCGGTCTCCACCAGCGGCGCGAAGCTCGCCCGCAGACCGTGGGTGCGGGCGGCCGCGTGGATGGTCTGGCGGGCGAGCAGCTGCTGGTCGGCGGCGGTGAGCGGGTCCTGCGCGGTGATGCTGAGCTCGAACTGCCCCGGCCCGTATTCGCCGTGGAACTGGTGCACGCCGATGCCGTTGTGGTCGAGGTCGCGCAGCAGCTGCTCGGCGAACCCGTCGACGGCCAGGGTGCGGAGCGGGCCGTAGGAGGGCCCGTCGTGCACCGGGCGGAACTCGCCGGCGTCGGCCGCGGTGAGCTGGAACTCGATTTCGTAGCCCGCGCGCACGGTCAGTCCCGCGGCGGCGGCGCGCGCGACCTGCCGTTCGAGCACCCCGCGCGGGTCGTAGGGCCAGTCCGAGCCGTCGGCGGCGACCAGGCGGCCCGGCGCCCAGGCGAAGCCGGACTGACCGGACAAGCGGACGATGCGGTCTGCTTCGGGCACGAGCCGGACGTCACCCGATGGCGTGCCGAGTCCTTTGTGGCCGAACGTGATCGCGTCGTGCGAGTCGAAGACCGCGCACGGGGGTGTGACGCCGATCCCGGTGCGCACGGCGGACGGCAGCCCGCGGGGCGGCACGGTCCGCGACCTGGTGATGCCGTTGTTGTCGGCCCAGGCGACGGTGATCCCGACGACGCCCTGATCCGCGAGCTCCGCCACAGTGGCCCGCACGTCCTTGCTCACCGAGTACCCTTTCGTTCACAGCGCTTCCGTTGCCGGCGCACCATTCCTAGAGCAGTGGTGCAGACAACGCGTAGACGTCGTGTCTACGAAGCGAAGTGCGCGGGTTCCCGCGACGCCGGCACGGCGCCTCTGACACAGTGGAGGCAGGGCCGGTCGCAGGAGCCCAGGCTCGACTTCACAATCTCGCGCGTCGCGGAAGGGCGGGGGAACCAATCATGGCCGGGGTGAGTTTCGGGTTGCTGGGCCCGATCAGGGTGTGGCACGACGGTCATCAGCTGGACGCCGGATCCCCGCAGCAGCGCGGGGTCCTCGCCCTGTTGCTGCTCGGCGAGGGGCGGCAGGTCACGCTCGAGGAGATCGTGGGCGCGTTGTGGGGGCCGGAGGCGCCGCGCAGCGCGGTCGTCACGACGCGCACCTACATCTCGCGCCTGCGCCGGCTGTTGACCGGCGCCGCGGGCGGGGGCACGTCGGCGGAGATCCGGTCCGCCGGCCGCGGGTACCAGCTGCTCGTCGACCCGGCCGCGGTCGACGTGACGGTGTTCCGCCAGACCACGGCCGACGCGCGTGACGCACGGGACCGGGGTGAGGACGCCGAGGCGGCGCGGCTGCTGCGCGGGGCGCTGGCGTTGTGGCGCGGGCCCGCGCTCGACGGGCTGGGCGGCCCGTTCTTCGAGGGCCGCCGCACGTGGCTGGAGCAGCTGCGGGCGTCGGCGATGGAGGAGCGCTGGGCGCTGGACATCGGCCAGGGCGACTGCGCGCAGGCGATCGCCGAGCTGACGCTGGCCACGACCGGCGAGCCCTACCGGGAACGGTTGTGGGAGCTGCTGATGTGGGCGCTGGACAGCGAAGGCCGGCGGGACGAGGCGTTGTCGGCGTATGAGCGGATCGCCCGGCTGCTCGACGACGACCTGGGACTGGAGCCCGGCCCCGGACTGCGGCGGATGCACGCGCGGATCAGCGCGGCACTGGTCTGATCCGGGGATGACGTACACCGGTGACGTCGTGCGACGGTCGCCGCGGCGGTTCCGGCGTTCGTAACGTGGTCGGCACACACCACGGAACGCAAAGGAAAGCCGATGTCTGAGATCACCTACACCGCGGTCGCCTCCTCCACCGCGGAGGGCCGCAACGGGGGTCACGCCAGGTCCGACGACGGGCAGCTGGACGTCACGCTCGGCGTGCCCAAGGCGCTCGGCGGCGCGGGCAACGGCACCAACCCGGAGCAGCTGTTCGCCGCCGGGTGGGCGTCCTGCTTCATCGGCGCGGTGCGCCGGGTCGCCACCGCGAAGAAGATCCACCCGAGCGACCTCGCCGTCGTCGCGGAGATCACCCTGCACCACGACACCGAGGCCAACGACTTCAAGCTGAGCGCGGCGCTGCACCTGGAGGCCTCCGGCGTCGACCAGGCCACCGCCGACGAGCTGGTCCAGGGCGCGCACCAGCTGTGCCCGTACTCGAAGGCCACGCGCGGCAACATCGAGGTCACCCTCGACGCCACCGTCGCCTGACCTCTCCCCCCTACCTCGAGCCCGCCCCCGCTGTCCCCGGTGGCGGGCTCGAGCCCGTTTTGTCCACAGTGAACGGAGCTCCTCGATGAAGATCTTCCCAGCGGTGGCCGCGGTGCTCGCCGCGTCCGTGCTGGCCGCCTGCGGAGCGGAGGCCGAAACGACGCCTCCCCCGGGACCGAAGCCGACCGTCGTGCTGGTGCACGGCGCGTTCGAGGACGCGTCGTCCTGGGCGCAGGTGACGCGGAAGCTGCAGTCCGAGAACTACCCGGTGGTCGCGCCGGCCGTGCCGCTGCGCGGCGTCGCCGCGGACACCGCCGCCCTGCAGGGTGTGCTGAACGCCATCAAGGGCCCGAAGATCCTCGTCGGGCACTCCTACGGCGGTCTGCTGATCAGCGAGCTGGCCTCCGCGCCGGATGTACGCGCCCTGGTCTACGTGGCCGCGTTCATCCCGCAGGCCGGTGAGACGGCGGGGCAGCTGAACTCGCAGTTCCCCGGCACGCTGATCGGCCCGGCCACGACGCACACCGTGGACAGCCCGGACGGCCCCGAGCTGTACGTCAACACCGACAGCTTCGCGGCGCTGTTCGCCGGTGGGCTGCCGGCCGCCGACGCGGCGGTGTCCGCCGCCGGGCAGCGGCCGATCCTGGCCGCAGCCTTCGACGAGAAGGTCGCCACCACGGCGCCGGGCAACGTGCGGAAGTTCGCGATCGTGGCGACCCGCGACCAGGCGATCCCGCCCGCCGCCGAGCGGTTCGAGGCGCAGCGCGCGGGCGCGACGATCACCGAGGTCGACTCGCCGCACGCGGTGCCGGCGGCGAACCCGCAGGCCGTCGTCGACGTGATCCACCAGGCGAGCTGACCTGCCCGCCGTGACGAGTTCCAGGCTGCAGGATCACCAGCGCCGGCGACGAATGGGCACCGCGCGGCGGCGGGCCGGGCTCGGGCACACCGCGCACCTGGGCAGCCGGAACGCCGAAGGCGCTTCCGCTGAAGTGTGACCCTCCGGACAGAAACCGCCTCATCACTGTGGCAATTAAGTGCTACAGTGATGAGGCAGTTGAAATTCGGAGGGAGCACCCAGTGATCATCAACGAGCAGCTCTTCATCGGCGGCGAGTGGACCACCCCGAGCAGCCCGGAGCTGCTGGACATCCGGTCCCCGCACGACCAGTCGCTGCTGGGCCGCGCCGCGCAGGCGCTGCCCGCGGACGTCGACCGGGCCGTCGCCGCCGCGCGGAAGGCCTTCGACGAGGGGCCGTGGCCGCACACCTCGCCCGCGGAGCGGATCGCCGTCATCCGCAGGCTGAACAAGCTCCGCGAGGAGCGCGCCGACGAGATCGCGGCGCTGATTTCGGCCGAGAACGGCTCGGCCCTGTGGTTCACCAAGGCCGGCCAGCCCGGTCTGACCCGTCAGGCGAACGCCTACCTGAAGGCGGCGGAGGAGTTCGGCTGGGAGGAGACCCTCGAACCCTCCGACCCCGCCGCGCCGTTCCGCTCGGTCGTGCGCCGCGAGGCGGTCGGTGTGGTCGCCGCGATCATCCCGTGGAACTCGCCGTTCTCCTCGGCGATGGCGAAGATCCTGCCCGCGCTGCTGGCCGGGAACACGGTCGTGCTCAAAGTGTCGCCGGAGAACACGCTGAGCATGAACCTGCTCGCGGATCTGCTGGCGCAGACCGGCCTGCCGGAGGGCGTGATCAGCGTGCTGCCCGCGGACCGCGAGACAAGCGAGCACCTGGTCAAGCACGCGGACGTGGACAAGATCGCCTTCACCGGCTCGACCCGCGCCGGCCGCCGCATCGCCTCGCTGGCCGGTGAGCAGCTCAAGCGCGTGAGCCTGGAACTGGGCGGCAAGTCCGCCATGATCATCCTGCCGGACGCCAACCTCGGCGCCGCGATCCAGGGCGTGAAGTTCTCCTCCCTGCTGAACAACGCCGAGTCGTGCATCGCCCAGACCCGCATCCTCGCGCCGCGCGCCCGCTACGGGGAGGTGGTCGCCGGGCTGAAGGAGCTCGTCGAGTCGCTCGGTGTCGGCGACCCGGCTCAGGACACCACGTTCATCGGCCCGATGGTGCGGCGCGACCAGCAGCAGCGCGTCCTCGGCTACATCCGGACCGGCATCGAGGAGGGCGCCCGGCTCGTCACCGGCGGCCCGGAAGTCCCGGCGGGGCTGGAAAACGGCTTCTACGTGACGCCGACGCTGTTCGCCGACGTGGACAACTCGATGCGCATCGCGCAGGAGGAGATCTTCGGCCCGGTCCTGGTCGTCATCGCCTACGACGACGAGGACGACGCGGTCCGCATCGCCAACGACTCCGAATACGGCCTGTCCGGCGGCGTGTGGTCGGCCGATCCCGCGCACGCGCTGGCGGTCGCGCGCCGCGTCCGCACCGGCACGATCACCGTCAACGGCGCGCCCATCGGGTTCGACGGGCCGTTCGGCGGGTTCAAGGCCAGTGGGCTGGGCCGCGAGTACGGCGCGGTCGGGCTCGGCACCTACACCGAGTACAAGACGGTCACGATCCCGGTGCAGGCGCAACGATGACGACCGTCGACATCCCCGCCAGACCCGCCGTGCGACCGGCGGTGACAGCCCTCGTCCTGGCTGTCCTGCTGGCCTCACTGGACCAGACCATCGTCTCGACCGCGTTGCCCCGGATCGCCGGGGACCTCGGCGGGTTCCGCGACATCGCGTGGGTGACCGCGTCCTACCTGCTCGCCTCGACCGCGGCCACCCCGTTGTGGGGCAAGCTCGGCGACATGCTGGGGCGCAAACGCCTCTATCTCGTCGCCACCACGGCGTTCCTGGTCGCGTCCGCGTTGTGCGGGCTGGCGCAGGACCTGCCGCAGCTCGTCGCCGCGCGTGCCCTGCAGGGACTGGCCGGCGGCGGGATGATCGTCCTGACGTTCGCGCTCGTCGGCGACATCGTCGCGCCGGCGGAACGCGGCCGGTACCAGGGCCGGTTCGGCTCGGTGTACGGCGTCGCGAGCATCGCCGGGCCGCTGCTGGGCGGGCTGTTCACCGACGAGTTGTCGTGGCGGTGGGCGTTCCTGATCAACGTGCCGGTCGGCCTGGTGGCGGTGGCGATCGCCGCGCGGTACCTGCCGGCGGCGGCGCGGCGCCCGGCCGCCCGGATCGACTACCTGGGCGCGGGTCTGCTGGCCGCGGCGGCGACCGCGTTGATCCTGATCACCTCGTTCGGCGAGCGGTGGGGCTGGGCGTCCCCGGGCGTCCTGGGGCTCGCGGTGGCGGCGGTCGTGTTGATCGCGCTGGTGATCCCGGTCGAACGCCGGGCCGCGGCGCCAGTGCTGCCGTTGTCGATGCTCACCTCGCGGACGGTCGTGATCGCCTCGGTGGTCGGGTTCGTCGCCAACGTCGCCATGTTCAGCGTGCTGGTCTACCTGCCGACGTACCTGCAGGTGGTGGACGGGGTGTCGGCCACGCTGTCCGGCGTGCACATGCTGCCGCTGGTGATCGGGCTGGTGGTGAGCCAGTCGCTGGCCGGCCGGTGGATCGCGAACCCGGCGCGCGTGCGGGTGGTGCTGGTGGCCGGGATGGTGCTCAACGTCGCCGGGCTGGTGCTGCTGAGCACTCTGGCGCCGGGCGCGTCGCAGATCGTCCTGGTGCTGTACTTCCTGGTGACCGGTGTCGGCATCGGGATGGTGCCGATGGTCGCGCTGACGGCGGCGCAGAACGCGGTCCCGGCGGCGGACATCGGCGCGGCGAGCGCGGTGGTGACCTTCGCCCGGTCGATCGGCGCGGCGTTCGGGGTGGCGGTGTTCGGGACGCTGCTGGGTGATGATGTGGCGGGGAACATCGGTGGGGCGTTCCTGTGGATCACGCCGCTGGTGGTGCTGGGGACGCTTCTCGCGTTTCTTCTTCCGAAGCGGAGCTGACTTTGGTGCGAATGGGCGCCCGGCTTTTGGCCGGGCGCTTTTCGCTACGCGGGTTTCTCGGGCGCCGGGCTCGCAGGCTCGCACCGGGTGAAGCCCGCCCCGATTTCTCATTCTTTCAACGGCCGAGCAGGGGTTGTCAAGGCTGGAAAGAGTACCTTGACAACCCCTGATCGGCCGCCGAACTGGGCTGGGGATCGGGGGTGGGGAGGGGCCTGGGCGGGCTGCTGAGGGCGTTGCGTTGGCGGCCGGCGGTGGGTTCGCGGGAAAGAGAAAAGCCCGGGGCACGCGCCCCGGGCGGCTGTCCTCAGTGGACCGTCCAGCCCTAGAAGTGGTCCGCGTCCACGATCGCTCGCGTGAACGGTTGCGGCGCCTCCTGCGGTGCGTTGTGCCCGATGCCGGCGAACACGCGGTGGTCGTACTTGCCCGTGAACTTGCTCCGGTACGCCATGCCGTCCGCCGCGGCGCCGTCGAAGTCGCTGCCGATCGTGATCGTGGGCACGGTGATCGCAGGCGCGGTCTGCAGCTTCTGCTCGTAGACGTCGTACTGCGGCTCACCCGGGGCCAGACTGAGCCGCCAGCGGTAGTTGTGCACCACGATCGCCACGTGGTCCGGGTTCTCGAACGCCGCCGCGCTCCGGTCGAACGTCGCGTCGTCGAAGTTCCACGCCGGGGACGCGTTCTTCCAGATCAGCTTGGTGAAGTCGTGGCGGTTCTCCGTGTAGCCCAGCACCCCGCGCTCGGTCGCGAAGTAGTACTGGTACCACCAGCCCAGCTCGGCCGCGGGCGCCAGCGGCTGCAGGTTCGCCGCCAGGTTCGTGATCAGGTACCCGCTCACCGCGACCAGCGCCTTGACCCGCTCCGGCCACAACGCGGCGATGATCGTGGCCGTGCGCGAACCCCAGTCGTAGCCGCCGAAGATCGCCTTGTCGATCTTGAGCGCGTCCAGCAGGGCGATGACGTCGAGCGCGATCGCCGACTGCTGCCCGTTGCGCACGGTCTGCGCCGAAAGGAACGTGGTGCTGCCGTACCCGCGCAGGAACGGCACGATCACCCGGTAACCCTGGGCGGCCAGCAACGGCGCGACGTCGACGTAGCTGTACGGGTCGTAGGGCCAGCCGTGCAGCAGCACCACCGGCTGCCCGGTCGCCGGCCCGAACTCGAAGTAACCCATGTCCAGCACCCCGGCGGTGACCTGCTTGACCGGGCCGAGCGAGGTGTGCTCGCCGGAGCCCGTCCGCAGGTCCGCGCCCGGCGCCGGAGCGGGAGCCGCGGCCGGCGCCCCCTTCGGCGAGCACGCGGCCAGCGACGCCGCCGCCGCGCCCGCCGCGATCGTCTGCCCGAACAGTCTCCTGCTGATCATCTCGAAACTCTCCCGTGCGAGGTACCCGTTGACGTCGACGACGCTAGGCACCACGCACGGGGTTCCGCGCCCGTCGGATGACGCTGCGCGTGTACGTCACCCCAGGTTTTCCAGAATCCCGGCCAGGTCGGCGCGGGAGCTCACCCCCAGTTTCGGGAAGATCCGGTGCAGGTGGGTGCCCACCGTGCGGTGCGACAGGTACAGCCGCTGCCCGATCTCCCGGTTGGTCAGCCCCTGCGCGGCCAGCTCGGCGATGCTCAGCTCGTGCGGCGTCAGCTTCTCCCGCGCGTCCGGGCCGCGGTTCGGGCTCGACTCCCCCGCGCTGCGCAACTCCCGCCGCGCCCGCTCACCCCACGCGGTCATCCCGAGCGCGTCGAACGTCTCCCGCGCCGTCCGCAGGTGCGTTCGCGACTCCACGACCCGCCGCTGCCGCCGCAACCACTCGCCGAACGCCAGGTGCACCCGCCCGCGCTCGGCGGGCCACCCGGTCAGATCCGCCCGCAACGCGTCCAGGAACAGCTCCTCGGCGTCGTCGGTGGAGGCGAGCACCGCCCGCGCGTACCGCAGTCCGATGTGGAGCGCGGGGGACGAGGTGGTCTTCCCGAGCGGTTCCATCTCCGCCAGGATGTCCCGCATCGTGTCGCCCTGTCCGGATCGGACCGCGGCCTCGGTCAGCTCGGCGAGGAAGTAGGCCCGCAACGCCAGCTGGTAGGCCGGATCGGCCGGGTCGAGCACGCGGCGCAGGTCGGCGAACGCGTCTTCGTAGCGGCCCTCGCTCAGCGCGGTGAGCCCGCGGGCGAGCTGGACGGTCGCCAGCACCGGCCGGGCGCCCGCGGCGAGCCCAGCGCGCTCGGCCTCGTCGGCCAGCGCGGTGGCCTGCTCGTGCTCGCCCCGCAACGCGGCGATCTCGGCCTGCACCGCTGTGGCCAGGCCGAACATGAACGGCTGCTGCGTCTCCTTGGCGAGCTGGGCGGCCTCGGCGGCGATCGGCACCGCGGTGGCCAGATCGCCGAGCCGGGTGCGGCTCCACGCCTGCACGGCCAGCGCCCGCGGCAGCAGCCCGAGCAGCCCCTGGGCCCGCAACCCCGGCGCGGCCGCCGCGGAGAACCGCGCGGCCAGGTCGAACGCCCCGACCTGCAGGGACGCGCTGCCCAGGTAGCGGTCGACCGCGGAGTTCGCCCCCGCGGAGCCGGCGAGGGTGCGCAGCCCGTCGAGCACGGTCTCGCCGCGCTCGAACGGTGCGACGTAGGCGGCGATCGCGACCTGGCGTGGATCGTCGGCGGGCAGCGGCAGCCGGTCCGACACGGCCAGCAGCTCGCGCCGGGTCTCCGGGCCGGGTTCGGACCAGAAACAGCGCATCGCGGTGCTCCACAGGATGCGCACCGCGGCTTCGGTGTGCCCGTCGCCGGCGACCTGCGCGGCCAGCTCGCCGAGTTCGGCGACGCGCGTGATGTCCTCGCGCACCCCGTCCTCGAACGCGCTGAGCAGCCACGCCGCGGCGACCTGCTGGCGCGGGGTGAGTTCCAGGGTCTGCGCCTCGCGGACCAGCCGGTCGACCGTCTCGCGGCGGCCGCAGTCGCCCGCCAGCTCCGCGGCGCGCAGCAGGCGGACCGCGCGCCGGTCCGGCCGCTCGGACAACCGGGCGGCCTGTTCGAGCGCGGCGATCGCGGCCGTGGCCGCGCCGCGGCGGCGGGCCCGTTCGGCGACGTCGTCCAGTTCCCCGGCCACCGCCTCGTCGGCGCTCGTGGTCGCGGCGGCCTGGTGCCAGGCCCGCCGGTCCGGGTGCGCGACCAGTGTCGCCGCGAGCGCCAGGTGCGCCTGCCTGCGCTCGGTGAGCGTCGCGGCCGCCGGGATGGCCGACCGCATCAGCGGGTGCCGGAACGTCACCGCCCCCACCGCGACGTCGACGAGGCCGGCGGCCACCGCCGGGGTCAGCACGTCGACCTCGACGGTGTCCTGCAGGACGAGCCCGGTGGCGGACAGCGTTTCGGCGACCGAGTCGCTCTGCCCGAGCGCCGCGACCAGCAGCGCGGTGCGGGCCGGGGCGGGCAGGTCGGCGACCCGGGCGGTGAAGGCCCGTTCCAGGCGGTCGCTGAGCGGCAGCACGGGATCGAGCACGCCCGCTTCGGCCACGGCGGCGGGCAGTTCGGCCAGCGCGAGCGGGTTGCCCGCCGCCTGGGCGAGCACCTGCTCCCGCGCCGGCGGGTCCAGGTCCGGGGCGACCGAGTCGAGCAGGGCCACGGCGTCTTCGTCGGACAGCCGCTCGACCGGCATCGGGGTCAGCCCGGCGTCCTGCAGCGGTGAGCGGTCGCCGTCGCGCAGGGTCGCGATCAGGGCGACCGGCTCGGCGTCGATCCGGCGGGCCACGAAGGCCAGCACGTCGACGCTCGCGCGGTCGAGCCAGTGCACGTCCTCGGCGACGAGCAGCAGCGGCTGGTCCGCGGCCTCCTCGGCCAGCAGGGTCAGCGTCGCCAGGCCGACCAGGTAGGTGCTGGGCTCGTCCCCGTCGGCGAGGCCGAGCGCGGTCCGCAACGCGGCCTTCTGCGGCGCGGGCAGCGCGTCGATCCCGGCCCGCACCGGGTAGAGCAGCTGGTGCAGGCCCGCGTAGGCGAGGTTCTGCTCGGCCTCCACCCCGGTCGCCGTCAGCACGCGCACCCCGGCGACCGACGCGGCGGCGGCTGCTTCCGCGACGAGCGCGGACTTCCCGATGCCGGCTTCCCCGGTCAGCAGGAAACCCGTGCACTCCCCCGGGCCGTCCACGAGCTCGCGCAGTCTTTTGAGCTCGGTTTCCCGTCCGAACAACCCCATCCCGCCGCACCCCTGCCCTCGATGTCCCGACGGCGACGATACCGAAATCGGTGCGCTCGGCCCGGCTCAACCGGTTCGTCCAGGCAGCGACCCGCCACGCGGTGGTGGCTGCCCAAGGAGCGGGGAATCCCCCGGCGCCATCAGAACAGCGGCAGCCCGTGGTCCAGGCCCAGCCGCACCCGGCCCGAGCCGCCGAAGAACTCCGGCGCCTGGTTGACGTGCTGCAACGCGGCCATCCCGTCCCGGTGCAGCCGTTCCAGCCGGTTGCCCAGGTAGAGCGAGGTGGAGCTGCCCAGCTCGTACACCGCGACGAGGGCTTCCCGGCCGACCGTCGCGGCGTGGGCCATCGCCGAGTGCAGGTCGGCGTGCAGGTCCAGCGTGACCGGCGCGACGCGGCCTGCGGTGTCGTCGATCCGCCTGGTCACGTCGAACAGGAACAACCGAGCGGCGCGCACCGCGGTCTCGTGGCGGGCCAGCAGCTCCTGCACGCGCGGCTGCTCGGCGAGCAGGCCGCCGAACGCGGTGGTCTTGCCCGGGGCGAGCGCGACCAGTTCGTCGATCGCCTGCTGGACCGTGCCCAGCGCGACCGCGGTGCAGCCGGCGAAGACCAGCAGGACCGGGTTGATGCGGTAGATGGGCCGGTCCAGGCGCAGCGGCGTGTCGATGTTCGCGGTGAGCTCGGCGGGAACGAACGCGTCCTCGACGACGACACCGTGGCTGCCGGTCGCGCGCATCCCGCTGACGTTCCAGGTGTGCTCGATCTTCAGCTGGTCCCGCGAGATGTGGAAGAGCCGCACGTCGGGTTTGCCCGCTTCGGTCATCGCGGGCTGCTCACCGTCCATCACGACGCCGAGCGGAACGAACCACTCGGCGTGGTTGACGCCGCTGACGATGCGCCACCGGCCGGACAGCCGGTAACCGCCCTCGACCGCGACGGCGGTGCCCGGCTGGCCCGCGTTGGCGAACACCGGCTCGCCGCCGCCGGTCCAGATCTTCGCGGCGCCCGCCTCGCTCAGCATCGCGGCGGTGAAGCCGAAGTTGGCGTTCCAGACGACCCACGCGGTGGCGGGGTCGATCCGGGCGAAGTGCTCGTACACGGCCAGCGCGGTGGTGACCGGGACTTCCAGCCCGCCGTACGCGGCGGGGGTGAGCAGGCTGAAGGCGCCCGACGCGCGCAGTTCCGCGACGAGGTGGTCCGGCAGGTCGCCGAGCTTCTCGGCCTCGTCCCGGGCGGCTTCGATCGCGCCCCGCAGCAGGGTGGGCAGGGCGAGTGCCCGGGTCTCCCCGGAAGTGTTGTCCGACATGGCCGCCATGGTGCCGCCGCGGTGTGTACGCGTGATCGACGCGCGTCGACACCGCGTACAGCCGCTGTTCACAGCGCCGCCCTAACTTCGGCCGCATGATCAAGAAAACCGCACTCGTCGTGACCGCAGCCGCCGGACTGGCGCTGACCGTCCTGCCCGGCACGGCCGACGCCACCCCCGGCCAAGGTGTCTCGGCCGTCACGATCTTCGACCACGTCATCGGGAACACCGACTACGTGCTGAAGGAGATCACCCTCGCGCCGGGCGGCAGCACCGGCTGGCACTACCACCCCGGCCAGGTCACCGGGTACGTCAAGCAGGGTGTGCTGAGCCACAACGACTCCAGCTGCGCCAGCGATGGCGTCTACCACGCCGGGCAGATCGTCTCCGAGGAGAGCGGACCCGGATACGTCCACATCGGACGCAACCTGGGCAGCACGCCGGTCGTGCTCGACGTGCTCTACCAGAGCCCGGTCGGTCAGCCGCTCGCCGTCGACGTGCCCAACCCCGGCTGTTCCTTCGAGTGACCTCCGTCCGCGGAACGTCCATCGATCGTCAACTTCCGGTTCCTAGGGTCGGGCCCGGAAGGAAGGTGCCAGAAATGCCTGAAAAACGAAGAGCCAGACGCCTGACCGGGCTACTGGCGGCGGCCATGCCGCTGGCCGCGCTGATCCCCCTCGCCGCGAGCGCGTCGACCCAGCTCGCGCCCGCGCAGGCCGCGACCCCGGCCTGCGCGGCGGTGCCGGTCACCGCGCCGGAGGGCGCGAAGATCGAGTCGGTGCAGGCGGAACACCACGACGGCGGGACCGTCTCGTTCCCCGCCACCCCGCTGGCCCCGGCCAGCGAGATCACCGGGGTGCCGGCGTACTGCTAGATCACCGTGACGGTCACCCACACCGGCAGGGACCACGTCAAGATCGCGGTCGCGCTGCCGGAGACCGGCTGGACCGGCCGCCTGCAGGGCGTCGGCGGCAGCGCCTACGCCGCGGGCAACTTCGGCCCGCCGCTGGTGCAGGCCGTGAAGGACGGCTACACGGGCGTGACCACCGACGCCGGGGTGCGCAGCGAGCTCGACACCAGCTGGGTGGTCACCGCCGACGGCACGGTCGACCAGGCCCTGCTGACCGACTTCGCGTCCCGCTCGGTGCACGAGTCGGCCGTGATCGGCAAGGACGTCGTGCGCGAGCACTACCAGCGCGGCGTGTCGTACGCGTACTGGAACGGCTGCTCGACCGGTGGCCGTCAGGGCTACGAAGAGGCCCAGAAGTACGCGAACGACTTCGACGGCATCCTCGCCAACGCGCCCGCGGTGAACTGGACGCAGTTCGCGGTGGCGACCCTGTGGCCGCAGACCGTGATGAACAACGACCACCACTTCGTCAGCAACTGCGTGCTCGGCGCGTTCCAGCAGGCCGCGATCCAGGCGTGCGATCCCCGTGACGGGGTCACCAACGGCATCATCGACCGGCCGGACGAGTGCGGCTACGACCCGCGCTCGCTCGTCGGCAAGAAGGTGCTCTGCGACGGCCAGGAGGTCACCGTGACCACCGCCGACGCGGACGTCATGCGCAAGATCTGGAACGGCCCGACCGACGAACGCGGACGGTCGTTGTGGTCCGGGCTGCCCAAGGGCGCGGACTACACGTGGCTGGCGGGCACCGCGCCCGGTCCCGACGGGCAGCTGACCGCGCCCGGGTTCCCGGTGGCCGTGCAGTGGGTGCAGGCCTTCCTGGAGAAGCAGCCGGGCTTCGACACGTCGAAGCTGACCTACGCCCAGTACCGCGACCTGTTCCGGCAGTCGGTGCGGGAGTACGACCGGGTCATCGGCACTTCCGACCCGGACCTGTCGGACTTCCGCCGCTCGGGTGGCAAGCTGATCACGTTCGTCGGGACCGCTGACCAGCTGATCCCGCCGGGCGGCACGCTCGCCTACCGCTCGCAGGTCGAGCAGCGGATGGGTGGGGCGGAGCGGGTGAACGACTTCTACCGCCTGTTCCTCGCCCCGGGTGTGCAGCACTGCGGTGGTGGCGCGGGCGCGCAGCCGGTGAACGCGCTGGGCGCGCTGGTCGACTGGGTCGAGCACGGCAAGGCCCCGGCCACGCTGGCCGCGACCACGCTGGACGGTTCGGCGTCGCGGGACCTGTGCCCGTTGCCGCAGGTGTCGCGCTACCAGGGCTACGGTGACCCGGCGCTCGCGTCGAGCTACCGCTGCACGAGGTTCTGAACAGTCGCGTGAAGAACGCCGTCTGCGCCGGGTTTCTCCGGTGCGGACGGCGTTTTCGCGTTCTCAGTGCGGCAGATCGCGCGAGGGGAGCATCGCGCTCCCCACACTTCAGCTCGGCAGGCCACGCAACAGGCGCAGGACCGTGGTGGTCACCGGCGCCGGCACCCGATACTCACCGGCCAGGGTCACGACCGGGCCGAGCAGGCCGTCGTGCTCCAGCGGGCGTCCGGCCTGGCGGTCCTGCAGCATCGAGGTGGTCATGCCGGGGTCCATCCCGCTGATCCACTCGACGATCTCCCTGGCCCGCGCGCCCGTCAGGCCCACCCCGGCCGCCCTGGCGACCGCGGCGGTCTCGGCCGCCAGGTCCATCGCGATGGCACGCAGCGCCGGGTCGCCCAGCATCTCCATGCGCCGCCCGGTCAGCGCGGTGAGCGAGTTGGTCACCACGTTGATGATCAGCTTCTCCCACGACGCGAGCCGGAGGTCGGGGCTGGTCTCGACGATGAGACCGGAACCGTCGTAGAGCCGGGCCACCGCGCGGCCGCCGTCGTCGTCGGGCACCACGATCCCGCGTCCGGTGGTCCGGCTGCGGGTGTGGCCCGGCCCGACGAGCTCGCAGTTGAGCCACGCCAGCGCCGGGACCACCGTCGCGGCGGTCAGCGGGCCCACCCGTTCCCGCTGGTCGATGCCGTTCTGCGCGACGAGGACTCCCCCGTCGGCGGGCAGTTTCGCGAGCCAGTCCGCGGCCGAGGGCGTGGCCCCGATCTTCACGGCCAGCACGGCCCAGCGCACCGGGGGCAGGTCGCCGGGCGTGGCCACCCACTTCACCGGCTCCTCGCGGCTGCCGGTCTCGTCGGTCACCACGAGGCGGTCCACTTCGGACCGTCCGCACACGATCACGGGGTGTCCCGCGCGGGCCAGGTGGTGGCCCAGGAACGTGCCGAGCGCGCCCGCGCCGATCAGCGCGACGGGCTCGGTCGTGTTGATGGTCTTCACCATGCCGACATTAGCCGCGTTCTGTTGACGGCATGTGAACGGACAACCGGTCCCGCACGATCTCGGCGAACCGCGGCGGCGGTGGCGGCGCGGGGCTTTCCACGAACGCGCCGGCGGCGACGTCGTAGCGGGGCGCCGGGACCGGGTCGACGACGATGTGTCCGTCCTGTCGCAACTGTCCCACATTCCGCTGCACTGCCCGGTTTGCCCACATTTCCGCGGACATCGCGGGGAAGAACACGACGGGCGCGGGAGCGGCGGTGATCGCCGCGGTCAGGAGGCTGGGCGCGGCGCCCGTCGCGGCGGCGGACAGCACGTTGGCGGTCGCCGGCAGCACCACCATCAGGTCGTGGCCGGCCGCGAGGGTCTGGTGGTTGTCCCGCGCCCACGTCGTCCGGTCGCCCGCGGTGACGACCTTGTCGGCGAACAACGCGATCGTCGACGCCGGGACGAACTCCGCGGCGGTGTGGGTCATCAGGACCGTGACGCTCCCGGGAAACGAGCCGCGCAACGCGGAGATGTACATCGGCAGCAGGGCGACGGCGGCGGAACCGCTGGCGCCGATCAGCAGGCGCGCGCTGGGGGAAGGGTTCTCGGACATGGGTCCAGTGTGGGCGGTGGCGGCCGGGGCGGGCTGACGATCAGTGCCCGGGTCCGTGACGTCGCGTGCCACGGCGGTACTCGCCCGGGGTGACTCCGGTCAGCACCTTGAACGCGCGGTGCAGCTGGGCCGCTCCGGCGAACCCGGACGCGCCCGCGACGACGTCGAGCGGCCAGGACGGCTTGGCGCGCAACAGCTCCTGGGCGCGGGTGACGCGGAGCCGGCGCAGCTGCGCGCCGAACGACTCGCTGCCCGCCAGCGCGCGGAACAGGGTGCGCCGGGAGACCCCGCACGCCGCCGCCACCGTCTCGGCGTCGAGCCCGGGATCGCCGGCGTGCAGCCGCAGGAATCGCTGGATCCGTTCCCGAACGAACTCCGCGTTGCCGTCCAAATCGGACCCGGCGGCCCAGCCGAGCGCGGTGCCGACCAGACCCAGCGCGTGGGGCACGAGGTCGCGGGCCGCGGGCGCGGCGAGGTCGCCGAGCCCGGAGAGGAACGTCGTCACGACCCCGGCCGGCCCCTTCCCCGGCAGCGCCACCGCGGTGGACGCGCTGAGGTCGCGCCGGGGCAGCTGGGCCTGCGGGATGCGGATCACCAGCTGCGTGAAGGCGCCGGCGAACTCCATCGCGTAGGGCTCGGTGCTGTCGACGAACACCAGCGAACCCGGGTCCAGCACGGCGGCGCGGCCGTGCTGGGTCACCAGGCCGCGCCCGGTGAGCTGGATATTGGCGAGCAGGTACCCGTCGTCCTCGCCCGCGATGAGCGCGCGGTCCCGGCGCACGCTCTGCGGCTGCGCGGCCAGCCGGGACACGCCGATCCCGCCGAGGTCGGTGTGGCTGACGGTGCCGGTGAACCCCTCGTCGGCCAGCGGGTCGACGCGGACCCGGACGAAGGTGGCGCACACGAGGTCGCGCCAGTACCCGGTGGCCTCGCGGGGCTCGACGTCCGAAGTGGACCACGTGACCTGCCGCACAGCCGCTCCCCCCGGGTTTCCGACACCACGACGGTACGCCCGCGCCGTGTACGTGGCGTATACGCGGCACGTCGACCGGACGTCGGCGGCGGCCGGTCAGGCTGGCCGGGTGAAACTGGACGTGAGCGTCGCGCGGCTGACCGCCGACGTGGCGGCGCTGGCCGCGGAGCCGCGTGGTTCCGTCCACGCGCCCGCCGCGATGGACCGCGCCCGCCGCTACGTCGAGGACGAGCTGCGTGCCGCCGGCTGGTCCGTGCGCCGCGACCCGTTCACGGTGCGCTGGCGGTTCGGGGTCAGCGACCGGCCGGGCACGCGCGCGATGCCGCTGAAGGTGCGCCTGCACCGCAGGCTGAGCGGGACCAACCTCATCGCGCGCCTGCCCGGCGCGACCGGCCCGGCGCTGGTCGTCGCCGCGCACCTGGACACCGTGCAGGGCAGTCCGGGCGCGGACGACAACGCGTCCGGGGTCGCCGCCGCGCTGGAGGTCGCGCGGCTGGTGCGCGCGGCCGACGAGCACGCGCCCGTGACGCTGGTCTTCCCCGACATGGAGGAACTCGGGCTGATCGGCGCGAAGGTCGCCGCGCGCCGGCTGACCGGCCTGCGAGCGGTGGTGTGCCTGGAGTCGGTGGGCTACTACTCCGACGTGCCGGGCAGCCAGCGCCTGCCCGGCGGGATGGCGCTGGCCTTTCCCACGGCGGCGGGCGAGGTGCGTTCCCGCGGCCTTCGCGGTGACTTCGCGGCCGTGATCCACCGGCGCTCCTCCGCCGCGCTCGCGCGGGCCTGGCAGACCGCGGCCGCGGCACACGGGCTGCGGTCGGTGCCGCTGCGCGACCCGCGTCCGGACGGCCCGGCCGGCGTGGCACTGGGGGTGCTCGTCCCGGTGCTCAACCACCTCGGCCGCAGCGACCACGCTGCGTTCTGGAACCGCTCGGTGCCGTCGCTGATGGTCACCGACACCGCGAACTTCCGCAACGCCCACTACCACCGTGCCACCGACCGTCCGGACACAGTGGACTACGCCCGTCTCGCCGCGGTGGCCGCGGCGACCGCCCGGATTTGCCTGGAAGAAAGAAGGACGACATGACCGACGGAACACGGAACCTGGTGCTCGTGCACGGGGCTTGGCACGGCCCGTGGTGCTGGGAACTGTTCGTGCCCGAGCTGGAGAGCCGCGGGTGGGCGGTGTCCGCCGTGGACCTGCCGAGCACGTGGGGCGACCCGGCGGCCGGGATGCGCGACGACGCGCGGGCGGTGCGGGACCACCTGGCGGCGATCGACGGCCCGGTGACCGTGCTCGCGCACTCCTACGGCGGCGTCCCGGCCACCGAGGCCGCGGGCCCCACCGTCGAACGGATCATCTACCTCGCGGCGCACATGCTGGCGGAGGGCGAGTCCGTGATCACGCCGCTGGGCGGGCCGTGGTTCCCGGCGGACGCGGACTTCGCACCGGGCCCCGACCCGGAGCAGGCCCTCTACCCCGACGTCCCGGACGACTGGACGCGCAAGGCCGTGGGACTGTTGCGCCCGCAGAGCGCGAGGGCGTTCACCGAGGAGCTGACCCGGGCGTCGTGGCGGACGATCCCGTCGGCCCTGGTCGTCTGCGACGACGACCTGAGCCTGCCCGGGCTGTTCGTCGACCGGGCAATCGCTCAAGGCATGGCGGACGTGGTGCGGCACCTGCCCGGCGGCCACTCCCCGTTCCTGTCCCGGCCCGCCGAACTGGCTGAACTGGTCGGCGAGGTGACGGCGGCCCTGCCAGTCGTGGGGTAACTTGGCGGCGATGTCTGCTCCGGTCTCGGTTCTGCTCGTCGAAGACGACGAGGTCATCCGCAGGGCGCTCACGCTGGCGCTGTCGCGCTACGGCTACGCGGTGACCACCGCCGCGGACGGGCTGACCGGGCTGGAGGTGTTCCGCCGGGAATCACCCGGGCTGGTGCTGCTCGACGTCATGCTGCCGGGCCTGGACGGCATCGGCCTGTGCCGCCGGCTGCGCGAGACCAGCACGGTGCCGATCCTGATGATGTCCGCCCGCGGGGACTCCCTCGACGTGGTGTCCGGTCTGGAGGCCGGGGCCGACGACTACGTGACCAAGCCGGTCGACACCGCGGTGCTGGTCGCCCGTATCCGCTCGGTCCTGCGCCGGGCCGGCTACGAGGCGCCCGGCCCGGCCGGGGTGCTCACGGTCGGCGACCTCACCGTCGACACCGGCGCGCTGGAGGTCACCGTGGCCGGGGAGCCGGTCGCGCTGTCGGCGACCGAGCTGCGGCTGCTGCTGGAGTTCGCCGCGAACGCCGGCCTGGTGCTGGACCGGCCCACCCTGCTGCGCAAGGTCTGGGACTACGGGTGGGACGGCGACAGCCGGGTCGTCGACCTGACCGTGCAGCGGCTGCGCCGCAAGATCGGCGCGGAGCGGATCGAGACCGTCCGCGGCTTCGGCTACAAGATGCGCCCGTGAGCGCGCTGAAAGCCCTGCTGAACTGGCGATCGCTGCGGTGGCAGACCGCAGGGCTGGCGGCGGCCGCGGCGAGCGTGGTCGCCCTCGTGCTCGGCGTGCTGGTGCACCAGAGCGCGACGGCGCGGGCCGAGACGTCGGGCCGCTCGCGTGCGGTGACCGCGTTGCAAGCCCTCACGGACACCTACCTGGCCACCGGGCAGCTGCCCAGCTACGCCGAGGACGCGCCCCCTGCCCTGCGGGAGCTCGCCTTGGCGACCCCGGACGAGGCCGTGACCTGGTACGACACGACCAGGCCCGCGGTGCCGTGGATGTGGGCAGCGCGGGACGCAGGCGGCGACGTGCTCGCCGTCCGCGTCGACATGGGCACCGACGTGCGCAACGTCGCGGCACAGGACCGGTTCGTGGTGAAGACCGCGCTGGTGACGGTCGCCGTGGTAATCGTGGCCGCCGCCCTGCTCAGCGAGCTGGTCAACCGGCGGCTGCGGCGCGTCGCGGGCACCGCCCGCTCCATCGCGGGCGGGGACCTCGACGCCCGCATCAACGCCCGCGGCGGGGACGAGGTCGCCGACATCGGGGCCGCGGTCGACACGATGGCGGCCGCGCTGCAGAACCGCCTGGTCAGCGAGCAGCGGTTCACCGCCGACGTCGCGCACGAGCTGCGCACACCGCTGACCGGTCTGGTCACCGCGGCCGAGCTGCTGCCCGACGGCGAGGCGACCGACCTGGTGCGCGACCGCGTGCGGGTGCTGCGCGGGCTGGTGGAGGACCTGCTGGAGATCTCCCGCCTCGACGCCGGGGCCGAGCGCGCCGAGCTGACCGCGGTGCCGCTGGGCGAACTGGTGGAGCAGACCGTCGCCCGCAGCGGGCTGACCGCGCGCGTCCGAGTCGCCACGGCGCGGGTGGTGTGGACGGATCCGCGGCGGGCGGAACGGATCGTCGCGAACCTGGTGACGAACGCGGTCCGGCACGGCGCCGCCCCGGTGGAGGTCACGGTCGCCGGCACGGTGGTGTGCGTGCGCGACCACGGCCCCGGCTTCCCCGCTGTCCTGCTGGCCGAGGGGCCGCAACGGTTCCGCACCGGGACGGCCGCGCGTGGCCGGGGCCACGGGCTGGGCCTGACGATCGCGCTGGGGCAGGCGCGGGTGATCGGCGCGACGCTGGACTTCGGCGCCGCACCCGGCGGTGGTGCGCTGGCGACGGTGCGGTTTCCGGTGATGCCGGACTGATACCCGGCCGCGCGGTGGCTGATGCACGGCTCCGCCGGTCCGGACACCTTCGGCGTCCACTGTGGGCACATGCGGGTTCTCGGGAAGTGGTGGCTGGCGGCCGTGGTCGCGGCCGTGGTCGCGGTGGTGGCCGGAGTCGTCGTCGTGCTGCGGGTGCACGACGACCCTTCGACGGCGTTCCAGGTGCGGGACGGGGTGCCGTGGCCGGCGGAAGGCCAGGCCGCCGTCGAGGTCGAAGGCGTGGGCAGCCTGGGCGTGTCCGGGGAGCAGACGCCGGTGCCGATCGCCAGTGTCGCCAAGGTGATGACCGCGTACGTGGTGTTGCGCGACCACCCGCTGGCGCCCGGGGACAGCGGTCCGGAGGTCGTCGTCGACCGGCAGGCGGAGGCCGAGGCCGGCAACGACGGCGAGTCGACGGTGTGGGTGGGCGCGGGCACGGAAGTGTCCGAACGGGACCTGCTGTCGCTGATGCTGGTGCCCTCGGGCAACAACATCGCGCGGCTGCTGGCCCGCTGGGACGCCGGGAGTGAGCAGGCGTTCGTGGCGAAGATGAACCGCGCCGCCGCCGAACTCGGGATGGCGGACACCACCTACACCGGCGCGAGCGGGCTGGAGGACTCGACCACGAGCACGGCCGCCGACCAGCTCCGGTTGCTGCGGGAGATCATGCGGGACGAGGTGTTCCGGGCGATCGTCGCGCAGCCGAGCGTCGTGGTGCGGGGTGTGCCGGGCCGCTACGCGAACACGAACACGTTGCTGGGCAAGCACGGCGTGGTCGGGGTGAAGACCGGGTCGAGCACGGCGGCCGGGGGCGCGTTGATGTGGGCGGCGCGGGCGCCGGGAGTGCCGGGGCTGATCCTCGGGGTGGTGCTGGGCCAGGGCGTCGGCGGGCCGCCCGCGGCCGGGCTCGCGACGGCGCTGGCGACGTGTGAACCGCTCGTCGAAGGCGTGCAGGAGGTGCTGGCGCGGTCGGCGCGCGACAGCTGATCCGGCTGCCCCATCGGGCGAGTGTTGCTGCACCAGCGCTTCGCCACCACGTGCCGCGCGCCGGAGGTGGCTAGTTTCGGCGGTGTGGAAGCGAGCGGGCGCGTTGCCGAGAAGAACCGCATGTACGACGAACTGCTCGCCGTGCACACCGTTCTGCGGCGGGCGGCCGCGCTGACCGCCGCCGCGATGTCCCGGCTGGCCACGGGCGAACCGGTCGACGTCGAAACCCTCGTGCGTGTCGCGCACTGGCAGCACGAGTTCCTGCGGCGGCACCGGCGCCACGCGGAGGTGCGGTTCTGGCCGGTGCTGCGCGACCTGTTCCCCGGTGTGGCGCTGAATTCGCTGCGGACGAGCCGGACGGCGCTGGACGCGCAGCTGAGCAGGCTCGTGCAGGCCACCGACGACCTCGAACACGCCCTGATGTTCCCCGCGCCGCACCGCCAGGCCGCGGCGGTGGGCATCGCCGCCGCGCTGGGCGAACCGGCCGCGGCGCGGACGCGGGACCTGCTGATCGCGCACCTCGACCACGAGGAACTCACGCTGTGGGAGGTGTTCCCGAGGATTCCGGCGTACACGATCGAGACACTGCGCCGGGCCGTTGCCGACCTGCCACCGCGGTCGGCGCCCGAGCTGGTGCTCGGCCTGCTGAGCGACCCCCGCCCCGCGCCCGGCGCCGCGGCCGTGCTCGACCACCTGCCCGCGGCGATGCGGCTGGCCCGCCCCGCGATGGTCGAGCGCTACGAGCAGACCAAGCGGGACCTGGCACTGTGACCCGTCCACGGCGCGTCAACCATCCGTCAACGGAGGCGCCCTAGCGTGGCGGAGCACGGTCCCCCAGGCCGGACACGTCTCGCTACCGAGCCCTTGTGGCGAGACACCCACCGGGCCGGAGAACCCCGACGGCGGTCAGAGGGGTTCTCCGGCCCGGTTTTTCTTTGCCGAACGGGAAGAACACGTGAACGCCCCAGAGCGGCCGGCTCACCGCCACCGCGACGAACTCGCTGCGCGACGCCGGGAGGTTCCGGCTGGGCATGCCGATTGGGACGGGGCGCGCTTCGACGACCCGGACCGGCTCGACCTCGCCCGCCGCGCCGGGCACGTCGCCTTCGGGCACCGCATCCACCACTGCCAGGGCGCGCCCCGGCCCGGCTGGAAGGACAGGTCGCGCTCGGCAAGCTGGTCACCCGCTTCCCGGACCTGCGCCTCGACGCCGCCCCGGACGAGCTGACCTGGCGGTTCAGCCTGCTCATGCGCGGTCTGGAGACGCTTCCCGTCCGGCTCGGCTGACGCCGCAGTTCTGTACTTGCGGGTCCATTTTTGCGTCTCCATCCTGGGCTCATGTCACTGGATCAGTACTTCCTCCTCGGCCGGTCGGGCCTGCGCGTCAGCCGCCTGTCGCTGGGGACCATGAACTTCGGCAAGGACGGTTTCCACGCCCCCTACGGCAAGACCGAAGAGGAGGCCCGCCCGATCTTCCGGCGCTACCTGGAGGCGGGCGGCAACTTCGTCGACACCGCGGACTTCTACACCGCGGGCGAGAGCGAGCGGATCCTCGGCAGGCTCATCGCCGAAGCCGGGGCCCGCGACCGGCTCGTGCTCGTCAGCAAGTTCACCAACAGCGTCGACCCGGGCGACCCGAACGCGGGCGGCAACGGGCGCAAGCACATGATCCGGGCGGTGGAAGCCTCGCTGCGCCGCCTCGGCACCGACTACCTCGACCTGTACCTGCTGCACACCTGGGACCGCATCACCCCGGTCGAGGAGGTGCTGCGCACGTTCGACGACCTGACCCGGGCCGGCAAGATCCGGTACGCCGGCCTGTCCGACGTGCCGGCCTGGTACGCCGCCCGCGCGCAGTCGCTCGCCGAGGCGAACTCGCTGGTGCCGCTGATCAACCTGCAGCTGCCGTACTCGCTCGTCGACCGGACGATCGAGACCGAGCACGTGCCCGCGGGGCAGGAACTCGGGATGGGCGTCACGGTGTGGAGCCCGCTCGCGTCCGGGTTCCTGACCGGCAAGTACCGCCGGTCCGACCAGGGCCTGGCCGGCGAGGGCAGGCTCAGCGGCGCGGGCGGCTCCGGTCTGCAATGGACGGACGCGCAGTGGAACGTGCTGGGGCCGCTGGAAACCGTGGCGGAGAAGCTGGGCGTGTCGATGGCTCAGGTGGCGCTCAACTGGGCGGCGACGCAGCCCGGCATCGCGTCGGCCATCGTCGGAGCGAGCAGCACGGCGCAGCTCGACGCGTCGCTGGCGGCTCTCGACTTCGAGATCCCCGCGGAGCTGCGGGCCGACCTGGACGCGGCCAGCGCGGTGCCGCCGGGCAAGCCGTACGTGATGTTCACACCGCAGTACCAGTCGTGGATCGTCAACCCGGGCACGAAGGTGGCGGACAAGCCGGCGGGTTACCGGCCGGACGTCCGCAACTGGGTTCCGGCGGACTGACGCGCCGCGCTCAGGCGGACACCGGCAGACGCAGGTAATCCAGGCACAGGTCCAAAGCGGACTCCAGGTGCGCGGCGGACCCGGTGGACATCAGGATCGTCACCCCGCCCTGGATGGCCGCGATCAGCGCGGCGGCGGCCCGGTCCGGGTCGATGTCACGGCTGATCCGGCCGCTGTCGCGCATCACGGTGATGCCCTGGCGGACCTCGTGCTGCCACTGCTCCAGCAACTGCCGCGTCACGGCCTGCGCGCCGGGGGTCTTCGGGCCGACCTCGGTGATCAGCACGCCGAGCGGGCAGTGGACGCCCTGCCGCTGGTAGCGCTCGACCACCACGTCCCGCCACCGGTGCCACGCCTCCCACGTGGTGAGCTGCCCGAGGTAGGGCTGCTGGTCCTCCAGCACGCGGCCGGCTTCCCACTGTGCCACCGCCAGCAGCAGCTGGTCCTTGCCGTCCGGGAAGTAGTGGAACATCTGGCTCTTGCCGGTGCCGCTGCGCCGCCCGATGTCCTCCAGCGTCGCCGCGGCCACGCCGTGCTCGCGGATCTCCGCCGCGGCGGCCTCGATGATCCGCTGCCGCGTGGCGGCGCCCTTCTTGGTCAGCACCGAACCTCCCGGAGGTGGAAACGCACCTGCGGGTCCAGTATCCCTCCCGGGTGCCGCGGCCGTGCCAGGACCGGACGGGCACCGCACAGCGCCCGAACGGCCGTCGGCCACCCGGCCAGGTGACGCCCGGCCGATCGGCCGATGCGGCGGGGCCGGACCTGGTTGTCTGATGGGCAGCGATCACGGAAGCGGAAGGGAAATCGAGCATGCGAGGCAGGACGTGGGCCGCGGCGGCGGTGCTGGTGGGGGCGGCGCTCAGCCCGGTCACCGCGGACGCCGCGACCGGCACGCCAGGGGCGACCAGCGCGGGGGAACGGCTGATCCCGACGCTGGGCAACGGCGGTTACGACGCCACGGGTTACGACGTGAGCTTCGACTACGACCCGGCCGTCACCACCATGCGGTCGTCGGTGGTGATGACGGCGCGCGCGACGCAGAACCTGTCGTCGTTCAGCCTCGACTCGGTCGGGCAGCGGATCGAATCGGTGACCGTGAACGGCGTCCCGGCCACGTTCACCGTCGACCCAGCGCACGAGAAGCTCCTGGTCACCCCGGCGAAGACGCTGCGCGAGGGCCGGACGTTCGAGGTCCGCGTCGGCTACACCGCCGACCGCGCGCAGAAGCCGGTCCCGCCCTACTACGACTGGCCCGCCGACGTCCCCTTCACCTGGGAGAGCTGGGCCGGCACCGACTCCGGGTTCGCCCTGATGGGCCAACCGGACCGGGCGCACCTGTTCTTCCCGTGCAACGACATCCCGCGCGACAAGGCCCGGTTCACCTTCCGCGTCACGGTGCCGCGGGACCGGCAGGTCGCGGCCAACGGCACCCTGCGCTCGCTCACCACCCACGACGACCGCTCGTCCTATGTGTACGGAACCGCGACGGACATCCCGACGAACGTGGTGCAGGTCGCGGTCGGCAAGTTCACCACGGTCGAGCAGACCGGGCCGCACGGGTTGCCGATCGTCAGCCACGTCCCGTCGACGATGGGCGGCTTCCGCGTCCCGCCGCAGGCGACCGAGCAGTACGGGATCACCGACGCCAACGTCCTCCCGCGGATCACCGAAGCCGCGCGGCGCACGCCGGAGCAGGTGCGGTGGCTGGAGGACACGCTGGGCCTGCCGTTCCCGTTCGAGAAGTACGGCGTGCTCGGCGTGGTCGGCCCGTACGACGGCGTGGCGCTGGAGACGGCGACCCTGTCGACGTTCTCCGCGCCGGCACTGGCGCTGCCGCCGGAGCTGCAGTCGGAGACCATGGTGCACGAGCTGGCGCACCAGTACTTCGGCGACGCCGTCTCCCCGGCATCGTGGGACGACATGTGGCTCAACGAGGGCCACGCGATGTACTACCAGAACGTCTTCGGCGCGTCACAGGGCTACCGGAACCTGGCCGACACGATGCGTGAGCTGTACCAGCAGGACCAGTCCATCCGCGACCAGTCGGGCCCGCCGGCCCGCCTGACGAGCCCGGGCGGCATCCTGCTGGACACCGACCTGCCCGGCGCGCTCACGTTGTTCGCACTGCACGAGACCGTGGGCCAGCAGACGTTCGAGCGCATCGAGCGCGCGTTCTACCTGGAGCACCGGGGTGGCTCGGCGACGACGGCGGACTACATCGCGACGGCGAACCGGGTGTCCGGCCAGGACCTCACCCCGCTGCTGACGGAGTGGCTGTACGGCGCCAAGACACCCGCGATGCCCGGGCACCCGGATTGGCGGCCGTGACCATGCGCCGGTTCGTCACCCTCGCCCTGACCGCCGTGCTGACCGTGTCCGCCGTTCCTGCGCAGGCCGATCCGCTGCGTGCCGTCGAGACCCAGCCGGTCCCGTGGGCGCCGTGCGCGGACCTGCCCTTGGAGTGCGCGACCATCGCGGTGCCGCTGGACTACGCGCATCCGGGCGGCCGTCGCATCAGCATCGCGATCAGCCGGCACCGGGCGACCGATCCGGCGCACCGCCGCGGGGTGCTGCTGACCAATCCGGGCGGGCCGGGCCTGTCCGGGCTGGCCTTCCCGCTCAGCTACGCGGACCAGGACCTCGCGCGGGTCTACGACATCATCGGCATGGATCCCCGTGGTGTCGGGGAATCGACCCCGCTGCGCTGCCTGCAGCCGCCGTTCCCGGCGCTGGACCGGCCGACCCGGCCCACGGACGCCGACATCGTGAAGATGGCCGACTTCGCGCGGCGCACCGAGCAGGGTTGCCAGCAGATCAGTGGACCGCTGCGGCCCTACATGAACACACCGAACACGGCGCGGGACATGGACGTCGTGCGGGCGGCGCTCGGCGAAGCCAAGCTGAACTACCTCGGCGTGTCCTACGGAACCACGCTCGGTGCAGTGTACGGCACGCTCTTCCCCGGTCACCTGGACCGCAGCGTGCTCGACTCGGCCCTGCACCCGACCGCGCCGTGGCACGACCAGGGCTACGCCGCCGCGGCCGCGCGCCGGTCCAATCTGGACGACTGGGCCGCGTGGGCAGCCTTTCGGGACAGCGAGTTCCGGCTGGGCTCGACACCACGCGAAGTCGAGGAGAACGTCGAGGCGCTCGCGGCCGTGCTGGAGACCCGGCCCGCCGGCGCCTACCACACCGTCGCGGACCTGGACAGCAGCGCCGAGACGGGCTCCGAGTTCGTGCCCGTGGACGCGACCCGCTACCCCGGGCAGTGGGCGGAGCTGGCCCGGTCGATTCGTGCCGCGCTGGACTCCCCCGGCCCGGTGCGCGCCCCGTCCCCGGCGGCCGGCTCGGTCGAAGTGGTGGACAACGCGCACGACACGGTGATCTGCGACTGGCGGTGGCCGGCCGACTTGGCGGTGTACGAGCGGGACCTGCGCTACTACCGCGAGGCCATGCCCTACGGCGCGACGGCTTCGGTCGCGGGTGAGCTCGCGCCCGGCCCGTGCGCCTACCGCTCGTTCCCGCGCACGCAATACCTGCCGAAGCCGGTCCGCGCCGGTTACCCGGCGGGCCTGGTGGTGCAGGGGCAGCGGGACACCACCACGCCGTACGTCAACGGTGTCGCGATGGCCGCCGCGTTGCACGAGCCGCTGGTCACCGTCGCCGACGGCGTGCACGGCCAGTTCGGGCTGAACCCGTGCGTGAACGCGATCGTCAACCACTACCTGGTCGACGGCGTCCTCCCCGCGCCGGGCGCGAGCTGCCCCGCGGCGGGCGCGACCACCAGGTGACGACGCCCCGCGCGTCATCGCCGACGGTGCGGCCGCCTTCGGCGGCAGGCTCGACCCGCCCGGACGCGGACCGCTAAGCGCTGCCCGACGAGCAGGCGGCGGTGCTTGCGAACGCGGACGAGCCGACGTACGCCATGGGTTCCTTCCTGATGTTGTCCTCGCTCCACGGTGTCGAGGGCGAGCTGATCGAGGCCTTCCGTACCGGCCGCGCGTGTGCCCGCCAGTTCGACGCCGCGTCTTCCGCCCCGGCTACGCGGCCGATCTCGTCACCGCCTGGCTGCCCGCGCTGGACGGGGTTGTCGCCAAGCTCGACCACGCGACGGTGGCCGACGAACCCTCGATCCACGCCGCCTGGCCGGTGAAGCCGGACTGTCCCGGTGGAAGTGCGTCGCCGAAACGCCGGTGAGCCGCGTGTACGAGGCGAGGCGGTAGCGCCACGGGTCCGAACCCGTGCCCGTAAGGGAACGCCGCCGCGATCCGCGGAACGGCCACCCTGCCGAGCGCGTGTCCATTGTGGAAACGCCTACGAACAGGGGAACTCATGACGCAGCCGAACACCGCGGAACTCGCCCGCGCCGTACAGGGGGCGGTGCTCCGGCCCGGCGATCCCGGGTACGCGGAGGAATGCGCCGGCTTCAACCCGATCCACCCGCTGACCCCGGCGATCGTCGTCGCCGCGGAGAGCGTCGACGACGTCCGCCACGCCGTCCGGTTCGCCCGCGACAACTCGATGCCGGTCGCGGTGAAGGCGACCGGGCACCAGGTCGTGGACCCGGCGGCGGAAGCGCTGCTCATCACGACCCGCCGGCTCGACGAGGTGAGCGTGGCGGGCCGGGTCGCCCGCGCCGGCGGCGGGGCTCGCTGGCAGCAGGTGCTGGACGAGGCGGCCAAGTCCGGGCTGGCGCCGATCGCCGGGTCGGCGCCCTCGGTCGGCGTGGTCGGCTACTCGCTGGGCGGCGGGCTGAGCCCGGTCCTGGGGCGGAAGTACGGCTACGCGGCCGACCACGTGCGCCGCATCGAGATCGTGACCGCCGACGGTGAGTTCCGCGTGGCGTCGGCGGAGCCCGAGCTGTTCTGGGCGCTGCGCGGCGGGATCGGCAACTTCGGGGTGGTCACGGCGATCGAGTTCGACCTGTTCCCGCACCCCCGCTTCTACGGCGGTGCCCTGTACTTCCCCGGCGCCGACACCGAAGCGGTGCTGCGCGCGTGGCGGGAGTGGGTGCCGACGCTGCCGGAGGAGGCCACCACCTCGGTGATGGTGCAGCGCCTGCCCCCGATGCCGGAGCTGCCGGAACCGCTGCGCGGCGCGTTCGTGGTGCACCTGCGGTTCGCGCACCTCGGCGAGGCGGCGGAGGCGGAACGGCTGCTGGCGCCGATGCGCGCCGCGGCCCCGGCCGTGCTGGACCTGATCGGCGAGAAGCCGTTCACCTCGATCGCCGAGATCCACCTCGACCCGACCGACCCGATCCCGCACTTCTCCGGGGGCGCGTCGCTGGGTGAGCTGAGCGACGCCACGGTCGGGAAGCTGGTGGAACTGACCGGCCCGGATTCCGGCTGTCCCCTGCTGGGCGTGGAACTGCGCGCGCTCGGCGGCGCCTTCGACCGGGAGCCGGCGACACCGAACGCCGTGCCGAGCCGGGGCGTGCCGTTCGCCCTGTACGCGCTGGGCGTCGGCGGCCCGGACGCCATGCCGACGATGGGGGCCTACTTCGACCGGATCGTGGACGGCCTGCGCCCCTGGACCACCGCCCGGCGCACCCCGACGTTCCTCGTTGAACGGGACGCCACGCCCGCCGGCGTCCGCGCCGCCTACGGCGACGCCGTGCACGACCGCCTGGCCGCGGTGAAGCGCGCCTACGACCCGGCGAACACGTTCCGCTTCAACCACAACATCCGGCCCGGAGGCTGATCCGCGACGGCGGTGGGCCGTCCCGTCCGGCCCACCGCCGGTCACACCCGCGCCGACCTCCGATAACCGCCCGGCGCGTGACCGCGATCCCGCCGGAAGGCCCGGCTGAACGCGTACACCGAGGTGTAGCCCACCGAGCGGGCGACGGCCTCCAGCGCGTCGTCGGTGTCCCGGAGCCGGACCGCCGCGAGATCCATCCGCAGCCGCGTCAGGTAGTTGCCGAAGGACTCGCCGGCGACCGTGCGGAACCGGCGGGCGAGCGTGGTCCGCGACACCGCCAGCTCGGCCGCGAGCAGGTCGATCGTCCACCCCCGCGCTGGATCCTCGTGGAGCTTCGCGATCGCCGCGCCGACCAGCGGATCGCACAGCACGCCGAGCCAGGACCCGCGTGCGCCGGCCGGGTTCCGCGCCACCCACACCCGCAGCAACTGCACGAGCAGGATGTCGACCAGCCTGCTGAGCACGACCGCGGTGGCGAGCTGGGGACGCGCGAGCTCCCTGGCCAGCAGGCGGACGGTGTCGTCGAGACAGCTGCCGCCGTTGTCCGCCCGGATGTGCACCACCTCCGGGAGCGAGGCGAGCACCTGGGTGGACACCGCCGGGTCGTACTCGTAGGAGGCGCTCAGGATGTGGGTCTGGACCTCGCCGGTGCCGAAGCGCAGCACACCGCCGTCGGCCCTGGCCCGTTCCGCGGCGTCGCAGTCGCACGTGTCCGCCGGGGCGTCCGGCGCGCTGGTCAGGGTGTGCTCGGTCCCGGTCGGCAGCAGCACGACGTCCCCCGGCATCAGCTGCGCGGGCGGGCGGCCGGGCACGCCCAGCCAGGCGGTGCCCGCCGTGACGGCGTAGAACCCGGCGCCGCCGATCCAGCTCCACGAGATGCCCCACGTGCCGCCGGCGGCGATGCGCGCGCCGAGGACGCCGCGGACTCCCGCCACTTCGAGCGCGTCAGCCAGCAGGTCCATGCGCTCAACAGTAGCAGCGGATGACACGATCGGATATGAATCTGGCTCTTTCGAGCATCGATCGGGTCGTCACGCTCGCTTATGATCGACGTTGTGACCGACATCGACTTCGACGCGATGAACCGCGACGTCATCGCCCAGTTCCGCGCCAACGGCGGCAAGGCCGGGGGCATCTTCGAGGGCAGCCCGCTGGTCCTGGTGCACCACGTGGGTGCGAAATCCGGCATCGAGCGGATCGCCCCGCTGGTCTACTACCGCGAGGGCGACCGGATCTTCGTCTTCGCCAGCAAGGGCGGCGCCGACGAGAACCCCGCCTGGTACCACAACCTGGTGGCGAACCCGAAGACGACGATCGAGCTCGGCGACGAGACCTTCCCCGTGATCGCCCGCGTGCTGGAGGGCCCCGAGCGGGACGAGATCTACGCGAAGCAGTCCGCCGTGCAGCCCCAGTTCGCCGACTACCAGCGCAAGACCAGCCGGGTCATCCCGGTGATCGAGCTGGTGCGGGTCTGATCCGTCAGGGGAGGAAGAGGTCCAGGTCCCCCGGGTGAGGAGGTGCGTCGTGGCGGTGCTCGAAGACGTTCGCGCCTGGGCTCGGAGCTCGAGCGCTCCTACCCGGTCTACGTGCGCGGTCGACTGAAGTTCCGGGTCGGGCCGACCCTCTACGTCGCGTTCTCCGCCAATGAGACGGTAATTGAGTTCGCGTTCCCGAAGGAGGAGCGCGCCGCGCTGGAACCGGCCGAGGCCCGCGAACTCCTCGTGGACGCGTGCGCGTGGTGGTTCCGAAGAAGGTCTCCCGCGCCTACGACCTCGCCCATCCCGGTGTGGTGCGGGTCTGACGCGTCAGGGGAGGTAGAGGTCCCTCGTCCCCGCGTCGAGGGCCTCGGCCTCGCCACCCGTCCGCTCCGCGAGCCACGCGCCGAACGCGTCCCGGTCGGCCTCGGTGACCGCGACCGTCAGCGTGACGTCCGCGCCGTAGTCGATGTCCTGCAGCCGGTACGGCGAGTTGCGCAGGTCGTGTTCGAGGCGGCCGGCGACGTCGTGCGGCACGGCGATCAGCAGTTCGCGGTGCCGCACCCGGCGCAGCGTCCCGACGGCGTCCAGGGTTTCCGCCAGCGCGCCGGAGTAGGCGCGGACCAGGCCGCCCGCGCCGAGCTTGATCCCGCCGAACCACCGCGACACCACGGCGACGACGTCGGTCAGGTTGCGGCGCGCGAGCACCTCGAGCATCGGGACGCCCGCGGTGCCGGCGGGCTCCCCGTCGTCGTTGCTGCGGACGGTCATCTCACCGGTCTCCGGATCGCCGATCCGCAGCGCCGTGCAGTGGTGGTTCGCACCGGGCCCGGCCTTGCGCACCCGGGCGATCACCGCCGCGGCGGCCGCCACGTCATCGACCCGCGCGACGGTGCACACGAACCGGGACCGCTTGATCTCGACCTCGTGCTCCCCGTCGCGGGCGATCACACCGACCTCACCGTGCACCAGCCGATGCTATGCGGCGGGCAGCCGCACGGTGACGTCCAGCCCGCCGCCGGGGTTGGCGGCAGCCGTGAGCGTGCCGTCGTGGGCGAGCACCACGGCACGCACGATGGACAGGCCCAGCCCGGCACCACCGCGGCTGTTCTCCCCGCGCACGAACGGCTCCAGCAGGCGTTCCACGCGCTCGGCCGGCACGACGGCGCCGGTGTTGACCACACGCAGCACCACACCGTCGGCACCGGCCCGGGTGGACACCGCCAGTGAGCCGCCCGGGTGGTTGTGGCGAACCGCGTTGCCGATCAGGTTGGCCACCATCCGCTCCAGCAGCACCGGCTCGCCACACAGCCAAGCGGGGTCCAAATCCCGCTCCACCTCGATGTCCTGAGCGGACAGTCCACTCGCGACACCGGCCAGCGACTCGGCGGCGAGCGCGGACAGGTCGAGCCGGCGGCGGTCGCCCGCGCCGGCCTGGCTGCGCGCCAGCGCCAGCAGCCCGTCGAGCGTGCGGCGGCTGTTGTCGGCCGCGTCCCGCACGTCCGCGGCCATCGTCAGCAGTTCGGCGCGCGTGGGTTCGCCGTCGAGCGTCACGTCGACCGCCGTGCGGATCGTCGTCAGCGGGGTGCGCAGCTCGTGCGCGGCGTTCGCGCTGAACAGCCGCTGGCTCTCCAGCGCCCGGTCGCGGTCGGCCATCCCCCGCTGGATCCGGTCCAGCATCCCGTTGATCGTCTCGGCGAGCGCGGCCAGCTCGTCGTGCGGCGGGCGCACCGGCACCCGGTGCGACAGGTTCTCCGCGGACAGCCGCCGCGCGGTGGCCGAGATCGTGCGGATGGGCCGCAGCACCCGGCCGGCCACGAGCCAGGCGACCAGCCCGGCCACCGCGGTGACGGCCGCCAGCGCGATCCACCCCTGCCCCAGCAGCGTCGCGAGGGTGTCCTCGCGCACCTCGCGGGCGAGCACCTCCACGTCCAGGGGCGGCGGGCCGGAGCCGGTGATCTGCACCAGCACCGCGCGCCGCCGCGTCAGCAGGTAGGTGACCACGGTCAGGACCGCGCCCGCGACCAGCACCAGCGCGGTGTAGACCAGGGTCAGCCTGCTGCGGGCGGACAGCCGCGCCGTCACGGCCGCAGCCGGTAGCCCGCGCCGGTGACGGTCTCGATCAGCGGCGGTCCGCCGAGCTTGCGGCGCAGGGTGCCGACGGTGATCCGCACCGCGTTGGTGAACGGGTCGGCGTGCTCGTCCCACACCTTGTCCAGCAGGGTCTCCGCGCTGACCACGGCGCCGTCGGCGGCCAGCAGCTGTTCGAGCACGCCGAACTCCTTGGGCGCCAGCGACAGCAGCCGCCCGCCACGTTCCGCGGTGCGCCGGCCCGGGTCGAGGGTCACGTCACCGGCACGCAGCACCGGCGGCCGGGCGGGGGCGCTGCGCCGGGCCAGCGCGTGCACGCGGGCGACGAGCTCGGTGAACGCGAACGGTTTGCCGAGGTAGTCGTCCGCGCCGAGGAAGAGCCCGTCGACCCGGTCGCTGACCGAGCCGGACGCGGTCAGCATGAGGATGCGCGCGCCACCGCGTTCGGCGAGGCGGCGGCAGACCGTGTCGCCGTGCACGACCGGCAGGTCCCGGTCCAGCACCACGACGTCGTAGGGCGTGAGCTCGCACTTCTCCAGCGCGGTGCGCCCGTCCCCGGCGAGGTCGACGGCGAAGCCCTGCTTGCGCAGACCGGTGACGATGTAGCCGGCCAGGGGCTGTTCGTCCTCCACCAAGAGCACCCGCATGGCGCGAGTATCGCTGGCGGGACCTATGGATTCCGTATGACCGGGACCGTTGCGCGGGTGGCTAGTCTCGTTCCGAGCGCGGGCCGCGCACGACCGCCGGAGCGCCACGATCCGAGGAGGTTCCGATGCCCGTCCTGGCCGATCTGCTGTCCGCGCTGCGGAGCAGCCGCGTCGAGGTCGTCGATCTGACCGCGCCGCTGTCGGAGAGCACGCCGGTGCTGCAGCTGCCACCGCCGTTCGCCAACACCACCGGCTTCCGGCTGGAGGAGATCAGCCGCTACGACGACCGCGGCCCGCGCTGGTACTGGAACGACATCCACACCGGCGAGCACGTCGGCACGCACGTCGACGCGCCCAACCACTGGCTGTCCGGCAAGGACGGCCCCAGCGTCGACCAGATCCCGCTGCGCACGCTCATCGGGCCGGCCGCCGTGCTGGACATGTCGGCGCGGGTCGACGACGATCCCGACTTCCTGCTGGGCATCGACGACGTCCGGGACTGGGAACGCGAGCACGGGCCGCTGCCCGAGGGCGGCTGGCTGCTCTACCGGACCGGGTGGGACGCACGCTCCGGCGACCAGGACAGCTTCCTCAACGTCAGCGACGGCGCTTCGCACACCCCGGGCGTGTCGCCGGAGTGCGCGCAGTGGCTCGCCGAGGAAGCCCCGATCGCGGGGTTCGGCGTGGAGACCGTGGGCACCGACGCCGGCCGCGCCGCCGAGCTGGAGCCGATCTTCCCCTGCCACGACCGCCTGCTCGGCGCGGGCAAGTGCGGGCTGACCCAGCTGCGCAACCTCGCGCAGCTGCCGCCGACCGGCGCCCTGCTGGTGGTCTCGCCGCTGCCGATCGTCGGCGGGTCGGGCAGCCCGGCGCGCGTGTACGCGCTCGTGGAGCGGGCGTGATCGTCGCCGAGGCGGTCGGGCGGGTCCTGGCGGAGCTGGGCGCCGGTCCGGTGTTCGGCGTGGTGGGCAGCGGCAACTTCCACGTCACCAACGCGTTGCGGGCGGCCGGGGTCGCCTTCCACGCCACCCGCCACGAGGGCGGCGCGGCCACCGCCGCCGACGCGTGCGCGCGGATGAGCGGCCGGGTCGCGCTCGTGTCGACCCACCAGGGCTGCGGGCTGACCAACGCGGTCACCGGCATCGGCGAAGCGGCCAAGAGCCGCACCCCGCTGATCGTCCTCACCGCCGAGTCGCCCGCCGCCGATCCGCTCAACAACTTCCGCATCGACCAGGACGGGCTCGCCCGGGCGGTCGGCGCGGTCGCCGAGCGTGTGCACAGCCCGGAGACCGCGGTGGCCGACACGGTGCGCGCGTACCGGACCGCGCTGCACGAGCGCCGCACGGTCGTGCTGAACCTGCCGCTGGACGTGCAGGCCGAGCCCGCGCCGCCGCTGGAAGCCATCGAGCCGGTGCCCGCCCCTCCCGCGCCGGAGCCCGATGCCGCCGCGGTGGCCGAGCTGGCCGAGCTGCTCGCCGCCGCGGAGCGGCCGGTGTTCATCGCCGGCCGGGGTGGCCGGGGCGCGGCCGCGGAGATCCGGGCACTGGCCGACGCGTGCGGCGCGCTGCTCGCGACGTCCGCGGTGGCGCACGGCCTGTTCCACGGCGACCCGTGGGCGCTGGGCATCTCCGGCGGGTTCGCCTCCCCGCTGACCGCGGAACTCGTCCGCGATGCCGATCTCGTCGTCGGCTGGGGCTGCGCGCTCAACCGGTGGACCACCCGCCACGGCAAGCTGATCGGCGCCGGCGCCCGCCTCGCGCAGGTCGACCTGGAGGCGAGCGCGATCGGCGCGCACCGGCCGGTCGACGTCGGCGTGGTGGGCGACGCGGCGGTGACCGCCCGCGCGGTGCTCGCCGAGCTGGGTGACCGGAGGAAATCCGGCTACCGCTCCCCCGCGCTGCGGGACCGGATCGCCGCGCGGGCCCGCTGGTCGGCGGCCGACTACCGCGACGAGTCGACCGCGGACCTGATCGACCCGCGCACGCTGTCCGCGGAGCTGGACCGGATCCTGCCCGCCGAGCGCGTGGTGTCGGTGGACTCGGGCAACTTCATGGGTTACCCCAGCGCGTTCCTGGACGTGCCGGACGAGTTCGGGTTCTGCTTCACCCAGGCCTTCCAGTCCATCGGGCTGGGGCTGGCCACCGCGATCGGCGCGGCGATCGCCCAGCCCGGACGGCTGCCCGTCGCCGCCCTCGGCGACGGCGGGTTCCACATGGCGGCCCAGGAGCTCGACACGGCCGTGCGGCTGGGCCTGCCGCTGCTGGTGGTCGTCTACAACGACGCCGCCTACGGCGCGGAGGTGCACCACTTCACCGGCGACCACGCGACCGTCCGGTTCCCGCCGACCGACATCGCCGCGATCGGGCGCGGGTTCGGCTGCGCCGGGGTCACCGTCCGCACCGTCGCCGACCTGCGGCAGGTCTCCGCGTGGCTGGCCGGCCCGCGGGAGAAACCGCTGGTCGTGGACGCGAAGATCATCGACGACGGCGGGTCGTGGTGGCTGGCGGAGGCCTTCCACGGCCACTGACGTCCCGTGTCAGCGGCCGCGTCAGCGCGGTGGCGGTCCGGTGTCAGTGCAGCGGGCGATGGTGTTCCCATCAAGCCGCTCAGCAAGGAGAGACCGATGCAGAACTTCGCCACCACCGCCCCGATCGCCGCCGTCCTGACCGTCCCCGCCGGGCGCATCCACCTGGCCGCCGCGGACCGCGCCGACACGACCGTCGAGGTCGCCCCGGCCGACCCCGGCAAGAGCCGCGACGTGCAGCTGGCCGAACAGACCACCGTCACCTACGCCGACGGTGTGCTGCGGGTCGAGGCGCCGGAGCCCGGCAACCGGGTCTTCGGCCCGTCCGGTTCGGTGGCGGTCACCGTGCACCTGCCCGCCGGCTCCCGCGTCGACGTCACCAGCAATGCCGCTGAGCTCCGCGCCACCGGCCGCTTCGGCAACGTCAGGGTGGCGGGCGCCTACCGCGACATCCACCTCGACGAGGCCGCGACGCTGCGGCTCACCGCGACCGACGGTGACGTGGAGGTCGGCCGGGTCGGCGGCGCCACGGAGATCACCACCGCCCGCGGCGACATCCGCCTCACCGAGGCCGTCAGCGGCACCGTCGTGCTGCGCACGCAGGCGGGCGACATCACCGTCGGCGCGGCGGCCGGTGTCTCGGCCACCCTGGACGCCGGCACCGGCCACGGCCGGATCAGCAACGCGCTGAAGAACAACGGCAACCCGGAGCTGACCATCCGCGCCACCACCTCGCAGGGCGACATCGCCGCCCACAGCCTCTGACCGGGAAGGGCCGGCGCCACTGGGGCGCCGGCCCTGTTCAGTCCCATGTGGACGGTTCGGCCGGTTACCGCGTACGGGTGACCCTCTTTACACGGTGTCCGATTTGTCCGATACTCGGTCCCGAGGGGAGTACTTCCCAAGGTCCCTGACCGGTCAGTACGGACACCCGGCGTGTCCCCGGCAGGGCGCCCGCGATGCGGGTGAAGGAGACCTCGAACGCTGACGGTGTTCGAGGAGGCCCCATGTCGCACCAGTCCGCGGTCGCCGCTGCCGCGCCCGCGTCGTCGATCGGCAGCCCGTGGTTGTGGGTGATCAGCATCGCCGTGCTGCTGGCCCTGCTGGCGGCCGATTTCCTCGTGACGCGGCGGCCGCACGAGGTGTCGCTGCGTGAGGCCGCCGGCTGGTCGGTGTTCTACCTGACGCTGCCGCTGGTGTTCGCCTTCTGGTTGTGGACCGCGTTCGGCGGCGCGCAGGCGCTGGAGTTCGCCACCGGGTTCGTCGTCGAGAAATCGCTTTCCGTCGACAACCTCTTCGTGTTCATGCTGCTGCTGGCGGCGTTCGCCGTGCCCGTCGAGGTGCAGCAACGGGTGCTGCTCTACGGCATCGTCGGCGCGCTGGTGCTGCGTGGCATCTTCATCGCCGCCGGCGCCGCGCTGTTGCAGGCAGGCACGTGGGCGTTCCTGGTGTTCGGCCTGATCCTGTTCGCCTCGGCGGTGAAGATCCTGCACGAGGCCCTCAGCGGACCGGAAACGGACCCCGACGTGTCGCGGATGCGCTCGGTCCGGCTGCTGCGCAGGCTGATGCCGGTCACCGACGACTACCGCGGCACGCGCCTGGTGGTCCGCGAGCGCGGACGGCGGGCACTGACCCCGCTGACGCTCGTGGTGGTGGCCGTCTTCGCCACGGACGTGGTGTTCGCCGTCGACTCCGTGCCCGCGGTCTACGGCATCACCGAGGACCCGTACCTCGTCTTCACCACCAACGCGTTCGCCCTGCTCGGCCTGCGTGCGCTGTACTTCGTGCTGCACACCGCGCTGGCCAAGCTCACCCACCTCAACCACGGGCTCGCCGTCATCCTGGCGTTCATCGGGGTCAAGCTCGTGCTGCACTGGGCGCACGAGGTGTGGCCCGCGGTGCCGACCATCCCCACCCCGGTCTCGCTGCTGGTCATCGTGCTGATCCTGGCGACCGTGACGATGACCAGCCTGCGGTCCGGCAAGCGCGCCGCCGAGCGGAGCCCGTCATGACCGGCCTGCTGGTCGACGCGGCCCTGATCACGCTGCTCGTCCTCGCCGCGATCGTCACGGTCCTGGTCCTGCTGGACGCGCGGCCGCCGCGCTGAGCCGCCGTCCGGTGCCACACTCACCGGATGGACGAGCGACGAGTGCGGTCCTGGGTCGACGGCTACGAGCGCGCGTGGCGGTCACCGGGCACCGGCGCCCTGGCGGAACTGTTCACCGACGACGCGACCTACCGGCAGTCCCCGTACCGCGAACCGGTGCGGGGACTGCCGGCCATCGCCGCGATGTGGGAGGCCGAGCGGACCGGCCCCGACGAGGACTTCCGGATGACCAGCGAACCGGTTGCCCTCGACGGGGACACCGCCGTCGTGCGGGTCGAGGTGACCTACGGCGAACCCACGCGACAGCAGTACCGGGACCTGTGGATCATCCGCTTCGCCGGGGACGGCCGGTGCCGGGCGTTCGAGGAGTGGCCGTTCTGGCCGGAGAAGTCCTACCGCCCGGACTGACCGGCCAGGTCGCGCAGCGTGTGGAGCAGCACGTGCGCCAGGTTGTAGATCACCGCGCCCGGCGGGGCCGCCGCGGCCTGCGCCGCGCCGCCCACGATGCTCACCATCGGCTTGCCCGCCCGCTCCGCCGCGTTCGCGACCTCCGCCATCGCCTGGCGGACGCGGGGTTCGGCGGCACCACCGGTCAGGCCCATCGCCACCGACAGGTCCGCGGGACCCACCAGCACCGCGTCGACGCCCGGCACGGCCAGGATCTCCGGCGCCGCCGCGCACGCCTCCGGCGTCTCGATCATCGGCACGACCAGCGTGGTCTCCGCGGAGCGCGACAGGTGCTCGGCGATGTCGCGCGCGCCGAACCGGCCGGCCCTGCTGTAGGTCGCGAAGCCGCGCTCGCCGAGCGGCGGGTAGTGCGCGGCCGCGACGACCGCCCTGGCCTGCTCCGCGGTGTCGACGTGCGGCACGATCACGCCATCCGCGCCCAGGTCGAGGACGCGCAGGACGAGCGCGGGCTCGGCCGCCCCGGCCCGGACCAGCACGCCCAGCCCGTGCGCCTGGGCCGCGACGACGTGCTGCTGCAGCGGCACCAGGTCGGCGGGCCCGTGTTCGCAGTCGAGCACGACGAAGTCGAGCCCGGCGACGCCGGCCATCTCGACGAGCGTTTCCGACGGCAGCCGCAGCAGGCCGCCGAGCAGCCGCTCCCCCGCCGCCAGGCGTTGTTTCAGCGTCCTCACCGCGCCACCATCCCTGCCGACAGGTCGATGTCCGCCGCACACAGCCCCGGCATCCGCAACATCGCCAGCACCCCGGCCGCCACCTCCGCCTCCGTCACCATCCGGCCCAACGCCGACCGCCCCACAAAAGCCCGCTCCGCCTCCTCGTAACTCACGCCGGTGCGCTCGGCCTCCAGCCGGAAGTTGCGTTCCATGCGCGGCCCGGCCACCGGCCCCGGCGACAGCGAGTTCACCGCCACCCCGTGCGGCCCGACCTCGCCCGCGAGCGTGGCCGTCAGCCCGATCACCGCCATCTTCGACGCGCAGTACGGGGTGCGCCGCAGCAACGGCCGCTTCCCGCTCACCGACGCGATGTTCACGACGTCCCCCGCCCCGCGCGCGACCATCGGCGGCAGGAACGCCCGGCACACCAGGTACACGCCGCGGACGTTGACCGCGAACACCTCGTCCCACTCGTCCGGCTCGACCTCGGTCAGCGGCTTGACCGGCCCCGCGACGCCGGCGTTGTTGACGAGCACCGAGATCTCCTCGTCCGCCAGCTCCGCGGCCAGCGCGGCGACCGAGCCGGGGTCGGCCACGTCGCACACCGCCGCCCGCCCCGGCCCGGGCAGGGCGGCCACCGTCTCGTCCAAACTGGACCGCCGCCGCCCGGTCACCACGACCCGCGCGCCGGCCTCCGACAGCGCCACGGCGATCGCCCGGCCGAGGCCGTTGCCGCCGCCGGTGACCAGCGCGGTGCGCCCGCTCAGGCCGGGTTCCACGCCAGCTCCCCCCGCCGGAACCCGGCCGCGCGCACGTCGCCGGACCGCGCGTGGCCCTCGAACAGCTCGACCCGCGCCGCCCGGCCGCACACCTCGCCCAGCCGCTCGCTCGACTCGCTGCTGGTGACCTCCTGGTAGGTCACGGTCTTGAGGTACTTGCCGACCCACAGCCCGCCGGTGTACCTGGCCGCGCCGCGCGTCGGCAGGACGTGGTTCGTGCCGATCACCTTGTCCCCGAAGGACACGCAGGTGCCCGGGCCGAGGAACAACGCGCCGTAGTTCCGCATCTTCTCCAGCGCCTGCCGCGGCTGCGCGGTGAGCACCTGGACGTGCTCGGACGCGTACGTGTCGGCCAGCGCGAACGCCTCGTCGGCCGAATCCACCACGTGGATCTCGCCGTGGTCGCGCCACGCCGGCTCGGCGAAGTCGCGGGTGGGCATGCCGGGCAGCAGCGCCTCGACGTGGTCGAGCACCTCCCGCGCGAGGTCCGCCGAGGTGGTGATCAGCACCGCGGGCGAGTCCGGCCCGTGCTCGGCCTGCGACAGCAGGTCCACGGCGACGACGAACGGGTCGGCGGTGTGGTCGGCGATCACCAGCACCTCGGTCGGCCCGGCGAACAGGTCGATGCCGACCTCGCCGAACAGCTGCCGCTTGGCCTCGGCGACGTAGGCGTTGCCGGGGCCGGCGATCAGGTCGACGCGCCCGATGGTCTCGGTGCCGACGGCCAGCGCGGCCACCGCCTGCACCCCGCCGAGCAGGTAGATCTCGTCGGCGCCCGCCAGGTGCATGGCGGCGACGGTGGCATCGGGCACCTCGCCCCGGATCGGCGGCGTGCACGCGGCCACCCGCGACACCCCGGCGACCTTCGCGGTCACGATGGTCATGTGCGCCGACGCGGTGAGCGGGTACCGGCCGCCGGGGACGTACGCGCCCGCCGCGGCGACCGGCACGTGCTTCTGTCCCAAGTGGACCCCGGGCAGGGTCTCGACCTCGAACTCGCGCATCGAGTCCCGCTGGTGCCGGGCGAAGGTGCGCACCTGGTCCTGCACGAACCGGATGTCGTCCAGCACCTGGGCCGGAACGCGGGCGACGATCTCCTCGATCCGCTCCGGGGAGAGCCGGAACGACTCCGGCGACCACGAGTCGAACTTCGCCGAGTACTCCCGGACCGCGGCGTCGCCGCGGTCCCGGATGTCGGCGATGATCCCGCGGACGCGGTCGGCGACGTCGTCCCGCTGGGCGGCGACCTGCTCGGCGGGGACGGCGGATTTCAGGACCTTGGGCATCGGAACTCCTTCGGTAGGCCGCGCAGCCAGTCGCGCAGCAGGGTGGTCGTGGTGTCCGGGGCTTCGAGCGTCAGCAGGTGCCCGGCCCCGGGGATGACGTGGCAGGTGGCGTCCCGCGCGTGCGCGGCGATCTTGTGGTGGAAGGCAGGCGGGCAGAGCGCGTCGCGTTCGCCGCACAGCACCAGGACCGGGCAGGACAGCGTCGCGATCGCGGCGTGGGCGTCGCGCCGGGTGGCTTGCGCGGCGAGCTGGGACCGGAACACGGCGGGCCCGACGCGACCGGCCATGCCGAGAAACCGTTGACGCAGCACGGGATCCGGCTCGGCGAACATGGTCGGCAGGATCCGGGCGACGGCCGCCTCGAACCCGCCGTCGGCGGTGAGCCGGTCGAGCTCCGCCCAGCCCGCCAGCTGCTCCCGCCGCGGCGCGCCCGCGTTGGTCGCCATGGCGCAGAACCCGGCCAGCCGCCCTGGCGCGCGCCGGGCGACCTCGAACCCGGCGATCGCGCCCAGGCTCAGCCCGGCGAGCACGAACGGGCCGTCGACCGCGGCGAGGATCTGCTCGGCCATGCCGCCGATGTCCGGCGCGGTGATCTCCGCGTGCACGACCGGCGACGGCACGTCGACATCGGCCCACAGGTCCGCGTCGCACAGCATGCCGGGCACGAGCACCACCGGCGGCGCCGTCACCGCCCGGCCGGCCGCGGCAGCAGGTGGTAGGGCGCGAGGTAGCCGTTGTGGTCCACGCCCACCCCGGCGTCGGCGGCCGCTTTGACGACCTCGTCGTCCCACTCCAGGCGCACGCGCCCGTCCCCGCTGTTGACGACGAGCAGGCTGGCCGTCGAGTCGGACACGTTGCGGATGCTGCGCCACGCCCCGCGCGGCACGGACAGCATGTCCCACGGGCCCAGCCGCACGCTCACCTCGTCGTGCCGGTTGAGCGTCACCTCCCACTCGCCGTCCTTCACCATCAGGACCTGCGTCTCGTCGTGGCGGTGCAGCAGCACGCCCTCGCCCGGCTCCGCCCGCAGCCATGCCACGTTGTGCCCGTGCGGCTGGTAGACGCGTGGTTCCTGGTCGCGGTCCTCGGTCATGCCGAACCCGATCACCGCGGCCAGTTCGGCGCGCCCGCCGGGCAGGACGCTGCCCAGCAGAGCCCGCGAGGACCACCGCAGGTCGCCGGCGGTGGCCACCCGCCGGCGCATCCGGCCGGCGTCGTAGGAGGGCAGTGCGGCGATGTCCTCGGCGGCCATCGGCCGGACCAGCTCGGCCGGGTCGGGCACCTCGTCGCCGGCGACGGTGTCGACGAGCCGGTTGTCCGCGGTCAGGTACAGGCCGTGGCCCTCGGCCTCGCGCAGCACCGACGGGCCCCAGATGATGCCGCCGGTGTCGTCGTGGCCGAGCACGGTGAACAGCCAGCCGTCGTCGGGGCCGATGTTGGTGAACCCGCGGAAGATCCACGTCGGGATCGAGGCGATGTCGCCCTCGCGGAGCACCAGTTCGCCCTCGTCGCCGTCGGCGCCCCAGCGGAGCAGGAACTCGCCGCGGAAGCACAGGAACACCTCGGCCGTGAAGTGCAGGTGCAGGTTGTTGGTGATGCCGTGCGGCATCGCCGCGGCGCCGATGTTGAACCCGTGCGGCTCGCGCAGGTTCACCACCTGGTTCGGGTTCTGCGTCACCCCCGGGCCGATCATCGAGTAGTTCTCCTTGCGGTCCGAACCCGGGGTCCGGCAGTCGATGAACGCCTGGTTGCAGGACACGAAATCGGCCCGCCGGATCGTCCGGCGCCGCAGCTCCTCCGCCGTGACCCGCCCCTCGCCGTTGACCATGACACCCTCCGCAACGTCGTTGTTAATACGTATGCATGCCATCATCCCCACGGTTGCCTGTCAAGGGGTCGATTCGGCTAGGATGCGTATGCACAGGGCCGGACCGGGGAGGGCGCCGATGTCGATCACGAGCCATGACGTGGCCCGGCTCGCCGGGGTCTCCCAGCCGACGGTCTCGCGGGCGCTGCGCGGCGACCACCGGGTCTCCGCGGCCACCCGAGAACGGGTGCGCGAAGCGGCCGAAGCGCTCGGGTACGTACCCAGCGAGGCGGGCCGGAGCCTGTCCACGCGCTCGACCCGCCGCATCGGCGTGGTGGTCACCGACCTGACCAACCCCTTCTACCCGCACCTGATCGGCCCCCTGCACGACACGCTCGAACGGCACGGCTACCGGATGATGCTGTTCACCGAGCGCAGCGAAACCGCGCTGGAGACCGAGCGGCTGCTGGACCGCTCCATCGACGGCGTCGTGCTCACCACGGCGGTCATCGGCTCCGCCCTGCCCGCCGAGCTGACCCGGCGCGGGCTGCCGTTCGTGTTCCTCAACCGGGAGACCGGCAACGACAAGGCCGACGCCGCGGTGGTGGACAACGAGGCGGGCGGGCGGCTCGTCGCCGAGGAGATCGTGCGGCTCGGCCACACCGACGTCGCCCTGATCGGCGGGCCCGCGGAGACCACCACCGGGCGGGACCGCGAACTGGGGTTCCGGGTGGGCCTGTCGGAGGCCGGGGTCGGCCTGCCGCGGCACCGCGTGCGGCGCGGGCCGTTCGACTACGGCACCGGCTACCAGGGCCTGCTCGACCTGATGGCCGGGGACTCCCGTCCCAGCGCGGTCTTCTGCGGCAACGACGTGATCGCGATCGGCGCGATGAACGCCGCGCGCCGCCTGGGGATCGACGTGCCCGGCGACCTGACCGTCATCGGGTTCGACGACCTGCCGATGGCGTCCTGGGAGACGTTCGACCTCACCACGGTCCGCCACGACCTCGACGGGATGGCCCAGGCGGCCGCGGACCTGCTGGTCGAACGCATCTCCGGCAGCGCGGAGGAGGCGCCGCGCCGCGTGACGTTCGCCCCGGAGCTGGTGCCGCGGGGGACGCACGCGGCGCGGTGACCCTCACGCCTCCGCGGTCCGCCGCTGTTCCGCCGCGGCCCAGGCCGCCGGCGTGAGCGCGCCGCCGTAGAGCGGCATCGGGATCGGCTCGTCGCCCTCCCGCAGCTGGTCCCACACGCGGGTGACGCCGAAGCTGCCGTGCCGCCGCACGGCGGTCACCGCGTCCAGGTCGACCACGGCGGTGAGCACCCCGGCGGCCGCGCCGGGCAACTCGGCGAGCACCTGCCCCTCCGGCCCGGCCAGCACCGAGTGCCCGAGACCGGTCGGGCCGGCCGCGTTGACGCTCGCGACGAACACCTGGTTGACGATCGCGTTGGCGCGGGCGAGCACGATCTCCTGGGCGCGGTCGGCGGTGTCGGTGCGCACCACGTTGAGCACCAGCTCCGCGCCCAGCCACGCCAGGTGCCGGGTGACCTCGGGGAACCAGGCGTCGTAGCAGACGGACAGCCCGACGCGGCCGACGCCCGGGATGGCGAACACGACGAACTCCCGGCCCGGCCGGAACGGCTCGTGCGGGCGCCACGGGAACACCTTGCGGTAGGCGGCGGCCAGCTCACCCTCCGGCGAATACACCACCGCCGTGTCGTAGACGTGCCCGTCGTCCCCGAGCTCGGCGACGCTGCCCGGGCACAGCCACACGCCGAGGTCCCCGGCCAGCTCGGCGAAGCACCGGTGCCGTGGCCCGGTCAGTGGTTCCACGCTGTCCACTGTGTCCAATTCGGACTCGCCCGTGAGGTGCAGTTCCGGGTAGGCCAGCAGCCGGGTGCCCGGGAACCGCCGCATCGTGGCCGTGGCGTGCGCGGCGAGCCCGTCGAGATCGGTGCGACCCGGCACCTGGGCGAGCGCGAGGGTGAGCGGCCGTCCCATCAGGCCTCCTGCAATGCCAGCCGCTGCGTGCGCAGGGTGGCGGTGGCGCGGTGGGCCGCCATGCCCTCCGAAGCGGAGATCACCTCGACGGCGCCGGCGAGCGCGGGCGTGGCCTCGCGGGCGACCCGCTGGTAGGTCAGCGGGCGGAGGAACCGGGACACCGACAACCCGGCGCCGTGCCGGGCGCCGCCCGCGGTGGGCAGCACGTGGTTGGTCCCGGCCATGCCCTTGTCGGAGTAGGCGACGGTGCTCCACGGCCCGAGGAACAGCGAGCCGTAGGCGGTCAGGTGCTCGTGGTACCAGCCGTCGTCGGCGGTCTGGATCTCCAGGTGCTCCGGCGCGAGGTCGTCCATCAGCGCCGCCGCGGTCTCCCGGTCGGCGGCCACGGTGATCGAACCGTGGTCGCGCCAGGCCGGGCCCGCGATCGGCGCGGTGGCCAGCGTCGCGAGCTGGCGGTCGATCTCGGCGGACACCTGGGCGGCCAGGTCGGCGTTCGTCGTGATCAGCGCCGCGGGCGAGTCCGGGCCGTGCTCGGCCTGGCCGAGCAGGTCGGCGGCGACGAGCTCGGGATCCGCGGTCTCGTCGGCGATCACGGCCACTTCGGACGGTCCGGCGAGCAGGTCGATCGCGACCGTGCCGAACAGCTGGCGCTTCGCCTCGGCCACGAACGCGTTGCCCGCGCCGACGAGCATGTCCACCGGCGCGTCCCCGACCAGGCCGTAGGCCATCGAGGCGAGCGCCTGCACCCCGCCCAGCAGGAAGACCCGGTCCACACCGGACACGTACGCGGCGTAGAGCACGGCGGGGTTGGGGCCGCCGTCCGGCTGCGGCGGGGTGCACGCGACGACCGACGGGACCCCGGCGGCCTTGGCGACGTTGACGGTCATGAACGCGCTCGCGGTCAGCGGGAACCGGCCCGCCGGGAGGTAGGCGCCGACGCGCTGCACCGGAACGTAGCGGTACCCGGCGACCAGGCCCGGTTCGAGCTCGACCTCCAGATCCTTCAGCGCGTCCCGGGACGCCTTGGCGAACGCCGCGGTGCGGGCGGCGCCGAGTTCGATGGCCGCGCGCAGGTCGCCGGGCAGCGCGTCGCCGCTGCGGCGCATCTCCTCGCGGGAGATCTCCAGCGGCCTGCCGTCGTAGCCGTCGAGTTCGGCGGCGTAGCGGGTGACGGCGTCGAGTCCCTCGGCGCGGATCCGGTCGAGCATGCGGGTCACGGTGTCGATGACGCCCGCGTCGCGCTGAGCCGGGGCGCCCCCGGCCGCGGGCTCCTTGACGACGGTGAACCGGCCGGCGAAGCGGCGCTGGGTGGCTTCGGTGAAGTACATGCCCGGAAAGCTAGCTCCACACCGGACACAGGACCACCTTGTCTTCCGTTGGGACACCTATAGGATTTCCTTGTGACTCTGACGCAGCTGCGCGCACTCGTCGCGGCGGCCGAACTCGGCTCGTTCACGGCGGCAGGCGCCGCGCTCGGCTACACCCAGGCGGCGATCTCGGAATTGGTGCGCAGGCTGGAGGAGGAGTGCGGGCTGCAGCTCTTCCACCGCGGCGGGCGTCGGCTGACGCTCACACCCGCGGGCGCGCAACTGCTGCCGCACGCGCAACAGACGGTGAGCGCGGCGCGCAACGCCGAGGACACGGTGAAGGCGGTGCGCGGGCTGACCGGCGGCGTGGCCTCGTTCGGCCTGTTCCGCAATGCCGACTTCTACCTGCTGGCCGAGCTCGGCGAGCGGTTCGCCGCCGCGCACCCGGACGTGCGGGTCCGGCTGGTCGGGGTCAACGCCGCGCTCGTCGCCGAGGCGGTCGCGGCCGGGGACCTGGAGGCGGGCATCGTCGTCCTGCCGGTCACCCCGGCCGGGCTGGAGATCACGCCGCTCGCCCGCGACGAGGTGCTCTACGTGTCGGCGGATCCCGACCACGTCGCGGCACCGGTGGACATCGAGACGATGGCGCGGCGGCGCCTCGTCCTCTACGACGCGCACGTGGGGCAGGCCGACCCGGACCGGCTGCAGCTGACCGAGCGGGCCCAGGTCGCCGGGGTGCGGATCGAGCCGTTCATCGAGGTCGAGCAGGCCCAGGCGGCACTGCACCTGGTCGCCCGCGGGCTCGGCGACACGTTCCTGTCCCGCGCGGTGGCCGAACGGCTCGTGCGCACCGAGGGCCTGCGCCTGCACACCACGACCTTCGACCCGCCGCTGCACAACACGTTCGCCCTCGTCCGGCGGGAGCACAGCAGGCTCTCCCCCGCCACCGAAGAACTCGCCCGACTCGCGGTGGACCTGCTGATGCGCAACGACATGCTCGAACACCGGCGGCCCCTCCCGGCACGGGAGGAGCCGCCGGTGTCCTGAGTGGACTCAGCGGGCGAACTTGTCCGCGGCGAGCTCGCTGCGGTAGGTCTCCGTCATGAAGAAGGTGATCACCACCAGCGCCAGCACCGCGGCCACCGCGAGGTAGACCCACACGGCGTAGATCGTGCCGAACGTCGACACCAGCAGCGTCGCGACGAACGGCGTGATGCCCATGAAGATCGAGAACGAGCTGTTGTAGGCGATCGAGCTGGCGCTGAACCGGGTGCGGGTCGCGAACAGCTCCGCCGCGCACACCGTGACGATGCCGGTCAGGAAGAACTCCGGGATGATGTAGATCAGCTGGCTCACCACCGCGGCGCCGAACGTGCCGTGCTGGCCCACCCAGAACGCCAGCGGCACCAGCACGATGCACGCCACCGCGCCGGTGATCAGCATCGGCTTGCGCCCGATCCGGTCGGAGATCGCGCCGGCGACGGGCAGCAGCGGGATCAGCACGGCGACCGAGATCATGTTGGACAGCCACGCGGCCGACTTGGACAGCCCGAGCGTGTCGGACAGGTACTCCGGGTAGAAGGTGACCCAGGTGTAGGACAGGATCGCCAGCATGATCGAAGCGCCGCAGAACACCAGGATCGGCCGCCACTGGGAGCGCAGGGCCTCGCGGAACGGCGCCGCGACGACGTTGGTGCCGTGCTCGGTCGCGGCGACGAACTCCGGCGTCTCCTCGATCCGGCTGCGCAGCCAGACCCCGATCAGGCACAGCGGCAGCACCGCCAGGAACGGGATCCGCCAGCCCCAGCTGTGCAGCGCCTCGTCCGTGAACACCGCGCTCATCAGCGCGGCCACCCCGGCTCCGGCGAGGATGCCCAGGAAGCAGCTGTTGGAGGCGAACGAGGTGTAGAACCCGCGACGGCGCGGCTCGGCCCACTCGACCACGAACGCGACGGCGCCGACGTACTCGCCGCCGGCCACCATGCCCTGCACCACGCGCAGCAGCAACAGGATCAGCGGCGCGGCCAGCCCGATCTGGCCGTAGGTTGGCAGCACGCCGATCGCGGCCGTGGAGATGCCCATGAACACCACGGTCCACAGCAGGACCTTCTTGCGCCCGAACCGGTCGCCCCACCTGCCGAGCAGGGTCCCGCCGAGCGGGCGGACCAGGCAGGCGATCGCGATCACCGCGTACGCACTGAGCACGCTCGCGGTGTGGTCGCTCGCCGGGAAGAACGACGAGGCGAGGACGGGTGCCATGTAGCCGTACAACCCGTAGTCGAACTGTTCGACGAAGTTGCCGATGCTGCCGGCGATGATCGTGCGCCGGATCGTCTTCCGACGTCCGGGCGCGTCCGTGGACGCGGCTGTGGTCGGCGCGACGGTGGACATGACACCTCCATTGTGCCACAACGGCTGAGCCGTTTGCATACGTATGGACTGCAACATAGGTGGGCGAAGCGAAGCGGTCAAGACGCAGATCACAGCCGCTTGTTCGCTCTTGCCGACGATCATGCATACGGATACAGTCGGCGTGCCCCGGCCCAGCCACGGAAAGGACGACGCCATGCCCCTCGATCCGGTCGCCTACCAGCCCTACGAGGACCCGGACGACTTCATCCGCGAGGTGACCGACCGGATCTGGGTCCAGCGCGACATCTCCTACATCACCGACAACTACGAGCCGGACTCGATCGTCCACGGTGGCCTCGGCACGGTCGTCGGCAGGGACGGCGTGATCGAAGGCAGCCTGATGCGGATCGCGCAGGTGCCGCAGCACGTGGGCCAGGCCGAGGACGTGGTGTGGGAGGCCCGCGGCGACGACGCGTTCCTCAGCTCGCACCTCGTCTTCTCCGCGGACACGCACATCGTGAACGGCGTCGAGGTGCCGATCCGCAAGCGCACCATCGCCAACTGCCTCTACCGGCGCGGGCGGATGGTCGAGGAATGGGTAGTGCGGGACGATCTCGCCGACTGCCTGCAGCTCGGGCTGGACCCGGCCGAGGTCGCGCGCGGCTTGCGGTTCCGCGGGTACGAGGGCTCGATGACCAAGCCGGCGCCGGCGGACGTCCTGACCGCGGGCGACAGCGGCCCGCGCCCGGACGACCACCGGCCCGAGTGCGAGATGGTGCTGGAGTTCATCGAGGAGGTGTGGAACGCGCGGCGGCTGCACAAGGTCACCGATTTCATGCCGCGCGACCTGTTCCTGCACACGATCGGCGACCGGACGGTCCTGCGCCCCGAGGGGTACCAGCGGGAGCTGCTCACCCAGATCGCGCCGTTCCCCGACGCGCGGTTCGAGGTGCGCGACATCCAGACCAACTACGCGGAGCGCTACGCCGGGCTGCGCATCGCCGTGCTGTGGGTGATGCAAGGGTCCTACCGGGGCGTGCCGGAGTTCGGGCCGCTCACCGGCCAGCCGGTGGACCTGCTCGGGGTGTCGCAGTTCCTGGTTCAGGGCGGGCGCATCACCCGCGAGATCCGCGTGTTCGACCAGATCGCGCTGCGGGCGCAGATCAACAGCCACGAGAGCTCGTTCACGGACACGAACATCTACTGACGCGCCGCGCCCCGGCACCCATCCGGACCACGGGGCGCGACGAATGGCTGGCGACCGATCCGATCCAGCCAGACGAGGTGAGCACCATGTCCCGATCCACCACTGCGTCCAAGACCAGCCCCGTGCGCGTCGCGGCGGGAGCCGTGGGGGCGGTGTTCCTCCTGGTCGGAGTGCTCGGCTTCGTCCCAGGCATCACCACCGGCTACGACGACCTGACCTTCGCCGGGCACCACTCCAGGGCGATGCTGCTCGGCGTGTTCTCGGTGTCGGTCCTGCACAACGCCGTGCACCTGCTGTTCGGGGTCGCCGGCCTGGCGATGTCGCGCAGCGCCGGTGCCGCCCGCGCCTACCTGGTCGGCGGCGGCGCGATCTACCTGGTCCTGTGGCTGTACGGGCTGGTCGTGGAAGAGGCGAGCGCGGCCAACTTCGTCCCGGTCAACAACGCGGACAACTGGCTGCACCTGGTCCTCGGCGTCGCAATGATCGTGCTCGGCGTCGTCACCACCCGAGGCCGCGGCGCTTGAGTCGGCGTAAAGCCGCACCCTTGATGGCCCGCCGCGGCCGGGCACGCGGTCCCGGAAGGCTGCTCCCCTGGCGCACCGGCGCGGACCACGCCGATACGGTTGACCCGTTCGTGTCCGTCCCAGCCGCCTGGAGCACGTCCTGACCGCCATCCTCTTCGGCCTCGTCGTCCTCGCCGCGATGCTCGTGCTGCACGGCTACCTGTGGTTCCGGCTGGTCCGCGCCACCACCGTCGCCGGGCGGGCGCGGCGGCGGCTGACCGTGCTCACCGTCGTCCTCGCCGTGCTGCCCGCGGCCGCCGTGATCGGGCGCCGCGTGCTGCCCTGGTCCGCGCAGGTTCCGCTGGACTGGGTCGCCTACAGCTGGCTCGGCCTGGCGCTCTACGCGTTCCTGGCGTTGCTGGTGCTCGAACCGGTGCGCTGGCTGCTGAACCGGCGGCGGCGCGCGATGCCCGCCGCGTCCGGCCCCGGTGCCGTGGAGGCGCCGCCGGACCCGTCGCGGCGGCTGTTCCTGGCCCGCTCGCTGGCGCTCACCGCCGGGGCTGTCGCGGTCGGCACCGCGGGCACCGGGGCCGTGCTGGCCAACTCCGCGCCCGTGGTGCGCCGGGTGCCCATCGCGATCGCCGGCCTCGACCCCGCGCTGGAGGGCTACCGCATCGTCACCTTCTCCGACGGGCACCTGTCCACCACCTACGGCGGCGGCCGGTTCGAGCGCCTGGTCGAGACGGTCAACGCCCAGCGGCCGGACGCCGTGGCCATCGTGGGCGACCTGGTCGACGGCGAGCTGCACGAGCTGCGCGAGGACGTCGCCCCGCTGGCCGACCTGGTCAGCGGGCAGGGCGTCTACTTCGTCACGGGCAACCACGAGTACTTCGTCGACACCGAGGCCTGGCTGCGGCACCTGCCGACCCTCGGGGTGGACGTGCTGCGCAACGAACGTGTCCCGCTCGGCCGCGGAGGCGTGACCTTCGACCTGGCCGGCATCGACGACCGCACCGCCGCGCGCTCCGGACTGCCCGGCCACGGCGCGAACCTCGACGCCGCGCTCGACGGCCGGGACGACAACGTCCCGCTCGTGCTGCTGGCCCACCAGCCGGTGCAGGTCGAACAGGCCCGCGCGGCCGGCGTGGACCTGCAACTGTCCGGCCACACCCACGGCGGGCAGCTCTGGCCCTTCGACTACGCCATCCGGCTGGACCAGCCGGCGGTCGAAGGCCTCTCCCGCCACGGCGACACGCAGCTCTACGTAACGGCCGGCGCGGGCTATTGGGGCCCGCCGATGCGCATCGGGGCGCGCCCGGAGGTCACGGTCATCGAGCTGACCCGCGGCTGAGCCCGGCCTACGCGCACTGCAGCACGAGCCAGCTCCGGTCCCACGCCCGCGCGAGCAGGTCCTCGTGCCTGACCCAGTAGAACGAGCGGCGGATGACCGGCTTCTCGTCGATGAACGTGCGCCTGGTCATCCCCAGCGAATCGGCGGTGGCGGACTCCCAGGGCACGAACGTCCAGTCCGCCTGTGGCCGCAGTGGAACCGGCGAAAACCGCCCGTTCGCGGGCAGGTCCGACGGCGCCTGCCGGGTTGCCACCTCGGCGTCGCCGGGTGTGAACAGGACCGTCGCCGAGTCCCGGTGCGCCGGGTCGAAACCCCAGGGCTGATGGATCGCGTCGTAGAAGAAGGACAGCAAGCCGTCCGCCGGCAGGATGCCTTCCGCGTCGTACGGGGCCACCTCGGACAGGTCCAGCTGGGCGACGAAGCTGAGTGGCGTATGGCCGGCACGCGGCCACGGCGTCGCGGGAGGCAGTTCGGGATCGCCGCCGAGCCGGGTGCGGTGCGGACCTCGGGCGGGCAGCAGCCGGACACTCGGCAGGGAAGCCGCTACTAGCTCATCGGCAAACTCGCCCAGCCCGGCCGCCCGGACTTTGCGCCGGTGCGTTTCCCGTAGCTCCGCGAAGTCCGACACCGCGCCAGTTTCGCACGTCGGGCTCAACCGGGGTCACCCGTCGAGCGCGCGCGCCTTCGCGACCTGCCGTCCCCGTTCGGAGTCCGGGAAATGGTCGAGGATCGCGCGGAGTTCGGTGGCGGTGACGTTGGCTCCGAAGGCTTCCGAGCCCGGTTCGAGGCGCACGCCCTCGGCGAGCGGGCCGGCGGTGACCGGGTCGAAGCCGAGCGCGTCGACCAGTTCCGCGACCGCCGCGACGTCCGCCGGGTCGTCGCCGGCGATGGCGATCGCCTTGCGGTCCGAGGTTCCGGTGGGGCGGGCGCCGTCCTCCAGGTCGTGGTAACCCATGTGGTTGAAGGCCTTCACGACGCGAGCACCGGCCACAAAGGACTGCACTGTCTCGCTCGACGAGGTGCGCGGGTCGTCGAGGTCGTCGCGGATGCCGTCGACCTCCCACCAGTAGTTCATGGCGTCCACGACCAGCTTGCCCGCGAGCGCCGCGACGGGCACGGCGCGGTACTTGCCCAGCGGCAGAGCCAAGATCACGATATCGGCCTCGGCAGCCGCCTCCGCCGCAGTGGTCGCGATCGCGCCCGGCGTGAGGACGTCGGCGGTCAGCGCGATCTTCTCCGGAGCGCCCGAGCCGGCGATGAGCACGCGGTACCCGGCCGAGAGCGCGAGCCGCGCCAGCACCGTGCCCACCTTGCCGGCGCCGAGGATGCCGATGGTGGTCATTCCGCCTCCGACAGGATGTCGCGCACCATCGGGATCACCTTGGTGCCGTACAGCTCCACCGCCCGCAGGCGCGCGCTCGCCGGCTGCGAACCGCTGCTGTAGATCATGTCGAACCGGCCCACGCCCAGGTCCGTCACCGCGCGGGCGATCTTGCGGGCGACCGTCTCCGGCGATCCGATGTAGAGCGAGCCGTGCTCGATTTCGGCGTCGTACTCCTCGCGGCGGATCGGCGGCCAGCCGCGCTGACGCCCGATCCGGTCGCGGATCACCCGGTACCGCGGCCAGAACACCTCGCGAGCCTGCTCGTCGGTGTCGGCGACGAACCCCGGCGAGTGCATGCCGACCGGGTGCGCGGTCGTGCCGAACTCCCCCGCCGCCCTGCGGTACAGGTCCAGGTACGGCGCGAACCGCTTCGGCGGGCCGCCGATGATCGCGAGCATCAGCGGCAGGCCGTAGTGCGCGGTGCGGACCACCGACTGCGGCGAGCCGCCCACCCCGACCCACGTCGTCAGGCGCCCCGACTCCGTCTTCGGGTAGACGTCGGCGTCCTCCAGCGCCGGGCGCAGCGTGCCGCTCCAGGTCACCGGCTTCTCGTCCAGCAGCCGCGCGAACAGCTCGATCTTCTCCTCGAACAGCTTGTCGTAGTCGGCCAGGTCGTAACCGAACAGCGGGAACGACTCGGTGAACGAACCCCGGCCGAGGATCACCTCGGCGCGCCCGTTCGACAGCGCGTCGACCGTGGCGAAGCGCTGGAACACGCGCACCGGGTCGTCGGAACTGAGCACGGTCACACCGGAGGACAGGTGGATCCGCGACGTGCGGGTGGCGATGCCGGCCAGCACCGTCTCCGGCGAAGAAACCGAGTACTCCGGGCGGTGGTGCTCGCCGAGCGCGATCGCGTCCACGCCGATCTCGTCGGCCAGCACGGCCTCGTCCACGACCTGCCGGATCGCCTGGGCATGCGACAGCGGACGGCCGTCGTCGTCCTCGGGCACGTCGCCGAACGTGTCGAGCCCGAACACCAGATCAGACATCAGAAGGCTCCTCCGTGAGCGCCAAGTAATTGACACGTCAATCTGTCATCACCCGTCATACGCCGGTATGATTGACATGTCAATCAGGAGGTCGGAATGAGTCCAGCACGACGGCAGCGGGTCCTGCCCACCACCGGCGAGTTGCGGGTGTGGCGCGGGTTCATCGAGACCGCGGAGGCGCTGCGCGGCGAACTCGGCTCGCGGCTGCAGAGCGAGGCGGGCCTGTCCTCCGGCGATTACACGGTCCTGCTCGCGCTGAGCGAGGCTAACGGGCAGCGGCTGCGGTCCTCGCAGCTGGCCGACGGCGTCGGCTGGGAACGCAGCCGGCTGTCGCACCACCTCGGCCGCATGGAACGGCGCGGCCTGATCCGGCGGGAGCACTGCGCCACCGACAGCCGCGGCGCCGAGGTCGTCCTCACCGCCGAGGGAGCGGCCGCCTTCCGCGCCGCCACGGTCCCGCACCTGACCGCGGTGCGCGAACTCTTCGTCGACGCGCTGAGCCCCGACCAACTCGCCGCGGCGGGCGAAATCGCAGCGGCACTGGGCGAGCGCCTCACCGCCCGTCGCGGGCGTCGCCCGTGACCGCCTGGTAGCCAGTGATCAGGCGGCGAGCCCGCACAGCGAGGGCGCCCGCCCGTGACTGCCTGGTAGTCCCGGTCCCAGGCAAGAACAGTCCTGCCACGGCGTGGGCCTCCGCCGTTTGACTGGAGTCATGCGCACCACTGATCACGCAGCGGCCGTCGTCGTCGGGGGGTCGCTCGCCGGCCTGATGGCCGCCCTGGGCCTGGCCAAGTTCGGCATCGCGGTGACGGTCCTCGAACGCTCCGGCCCGCAGCCCCGCAGCGGCGCGGCCCTGGGCGGCGCCGAGAGCAACCTGCACCGGCTCCTCGGCCCGGACGGCCTCGCCGGCCCCGAGGCCACCGCCGCCGCCCTGGACGGCTCGCGCCTCCACCTGCAGAGCTGGGCACAGGCGCACGGCCTGCTGCGCCGCGCCGCCGAGGCGGACCCGCACATCGACCTCGTCCACGGCGCCCGCGTCGTCGAGGCCGGCCAGGACGCGACCTCGGCGTGGGCGCGCACCGCGGACGGCGCGGTCCACCGCGGCGATCTCGTGGTGGGCGCCGACGGGCACCGCAGCGTGATCCGCCGCGCCGTCGCCCCCGAGCGCCCCGACGCGACCTTCGCCGGGTACGTCATCTGGCTCGGCATCGCCGAGGAAACGGAACTCGACCTGGAAGCCTGGCCGCCCGGCATGGACATCTTCGACGCAGGCACCGACTGCCTCCTCGGCTACCCGCTGGCCGAGTCCGCGCCGCCCGGCCGCCGCCGCCTGGGCTGGGCCTGGTTCGACCCGCGCCGCAACGACCTGCTGCGCGCCACCGGGTGCGTCGACGGCGACGTGGTCCAGCACTCGCTGCGCCCGGCGGACCTGCCGGCGGGCCTGATCGCCGAACTCGACGCCGAGGCCGCGCAGTGGCCGGCGGCGTGGCGGGAAGCGGTGCGCGCCTGCCTGCGCCGCAGCGGGGTCACCGGCACCCCGGTCGCCGAATACGTCCCGGACCGGCTCGTGCGCGGCCGGATCGCGCTGGTCGGCGACGCCGCGCACGTGTCCACCCCGATGACCGGCCGCGGGTTCGGCGTCGCGCTCACCGACGCCGAAGTCCTCGCCGACGAGGTCGCCAAGGCCGTGGCCGAAGCCCGCGCCGACGCGATCCCGGCCGCACTGCGCGACTACCAGCAACGCTCGCTGGGACGGGCGCGTGAACTGGTCGAGTCCGGACAGCGGTTCAGCCGCTCGTTCGCCGGCTGAGCTCGACCCCTCAGGCGGGTGGGTCGAGGCGGATGCCGGCCAGCTGGGTGGCCTGGGCGACCAGGCGGCCGCGGCTGTCCCACACCAGGCACACCTCGTCGACGCGGTTGCCCTCGATGAGCTGCGCCTTGTGCAGCACGCGCACCGGCCCGGGGGCGGGCAGCGCGCGCACGTAGGCGGTCAGCTCCAGGGTGGGCACCCAGCCGGTGAGCGCGATGTCCAGCGTGGCCGGCGGGAAGGCGTCCACGGCGTAGAGCAGGGACAGCGGATCGAAGTCCGCGCCGCCGGGCAGGCCCAGCCAGCCGCGCAGCACCCCGGCCCCGCTCGGGGCGCCCCGGCCGAAGCCGAGGTCCTCGGGCTGGATGCGCAGGTCGACCTGGTCCATGATGACCGGCCCCGGACCACCCCCGGCCGGGCCGGTGACCGGCAGGCAGTCGGCGTACTCGCGCCCCTCCGGCTCGGGCATGCCCTCGCTCCAGTACGGCTTGGACTCCGCGTCCAGCGCGCCGAGCGTGAACATCGCCTCCACACACGGCGTGTCACCCTGGGTCAGGCGGGCCCGCACCTGGCTCGCCGAACGGCCGGTCCGCAGCACCTCCACACCCAGCTCCACCGGACCCGGCTCCGGCGCGCGCAGGTAGTGCGCGCTGGCCGCGAGCACGTCACGGTGTGCCCCCGAGTGGGTGGCCGCGCGCCCGAGCATCGCCAGCAGATAGCCGCCGTTGGGCTTGCCGCCGATGGTCCACTCGGGGTGGGCGGCGGCGGTGAAGCGCCCCGGGGCGACCTCCTCGACGCGGCTGACGTCGGCGAAAGTGGTGGTGGCTTGGTCGGTCACGCTCGGTTCCTTCGGTGCTGGTGCGTTGGCTACCCGCAGCCTCGCACACACCGCCCGCGTGCCGGCAACGTCACGCCCGTCACGCAGCCGGGCCGTGCCGGGTGGCCAGGCCCGCCTCGACGAGCTGCTCCATCACCCGCCACACCTCGTCGGCGTCCAGGCCGGTGAGGCTCGCCAGGTCGTCGACGGGGTACGGCCCGGCCCCGTGGCGGGCGACGACCTCCAGGATCGCCTCGACGACCTCCAGGTCGTGGTCGGCCGGGCTGGGGTGCGGTTCCGGTTCCTGCGTCACCCCACCAGCGTGGCCCGTCCCCGGCGCGGCGACCACGGCCGTTGGACCCGGTACCTGACGGGACTTTGGTCAACGCCGCATCGCGGGGCCGCCCCGGCCGAGACCTTTGTAGACGGTCCTAAGTGGTCTCCATGACCCGGCGCTTCCAATAGGTCAGCGATCGCTGTACTGTTGTCCCCATGCTGACCTGTGAGACCCGCGGCGCGGCGCTGGCCCGGCTGGGCCGGGCGCTCGCCGATCCCACGCGGTGCCGCATCCTCGTGGCCCTGCTGGACGGCGTCCACTACCCCGGCCGGCTGGCCGGCCAGCTGAACCTGTCCCGCTCCAACGTGTCCAACCACCTGGCCTGCCTCCGCGGCTGCGGCCTGGTCGTCGCCACGTACGAGGGGCGGCAGGTGCGCTACGAGCTGGCCGATCCGCACCTGAAGAAGGCGCTGGGCGAGCTGGTGCACGTCGTGCTGGCGGTGGATCCCGGCGAGCCCTGCCTGAACTCCGCGGGCGCCACCGGATGAGCGAGCACGCCGACCGCTGCTGCGCCCCCGCGCCGACCGGGCGGCGGGCCGCGCTGTCCCGCCGGGTGCGGCTGCTCGTCGCGGCCACGATCACCTACAACGTCGTCGAAGCCGTGGTCGCGATCTCCGCGGGCACGGTCGCCTCGTCGACGGCGCTGATCGGCTTCGGCCTGGACTCGGTGATCGAGGTCGCCTCCGCCGCCGCCGTGGCCTGGCAGTTCTCCGGCGCCGACCCGGAGGCCCGCGAGCGGACGGCGCTGAAGGTCATCGCGGTGTCGTTCTTCGCGCTCGCCGCCTACGTCACCGTCGAGTCGGTGCGCAGCCTGCTCGGCGCGGAACCGGCCGCGCACTCGACCGTCGGGATCGCGCTGGCCGCGGTGTCGCTCGTCGTCATGCCGTTCCTGTCCTACGCCCAGCGCCGCGCGGGCCGCGAGCTCGGCTCCGCCAGCGCCGTCGCCGACTCCAAGCAGACCCTGTTGTGCACGTACCTGTCCGGCGTGCTGCTGGTGGGCCTGCTGCTCAACTCGCTGCTCGGCTGGTGGTGGGCCGATCCGGTGGTGGCGCTGGTGATCGCCGCGGTCGCGGTGAAGGAAGGCCGCGAAGCCTGGCGCGGCGAGCACTGCTGCTGAACTACTCGTGCACGGCCATGGCGATCAGCATCGCCAGGCGCTGCGCCGGATCGTCCAGGTCCAGCCCCGGCACCGCCGCCGTGACGCGGCGCAAACGGTTGCGGACCGTGTTCTGGTGGACGCCCAGCACCGCGGCGGCGCGGCCGAGGTCGCCCTGCGCCTCCAGCCAGGCGCGCAACGTCGGCAGCAGCTCGGGCGCCTCGTGCCCGGCCAGCCGCGCCACCGGACCGCGGGCGGGAATGCGACCGGTCGCCGCGGCCGACCGCAGGCGTTGCAGCAGCACCTGGTGCCAGGATTCGTCGTAGCAGACGGCTTCCCCGTTGCCGCGCCGGTCGTGCAGGGTCAGGCACTCGTCGGACTCCCGGCGCCCGGACGGCAGCTCCGCGACCTCGCACTCCCCGGACACGCCCGCGACGATCCGCAGGTGCGCGGGCAGGCCGGCGACCAGCTGCCGCACCCAGTGGAACGCGGGCGCGGGATCGGCGGCGGGCAGCACGGTGTAGACGGTGTTGCCGAACAACGTGCTGCGCCCGACCCGTGACCACCCGAACCCGGTGGTGGCGCGCTCGAACGCCAGCAGCAGCCCGGCGTTGCGTTCGGCCTCGGTGTGCGCCCGCACCGCGACGACCCGCAGCCCGGACGCGGGCAGGCCCAGTTTCCGGACGACCGCGTCCGCGTCCGGGTCGCCTTCGAGGAGCTGGATGACCAGCTCGGACTCCACCTGCCGTTCGAGGTCCGCGCTGACCCGCCACCGCAGCAGGTGCAGCGCCACCGTGCGCGCCCCGTCGACGAGGATGCTCGCGCGCGCCGCGTCCAGCGGGGCGGTGCACGACACCCACAACGATCCCAGCAGCTCCCGGCCCGCGCGTACCGCGACGACCGAGCGGCCGTGCAGGCCGTGCTCGGGCGCGGCAGGCACGAACAACGGCTCGTCCGACCGCGCGAGGTGGGTGAACACGCCCTGCCGTTCGAACAGGGCCCGCACCCGGTCCGGCACGCGGCGGCCCAGGATCGTGTCCTGCCGCACCGGGTCGGCTTCGCGTTGCTCGCTGGAGTAGGCCATCACCCTGGACAGCTGGTCCTCGATGGTGACCGGCCCGCCGACCGCGGCGGCGATCGTGTCGGCCAGCGCGGACAGGTCGGCCGGGCCGCGGCCGGACTCGGTCTCCCGCCCCTCCAGCACCAGCCCGTAGACCACGCCGGCGACCTGGCTCCAGGACACGCTCGGCTCGACCACGAGCACGGCGATCCCGTCCGCGTTGCGCAGCAGGTCCGGCGCCGGGTCCTCGGTGGTCCGCACGACCAGCACGACCGCCCTGGCCTGCCGCGCGAGCCGGATCGCCTCGGCCACCGTCGGCACGCCGACGGCGAGGAAGATGTCGCCGACCGGGGACTCCTGCCGCACCGGGTCGTGCAGCGCGACGCTGCGCAGCCCGGCTTCGCGGTCGGCGGATCCGCACAGGCGGGCGCCGTAGCTGCCGAGGATCGTGATCAGGCGGTCGAGCTTGACCATGTGCCCACCCTACAAGCACAACCCGGCAACTTGTGCGATCCGGACACCCGGTGGCTTCCGCGGGCGGGCGATGCTCGGGGGGAGGCGAAAGTCAGGGAGGTTGCCGGTGGACGAGAGCGCTCAGGGACCACGCTCCGCCGTCGTGGTCGGCGCGGGGATCGTCGGGCTGTCGACGGCGTGGTTCCTGCAGGAACACGGGGTGCGGGTGACCGTGCTGGACCGCACGGGCGTCGCGGCCGGCGCGTCCCGGGGCAACGCGGGCTGGCTCTCGCCCGGGCTGGCGATCCCGCTCAACGAACCGGGGGTGCGGCGCACCGGGTTCGCCTCGCTCGTCCGGCGGGACGCGCCGCTGCACGTGCCGCCGTCCGCCGACCCGGCGCTGTGGTCGTTCCTGCTGCGGTTCGCCGCGCACTGCACCTGGCCGGCGTGGCGCCGGGTGGTGGCCGCCAACCTGGCGCTGAACGACGACTGCCTGGACGCCTTCGACACCCTCGTTCGCGGCGGCGTGGCGGCGGAGACCGTCGAGGCCCCGATCACCGCGGTGTTCGAATCCGCAGGCGCGGCCGCGGGACTGCTGGCCGAGCTGCGGCGCTTCACCGCGGCCGGGGCCCGCGCCGACCACACCGGCCTGACCGCGGCGCAGGTCCGCGCGCGACTGCCGCAACTGTCCGGCCACGCGGGCGCCGGGATCGACCTGCCCGGCCAGCGCTACGTCGACCCGGGCCGGTTCGTGCGGGCGCTCGCGGACTCGGTGCGCCACCGCGGCGGCACCATCCGCGCCGGGTTCGACGTGCGGTCGGTCCGCTCGCACCGGCACGCGGTGACGGTCGTGTCCCGCGACAACGTGAGCTTCTCGGCCAACGTCGCCGTCCTCGCGACGGGGGCGTGGATCAGCCGCCTTGCCGGGAAACTCGGCGTGCGCGTGCCGGTGCGGGCCGGGCGCGGCTACTCCTTCACGGTGCCCACCGAGACGCCGCTGGCGCAACCGGTGTACCTGCCCACGGTGCGCGTCGCGTGCACGCCCTACCGCGGCGCGATGCGCGTGGCCGGGACGATGGAGTTCCGCGGCCCCGACGACCCGCCCGACGAGCGGCGCGTGGAGGCGATCGTGCGGTCCGCGGCGCCGTTCTTCGAGGGCGTGCGGTGGGCCGAGCGCAGCGACACGTGGGTGGGCCCGCGGCCGGTCAGCAGCGACGGGCTCCCGCTCATCGGCGCCACCGCCGAGCCAGGGGTGTTCGTCGCGGGCGGGCACGGCATGTGGGGGCTCACGCAGGGGCCGGTCACCGGGAAGCTGCTTGCCGAACAGGTCGTCACCGGCAAGCAGCCGGAGTCCCTGCGGCCGTTCGACCCGCTGCGGTGAGCCATGGGATCCACCGAGGACCTGGAGTTCCTGCGCGCGGAGAACGCGCTGCTGCGCGTGGAACGGGACATCCTGCTGCGCGTCGCGGCCGGTTTCGCCGACGACGCCAACGCCACGCTGCTCCGGCGGCGCACCGCCGCCCGGCCGAACGAAGGAGGTAACGCGATGGACACCGTGTGGCTGACCGAGGAGGCGTACGCGCGCCTGAGCGCGGAGCTGTCCGCGTTGCGCGGCCCGGAGGACGACGATCCGGAAGACCGGGAAATGGCTCTGCGGCAGCGAAAGGCGCGCACGCGTGAGCTGGAGGACCTGCTGCGCCGCGCCGTGGTCGGCCAGACGCCGCCCGACGACGGCGTCGCCGAACCGGGCATGGTGCTGACGGTCCGGTTCGACGACGACCCCGAGCCGGAGACCTTCCTGCTCGGCGTGCGCGACGGCGCGGGCGACGACCTGGAGGTGTACTCCCCCGGCTCGCCGCTGGGCCGCGCCCTGACCGGCGCCCGCCAGGGCGAGACCCGCACCTACACGGTGCCGAGCGGCGCGACGGTGCGGGTGACGCTGCTCCGCGCGGTGCCCTACGGCAGGCACTCGGCCTGAGCGCGTCAGACCGGGTGCCGGTCACCGCTGCGGGTGCGGCGCGGCGTCAGAGTGGAGCCCCATCGCCGACGGTCGCGGCGAGCCAGCGTTGCCAGGAGCCGGCGCGGTCCTGCGGATCGCCGGTTTCGCCGTAGTGGTGGTCGCTGACCGCGATCGGCAGGCCGACCGCGGAGCGCTCGTGGAAGCGGACCAGCGCGTCGGGCGTGCGCAGGCCGACGAACTTCGCGGTCACGTAGTCCACCTCGCCCTCCAGCGACGGACCGCCGGGCAGGTCGATCTTGACCGGGGAGCCGAGCCGCGCCGTGCCGAGCGCGCGCAGCAGCCGGTCCCAGCCGCCGGGCGCGGGGGCCTCGGCCTCCGCGTAGGTGGCGGGGCGGCCGCGGAAGTGCCGCAGGTACTCGCCGAGTGTGAACAGGTACATGTCCCAGCCACTGCTGGTCATGCCCTCGTACTCGCCGTCCCAGTCGTCGCCGAGGACGCCACTGTGGACGAACCGGAGCACGCTGGTGCCGCCGTCCCTGCCCTCGATCAGGTACTGGAAGGCCTGCGTGCTGCCGTCCGGGGCCTCCGGGGTGCGGACGAACAGCCGGTGCGGCGGGCTCCACTCGGCGACCTGGGCGCTGTCCGGGTCGATCTCCATCGGCATGAACCAGGCCGCCATGCCCGGTCCGGTGGCGATCGCCTGCCACACCTCCTCGGGTGACGCCGGCAGTTCGATCTCCTTGGGCAGTTCGAATTCACGCCCCATCGTTCGCCTCCTCGGTACGGGTCATCGCGGGATGGATCGCCAGCACGAGCCGGTGCCTGCGCCCCCGGGCGGCGGTTTCGTCGTGGTACTTGGCCACCAGTCCCGCGACCGCGTCGGACAACTCCTGGGTGAACGCGGCCCGGTCCGCCGCGCTGGCGAAGCGGACCTCGCCGTCGAGCGCGAAGGTCGCGACCCGCTTGCCCGCCTTCGCCCCGGCGCCGATCAGCGCCCCGACGTCCTGCACGAGGCGGGCGGCCACGGCGAGCAGCCAGCGGGCGGAGAGCCGGTCCGGCGCGCGGCCCGGGTCCGGCGCCACCGGCCCGGTGGCCGACGGCGAGATCACGTACGCCTCGGCGGTCGCGCGCAGCACGCGCTCGGTCATGTTGCCCTTGCGGCGCTCCTCGACCAGACCGACCAAGCCGTGCTTCTCCAGGTCGCGCAGGTAGTAGTTCACCTTCTGCCTGGTGAGCCCGACCTTCGCGGCGAGCGACGACGCGGACCCGGGTTCGGCGAGCTCGTGCAGCAGCCGCGCCCGCACCGGTTCCAGCGCCGCGGCGGCCACGGAGGGCTCGTCTATCACTGCGACGTCCATCATGCCGCCGAGCGTGGCACCGACAAGTTTCTTTGTCAAGACGATCGATGTTGTCGGTTCGGCGACAGGTGTGTCCTAAGCGGACATCAGCGCGGTGATCGCCGGGCCGAAGGCGGCGCCGAGGAGGTAGCAGAGGTTGAGCAGACCGACCGCCGTCGGCCGGTGCTCCTCGGCGACCGCGCCCGCGTACACCGCGAACACCCCCTGCCCCGAGGCCGCCGCCAGCGACCCGGCCGCCATGCCCGCCAGCAGCACCGGCGTCGCCCCGGCGAAGGAGATCACCACCGTCGCCGCGGTGGCCGCGCCGATCAGCAGCGCGGTCACCACGCCGGGCCGCATCCGGCCGGACGCCGCCACCACCAGCCAGGACAACGCGCCGCCGAGCAGGTAGGGCGCCACCATCACGGTGCCGATCTGCGCGGGCGTCCAGCCGGTGTGCCGGGCCAGCAGCGTGGGTGCGGCGTACAGGATGCCGAAGTTGACCACGGCGAGCGCCAGCCCCACCCCGCACAGGCCGAGGAACCGGGGCGAGCGGGCCAGCGCCGCGGGCAGGAAACCGTCCGGCCGGGCCCGCAGGCGCACGATCAGCAGCAGCACGGTGACCACGGCGGCGGCCGCGGCGGGCGCAGGCCAGTGCGGGACGGCCACCAGGGCGGTGACCAGCGCGGTCACCAGCGCCGCGCCAGGCACGTCGAACCGGGAGCCCGGCGGCTCCGGCGGCGACGCGCGCCTCGCGGCGGCAGGCACCGCGAGCAGGCTGACCACCGGCAGCGCGAGCGTGGCGCGCCAGGACGCCAGATCGGCGACGACCTGACCGGCGAGCGGGCTGACCGAGCCCACCACGGCGAGCGAGGCGGTGACGATCCCCATGCGCCGCGCCGAATCGGCGAGGTTCATCGCCGTCACCGTCAGCCCGGCGCAGCCCAGCGCCTGCGCCGCGCTCCCCACGACCAGCAGCGGCAGCGCCGGCCCGGCCACCACGAGCAGCGCGCCCGCGGCCACGAGCAGCCCGCACACCGCGAGGACGGCGCGGACGCCCCGGCGGGCCAGGAGCCCGGCCATCAGCGGCGTGCCCACCGCGACACCCCAGCCGAAGGCCGTCACCAGCCAGGTCGCCGCGGGGATCCCGACGCCGAGATCACCGGCGACCTCCCCGAGGACCGAGGGCCGGTCCCGCGATGCCCAGCGACAGCGGCCCGGCCAGCAGC
>NZ_AFWY03000018.1:0-124423 GCF_000231075.2 Amycolatopsis sp. ATCC 39116 | reverse complement strand
ACCTCGCCGCTCCGCGCCACCCGGCCGCTCCATGCGGTCCGGCCGCCGCGCGCCGTTCCATGCGGTCCGGCCGCCCCGCGCCGCCCTCCAAACCCCCACGTGTCCACCGCGGCCCCTGGTGCGCCCGCGCGCGCACCGCCGCGCGGCCCCAGCTCCGCGCACAGCCGCCACCGGCGCCCTGAATCACCACCCGCCGCGCTCAGCCACCCGCCGCGCTCAGCCACCCGCCGCGCTCAGCCACCGCCCGGCGCTCAGCCACCGCCAGCACGCAGCCGCCACCTGCCGTGCGCTGCACCCGCTCACGCCCTGCCGTCCCGCAGCCACTTGCCGCGCCCAACCATCGCTCGCCGCGGCTCGTTACGACTGCGCCCTTGTGCAGCTGCGGCCCGCCCCGCATCGACCGCCGCCTTTGCCGGGCCAACCACACCACGCACCCACCGTGCCGCAGCGCGCAGTCACTGCGAGTCGTGCGCTACCACCACTGCTGCCCGCCGCCTCGCAGTCGCCGCCTTGCCGCGCCCGACCGTCGCCCGCCGCGCGTCGCCACTGCCTGCCGCGGCTCGTTACGGCCGCGCCCGACCGTCGCCCGCCGCGCGCCACCACTGCCCGCCGCGGCTCGTACGGCCGCGCCCCTGTGCAGCTACGGTCTGCCGCGGTTGATCGCCACTTTGCCGCGCCGGCCGCCGCCGCCCTCGGTTCGCTACCGCTGAACCCTTGGGTCAGCGGTCCGCCGCGTGTCTGATCGCCGTCTCGCCGCGCCGAGTCAAGTTTTCGCGCGCAGCTCGCAACCACCACGCACTCGTGAAGCTGCGGCACACCCGCCCCCGGCACCCGTGCCCCCGCAGACAGGCCAGGCACGAGAAACCCAAGAACCCTGACGAGTCAGAAAGCCCCGATGAGTTCCGAAACATGTCCACCGATCTGCGCCACCGTCCCGCTCACCTCGGATGCCTGGGACAGCAGAGCCTTCACCTTCTCCCACCGGGTGCGGACCACCTCGGGCTCCACGTCCTCGGCCGTGTCCGGGTCCTGGGCCTTACGCGCGTCTTCCAGCAGACCGGCCAAGTTCCGGTCCAGCGCCTTCCGGTCGGCGACCTCCAGCACGGCCGTCTCGGCACGCAGCTGCTCCAGCAACGTGACCAGCGGCGCCTGCTGCTGGTTGATGTTCGCGCCGCTCATGGAGCCGCTGTTCGTTCCCGTGTTGATCGGGCCGAAGTTCCCGCCGCTGATGTTGATGCCGGTCATGTTCTCAGTCCCCCTTGGCGGTCTGAACGTTGGCGCCGTCCATCGAACCGGTGTTGGCGCCGGTGTTGATGGGGGCGTAGTTGTCGCCGTGGATGGTGATCTCCTTGTGGATCACGGTCGCGGCCTGGCGCTCGAAACTCGCCGGCGAATAGCCGCAGTCGCGCAGGATGTGGCTTATCGCGGGCATCAGCCTGCTGTGCAGGATCTTCTCGTAGCGCTCCACGTCGACCAGCTGAAAATAGCTGTCCACGTCCTCAGCGGCCGCCATCTCGCGCAACGTCCGCAGCGAGCCGTACGCGTCCGGGTTGATCAGGCCGCGGTCCTGCCGCAGCGGCTGGATCCACTCCAGTGTGTGCTTGGCGCGACCCCAGATCGTCACCGGCAACCGCAACAACCGCAGCAGCGCGTGCCCGATCGGGGCGGCCACCCCGGCAGGCAACTTGTCCACCGCGCGGTACCGGTCCCGCACCGGCGGCAGCACGCACGGCGTCCACTCCAGGTACAGGGTGCTGGCGTCGACGGCCGCGTGCAGGTAGCTGGACATCACCAGGTCCCGGTCCCACGTCTCGACCTGGAAGCACAGGTAGTAGCGCGCCCACTCACGCGGCTGCCGGCGCAGCGCCGCCACCTCGCCCGGCGGCAGGTACCGCTCCGGCGCCCGGTCCAGGCCCCGCAGGTACACCACCGACTCCGGCTGGTAAACGTGGTCGATCAGCTCCGCCGACGACGCGAACACCGCCTCCCGGATCGACAGCTCACGCAACCGCCGGTCCGGCGACAGCGACTCGCTCTCCTGCAGCACAGCCATCGCCGCGCGGACCCGCTCGTACAGCAACGGCGTGGTCAGCTCGTCGAACGGCGTGCCGTCCGGCTTGAGGTCCTCCGGCAGTCGGTCCAGCGGCAACGCCATCGACCAGGACTCCCGGTGCGACCCGGCGCCGACGAACGGGTTGTAGCCGCGGTGCACGAACAACGGCACCGCGCCCTGCGGGCTCTCTTCGGCGTCCCGGTAGCGGTGCAGCTGCCGCACGAACCGCGGCGGGCACAGGCCGAGCAGCGGGCGCTCGGTGGTGAACGGGTCGGCGGGCGGCCGGTTGCGGGCGCGGTAGCCGAACCGGTCGACGAGCAGCGACCGCACCACCAGCCGGTCGGTCACCAGGATGGCGAACATCAGCACGACCAGCGCGATCGAGACGTAGAACCAGACCTCATCGTCGCCGGAGGGCGGACTGTAGTAGTCCCCGTAGTAGCCGCCGGTGAAGTCCTCGGTGGCCTCCGGATCGATCGCGCCGAGCAAGTAGATCAGCAGACCGGCCAGCGCGAACGTGCCGAGCACGACGACGATCGCCGCCTTGAGCGCCACGTTGATCGCCCTGCGCCAGATCGACGGGATCACCAGCGCCACCGCGAGCGCGAGCCACGTGAACAGCAACAGGCTCGGGCCCGAGGCCCAGACGAACAAGCCGAACAACACCGCCAGGATGCCGTCGCGCAGCTTGCGGCGGCCCCGCGAGGCGATCGCCTCCACCAGCACCCGCGCCGGGTCGAACCCTGGCGAGTGCGGCAGCGGGCGGGTCGGCTCGGTGAGGAACTCGCGGATCGCGCGGTCGGCGTATCCGGAGTCGAGGTGCGCGGCGGCGCACAGGTACCGCGTCGTGTCGTCCTGGGGCCGCACCTGGTGCGGGACGGTCCAGGCGGTCATCGTTCCGGTCACGGGATCGCGTTCTCCGTCATGGCGGTGAGGATCGGGACCATCTCGGGCCAGTCGGTGGCCTTCGACGAGGCGTACACGAAGTACTCGGTGCCGGAGGCGCGCCAGTACTCGGCCTTCACGTGCCGCCTGCCCTCCGGCGCGGTCCACTCGAACTCCCACACGATCGCCTCGTACCCGCGGAGTGTCGTCTGTGCGAGCTCCACCCGGGAGTAGCCGGGCCGGGCGGCGGCGAAGTCGCTTTCGGCCTCGAGGTGGGACTCCATGATCGAAGCGTTCGGCACGGCCGAGCCGCCGTAGCGGACGAAGCGGGAGCTGTCGGCGGGGTCGGTGGCCTGCACGCTGCCCGCGGACTGGGTCGGCGCGACGGTCCAGCCCTCCGGGATGACCGTGCGGATCCCGGCCGGGCCGGTCACCTCGCTCCCCGGCGGCGCCGAACTGCTCGTCGTGGTCGTGGTGGTGGTCGTCGACGTGCGGCGGCTGCTCGACGCGCTCGTGGTCGTCGCGGCCGAGCTCGACGTGGCCGTGGCCAGCTGGGTGGTCCCGCCGTCACCGCTGTCGCGGACGAGCAGCAGCGCGGTGCCGACCGCGCCGAGCACGACGAGGTTCGCCACACCCGCGAGCAGCGCCAGACGCGCCGAGCTCGGCTGGCCCCCAGGAGGCGGCATCACTGTCCCCTCGTCAACCGCTCGTGCAGAAGTGAGCACTGAGGGTAGCATCGAGCGTCCCGCCCGGGTTACTCCTTTTGGGAGATTCACGTGACCGAACAGACCGACCCGATGTCCGCTGTTCAAGCGCTCGAACAGCAGCTCGCCGCGGCTCCGGCGGACCTGGACCTGCGTCTGCGGCTCGCGCACGCGCTCGAAGCGCTGACCGTGTCCGCACGCAGCGTGACCAGAGAGGGGCTGCCCGTGGTGACATCGGCGCGCCAGCGCGAGCTGTGCGCGTGGGCGGCCCGCCGCATTCTCGAACTGAAGGTGCCTGACGCCCGGCTCACCACCGGCGCGCAGGCCCTGCTGGCCGAGCTCGACGCGGGACGGCGGTGGGTGTGGCACGGCCAGGGACAGGTCGCCATCGCCGCGGTGGTGGTGCTGGGCCTGGTCGCGGTCGTGCTGGGCGGGCTGGCCGGCGTCGTCGCGGTCGTCGTCGCCGGCGCGGTGCTCAGCAGCGTCCTGCTGTCGGTGCTGGTCCTGCGCTTCCGGCGGGAGCGGTGGCGCGTCGAGGCGGAGCGGCTGGCGCCGGTCATCTGGCGGCCCGGCATCTGAGAAGTCTCACTCCGCAGGGCGACCGCAACCCGCCCGTCCCCTGCCGCGTCCAAGGTGCGAATAGGGTGGGAGACCGGAAGAAGACCCCGAACACGAAGGGACCCGGGCGGTGAACGCGTTCGCGGACTGGCTGCTGTCCCTCGCGCATGCCCTGTTCAACCCGGGGTTCTGCCCCGGTGACTGGGTGTGGGCCACGGTGGCCGCGGGGGCGCTGACCGCCTTGTTCCCGGTGGCCGGCGCGGTCCTCGTCGCGCTCATGCGGAAGTTCACCGGCAACCGGTACGACACCGGCACGATCGCGGCCATCGGCGTGATCGCGTTCGTATTCTCGTTCGGGCTGCCGTGGATGGCGTTCAACGGCATCTCGGGCATCTACCGGGCCGCCGCCGAGGGCACCTCGTCGCTGTCGAAGGCCGACCTGGCGACCCTGAACCGCGAGTACTGCTCGTTCATCGGGACGCAGAGCAAGTACCTCGGCGGTGGGCAGAACATCTTCGAGACGATCTTCTACCCGTCCGGCAACGTGCTCGCCTACGGCTACTACCTGGGCGCGCTCGTCGGGCTGCCGCTGCTCGCGCTGCTGTTCATGATCCTGCAAGCGCGAACCGCGATGCGCCGCGGACCGAAGTGGCCGGGCCGCCTGCTGTGGGTCGGGTTCGTGATGTTCGTGGTGTTCTCGGTGGGCGTCTCGGCCAACGCGGGCGTGTTCCTGTGGCTCGGGTTCATCCCGATCGCGATGCTCGGGATCATCCCGATCGCCCTGGTCGGGCCGCCGCCGTGGTCGGTCATCAACAAGCCGGAGCGGCCGCGCCCGGAGCCGCGGCGCGAGCCCCCGCCGCAGGTGCCGCCGCCTCCGCCACCGCCGCAGCAGCAGCCGCCGAAGCAGTACGCGCCGACGGCCGTCGCGCCCGCCGCGCAGGAGCTCGCCGCGGCGCCTGGCCCGGTCCCGCTGCCGCCGGGGTCGACGGCCAACGGCGGCGGCCGGTACCGGCGGATCAAGCGCCTCGGCCACGGTGGGTTCGGCACGGTGTGGCAGGCCGTGGACAACCAGCTGGGCCGCACGGTCGCGCTGAAGATCGCCCACGCGCCGGACCGGGACACCGAGGAGCGCATGCGCCGCGAGGCCAGGGCGCTCGCGATGGTCGACCACCCGAACTGCGTGCGGGTCTACGACCTGGTCGAGGAGCCGGACGGGCTCGCGCTGGTCATGGAGTACCTGGAGGGCCAGTCGCTGGCCACCGCGGTGGACACGATGGGGCCGCTGGACGACGTCGCGGCGGGCCGCCTCTGGGCGACGATGGCAGGCGCGCTGGCGGCGGCGCACGAGAAGGGTGTGCTGCACCGCGATGTGAAGCCGTCGAACGTGATCCTGGACCCGCAGGGCATGCCGCACCTGATCGACTTCGGCATCGCCCGCAGCCGCGGCGACTCGACGATGACAGCGACCGGGATGATGATCGGCACCCCCGACTTCGTCGCCCCGGAGCAGGCCGCGGGTGCGGCCGCGTCCCCGGCCTCGGACGCGTGGCAGCTGGCGGCGACGGTGAGCTACGCGCTGTCCGGCTACCCGCCGCGGGGCACCCGCGAGACGCCGATGGCGGCCCTGATGGCGGCGGCGCGCGCCGAGCCCGTCTCGAAGCTGCCGCAGCGCTCCGCGCACGCCCGGCTGCTGATCGCCTCGCTCGACAACGAACCCCGCCGCCGCCCGACGCTGCACACGGTGGTGCGTGAGGTGGAGGGCTTCCTGTCGCGGTCGGGCAAGTCGATGGACGGCCCGGTGACGCGGATCGTGCCGCGCCATGGCGGTACCACGCGGGCGATGCCGCCGCGCTGACTGGGGTTTGTGGCGCTGGATGCGGCGTGGCGCGTGCGCGGTGGTGCGCCGCGGGCGATGCCGCCGCGCTGGCGCCGAGGGTGCGCGGCACCGGACGCTCCGGACGGGGCGTGGGACGCGCGAGGTGCGCCTGCGGCCCGACGGGATGGTCTGCGGGGTGCTCCTGCTCGAAGGCAATCGTGCCGAGCCGGGGCGCAGGCGCTACCGGTGGGGCAGCGCGGAACGCCGGGCGGTTCGCTTCCGGCCCAGCAGGATCGCCTGCGGGTGCTTCGAGCCTTCCAGTTCGACTCGGGCCGCGATGTCGAAGCCTGCCCGCTTCAGGAGTTTCGCGACGTGGTCGGGCGGCAGCAGGTACGCGTCGTAGTCCACCGGGTGGCCGTAGGCCGTCTTGGGCTGCAGCTGGGCGTTCCCGGCGTGGAAGCCGATCAGCACGTGGCCTTCGGGCTCCAGCGCGCGGGCGAAGCCGGCGAACACCGTCGGCAGCACGGCCGGCGGGACGTGGAAGATCGACCACCACGCGAGGATCCCGCCGAGCGACCCGTCCGGCACGTCGAGCGCCGTCATCGAGCCCACCTCGAACCGCAGCCGCGGGTACGACCGGCGGGCGATCTCGACCATCCCGGGTGACAGGTCGACGCCAAACGCTTGCGTCCCGAGTTCCGCCAGGTGCGCCGTCACGTGGCCGGGTCCGCAGCCGACGTCGGCGACCGGTCCGGTGACCAGCTCGGCGAAGGCGCTCAGCATCCCGCGGCCCACCGCGTCCGCCGCGAACCGCGGGCGCACGAACTCGGCGTAGTCCTCCGCGACCCGGTCGTACGACTCCCGGGCGCGGTCCAGGTACCCGGTCATCGCCAGGACGGCAGCCAGAGCTCCGCCTGCCACCGGGCGTTGCTGATCGGGTCGCCGTTCAGGATCGGCCACAGCCACGCGAAGTTCGCCACCACCAGGCCGACGTACAGCGCCACCACCAGCAGCCCCGTCCCACGGCGTTCGAACCCGCGCCGCGCGCTGCCCAGGATCTGCCCGAGCGCGAGCGTCAGCCCGAGCACCAGGAACGGCGCCATCGGCGTCGCGTAGAAGAAGTACATCTGCCGGTCGATGTTCGTGAACCACGGCAGGAACCCGGCGAGGTAGCCGACCAGCACGGCGGCGTAGCGCCAGTCGAACCGGAACAGCCACCGCCACAGGCCCCACCCGAGCATCGGGATCGCGAGCCACCACATCGCGGGCGTGCCGATCAGCATCGTCGCCCGGACGCAGTCCGACGCGCCGCACGTGCCGTTGCCCGACTCGTAGTAGTAGAGCATCGGGCGCAGGCCCATCGGCCACGTCCACGGCTTCGACTCCCACGGGTGCGGGTCGTCCTTCGGCGTGACCAGGCTTTCGTGGAAGTGCAGCACGTTCATCGAGTAGTCGCCCAGCGACCGCAACGCGGGCGGCACCCAGCTCCAGAACCCGGGGTCGATGCCCTGCAGCTCGGTGTAGTGCCGGTCGGTCCCAGACTCGCTCGCGAACCACGCCCACCAGCTCGCCAGGTACATCAGCGCGGGGATGGCGACGATCGCCCACAACGCGGGCAGCACGTCCCGGCGCAGCGTCCCGACCCACGGCCGCGGCACTCCCGCCGCCCGGCGCGCGGCCACGTCGAACCCGACGCACAGCAGCCCGAAGAACGCCATGTAGTACAGGCCCGACCACTTGACCGCGAAGGTCAGGCCGAGGCACACCCCGGCCGCGAACCGCCACCAGCGGAAGCCCAGCCGCGGCCCCCACGGCGACTCGTCCGCCCAGCCCTCGGTGACCGCCACCGCCAGCCGCTGCCGCACCTGGTCGCGGTCGCACAGCAGGCACGCGAACGCGGACAGCGCGAACAGGGCGATGAAGATGTCCAGCATCCCCATCCTGGCCTGCAGGAACAGCACCCCGTCGCAGATCACGAGTATCCCGGCGATGCCGCCGAGCAGCGTCGAGCGGGTCAGCCGCCGCGCGATGCGGATGGTGAGCAGCACGATGATCGTGCCCGCCACGGCCGCGCTGAAGCGCCAGCCCCAGCCGTTGTACCCGAACATCCACTCGCCGAGCGCGATGAGCTGCTTGGCCAGCGGCGGGTGCACCACCAGCTCGTAGCCCGCGTTGTCCTCGAACCCGCCGTTGCGCAGCATCTGCCACGCCTGCGGCACGTAGTGCTTCTCGTCGAAGACCGGGGTGCCCTTGTCGGTGGGGGAGCCGAGGTTCTGGAAGCGGGTGACCGCCGCGACCAGCGTCAGGACGATCGTGACCACCCAGCCGCGCAGCCGGTCGGCCGGCATCGGCCGTCCGAGGAGGGTGGCGGCACGGTCCGTCGGCGGGCGGAGGTGGTCCACCTGGTCCGGTCGCGTCAGCACAGCGGTCACGGGGGTGATCCTAGGGACCCACGGGTGAACTCGGAGTTCCCGCGCGGCTAATAGGGTGAAGGCCATGCCACTCGTCCTCGCCGCGACCCCCCTCGGTGACTCCCGCGACGCTTCGCCGCGCCTGGTCGCCGCACTGGCCGAGGCGGACGTGATCGCCGCCGAGGACACCCGTCGGCTGCGGTCGCTGGCCACCGCGCTGGACGTGACGCCGCGTGGGCGGGTGGTCAGCTTCTACGAGGACGTCGAGACGTCCCGGCTGCCGAAGCTGCTGGAGGCGCTGCGGGCCGGGGAGACCGTCGTGCTGGTCACCGACGCCGGCATGCCCAGCGTGTCCGATCCGGGGTACCGCCTGGTCGCGGCGTGCGTCGAGGAGGACCTGCCGGTCACCTGCCTGCCCGGGCCCTCGGCGGTGACGACCGCGCTGGCGCTGTCCGGGCTGCCCAGCGACCGGTTCTGCTTCGAGGGCTTCGCGCCGCGCAAGCCGGGTGAGAAGGGCCGCTGGTTCCGGGAGCTGGCGACCGAGCCGCGGACGGTCGTGTTCTTCGAGTCGCCGCACCGGCTGGCCGCGACGCTGACCGAAGCGGCCGCCGCGCTGGGTGACGAGCGGCGGGCGGCGGTGTGCCGGGAGCTGACGAAGACGTACGAGGAGGTCCGGCGCGGCACACTGCCCGAGCTGGCGGCCTGGGCGGCGGACGGCGTGCGCGGCGAGATCACGGTGGTGCTGGAGGGCGCCCGGCCGCGGGCGGTGTCGGTGACGGACCTGGTGGCGGAGGTGTCGGCACGCGTGGCGGCCGGTGAGCGGCTCAAGTCCGCGGCGGCCGAGGTCGCCGAGGCGACCGGGGTGTCGAAGAAGGAGCTGTACGACGCGGTGCTGGCGGCGCGGCGCGCCTGAGCGTCAGGCCGGGTCCTTCCGCATCGCCCAGGTGACCGGGCCGCCGTCGGGGAGGGGGACCTGCGCGGTCACCTCGAAGCCCAGCCCCTGGTAGAAGCCCACATTCGACTCCAGCGAGGTCTCCAGGTAGGCCGGGTGGCCCTCCTCGGCGGCGGCACGCAGCCCGGGCGCGAGGACAGCCCGGCCGAGGCCCTCGCCCTGGCGGCCGGGCGCCACGCCGACCGTGGCGAGGAACCACGCGGGCCCGGTCGGCCGGTGCGGGGCCATCGCCTCCTCCGCGGCCGCCGCGGCGGCCGCCCGGTCACCGGCCAGCTCGCGCAGCCGCGGGCCCAGCGCGTCCAGGTCGGGTTCGCCGGAGGTGGGCGTCGTCCACACCGCCACCGCTGCCAGGTCGTCGCTCACCCAGACCCGCCCACAGGGCAGCCCGACGTGTTCCAGGAACAGCCGTTGCAGGCCGGTCACCCGCGCGACGTGGTCCGCCGCGGCGACGGTGTGCCGCGTGAACGGGTAGTCCGCGAACGCCGCGCCCAGGGTCGCCGCCGCGCCGTCGAGGTCGGCTGCTGTGCCGAGGCGGATCAGGTGAGCAGTGCTTCCAGCGGGGCGGCTTTGTGCAGACATTCCTGCCATTCTGCCTCGGCGTCCGAATCCGCGGTGATGCCGCCGCCGACCCCGAGCGCGATCGAACCGCCGTGCACCTCGAACGTGCGGATCGCGACGTTCAGCTCCAGCCCGGCCACCGGCGACGCCAGCCCGACGGCGCCCGTGTAGACCCCGCGCGGCCGCGGCTCCAGCTCCGCGATCAGCTCCAGCGCCCGGATCTTCGGCGCGCCCGTCACCGAGCCGGGCGGGAAGGTCGCGGCCAGCAACTCCGCGTCCGAGGTGACCACCCGCCCCTCCACGGTCGACTCCAGGTGCCACACGCCGGGCGCCGGCCGCACCCGCAGCAGCTCGGGCACCCGCACGCTGCCCACCGCGCACACCCGGCCGAGGTCGTTGCGCACCAGGTCGGTGATCATCACGTTCTCGGCCACGTCCTTGACCGACTCACGCAGCCGTTGTGCCAGCACGTCGTCCGCCGGGCCGCGGCGGGGCAGCGTGCCCTTGATCGGCGTCGAGCGGACCCGGTCGCCGTGGCGGGCGAGGAACAGCTCGGGCGACAACGACACGACGCTGCCCCACTCGCCGGTGAGGAACGCGGCGCGGCGCGGCCGCAGCCCCCGTACCCCCTGCGCGAACAACGCGGCGGGCGAGCCCTCGAACGTGCCCTCGAAGCGCGTGCAGATGTTGGCCTGGAACACCTCCCCGGCCTCGATCGCGTGCACGCACGCCTTGACCGCGTCGCCGTGTTCCGCGGGCATCGGCCGGTGCAACGGCCCCGCCTGCCAGGCCGGGCACGGCGCCGGCCGGGTCAGCAGCTCCGCGAACTCCGCCGCCAGGTCCGGGCCGCCGAGCGATTCGAACCACCACCAGCCGTCCGCGTCCAGCCGCAGGACGTGGTCGGCCCAGCCCCACACCGCCGCGGGCAGCGCGGTGCGCCGGCCGGACGGGTCGGTGAGGTCGTAGGACAGGTAGCCGAACCAGCCGCCGCCGACGACCCCCTCCGGAGCTTCGACCCGCGGTTGCCGGTCCGGCACCTCGAACGGGTCGGTGACCGGGCGGAGCTGCACCTCGGGCGCCAGCACGGCCTGGGAGCCGAACCACTCGCCGCACAGGCCGGCCGCCGTGCCGATCCCCCGGGAGCGGGCGCGCTCGTCGAGGAGAAGCAACACCTCATCCGGTGTTCTTCCCCGGCCAAGCCTCGTTCGCGTCACCCGCACGGGAACATTGTGACCTACCGTCGGACGCATGCGTGTGGTCGAGACGGAGCAGATCTGCAAGGTGACGGGCGCCGATTCGATCAACCGGACCGACCGGTTCGCCATCCACGGCACGGATCTCGGCATCCTGTGGGACGGCGGTGACGGGCGGGTCTTCGTGTTGTTCGGCGACACCTTCGGCGAGGGCTGGGGCGGCGACGGCGGCGGCCCGAACAGCGCCGACTGGCGCAACAACGTCCTCGCCTTCTCGACCAGCACGGACCTGGCCGCCGGCCTCACCCTCGACGGCGTCGTCACGCGGCCGGACGGCACCGCCGCCCAGGTCATCCCGCGGGACGGCCGCCGGGACGAGGTGACCGTCATCCCGAACTCGGGCCTGGCGGTCGACGGGCTCCAGGTCGTGCACTACATGTCCGTGCGGCAGTGGGGCCCGCCGGGCAAGTGGACCACCAACTACTCCGGCCTCGCCGTGTCCGACGACGGCGGGGTCACCTGGGCCAAGCCGTGGAGCGCGCGCTGGATCAACCGCGCCGAGCGGGACGACCCGTTCCAGATGTGCGCGCTGGCCCGCGAGGGCGACCACGTCTACCTCTTCGGCACCACCAACGGGCGGCACGGCGACGCCTACCTGGCCCGCACGGCGATCCCGCACCTGCTGGACGCGTCGTCCTACGAGTACTTCGACGGCCGCGGCTGGACCCGGGACGAGTTCGCCGCCGCGCCGGTCATCCCGGGCCCGGTCGGTGAGCTGTCCGTGGCCTACGACGTCCACCTCGGACAGTGGCTGGCGATGCACCTGGACGACCCGGGCGGCGCGATCCTGCTGCGCTCCGCCGACCGGCTCACCGGGCCGTGGTCGCCCGGCCAGGTCGCCGTGCCCGGGCACCGGTACCCCGGCCTCTACGGCGGTTACCTGCACCCGTGGGCGCTGGACGGCCCGGACGTCTACTACCTGATGTCGCAGTGGGGCCCGTACAACGTGTTCCTGATGCGGAGCACGCTAGAGCAGTAGGTCGGCCAGCGTGAACGGGTAGACCAGGGCGTCCATGCCGATGGGACCGGACACACCGGGCATCGGCGGCACCGAGCTGTGCTCGTGCAGCGCCAGGCGCGGGTGGAACCAGCCGGGGCGGCCCGGGATGTCGTTGTGCCGTGCCACCCACAGCACGACTTCGCGGTCGGCCCACTTCTGCGGGTGCAACCGGCGTAACCAGAGCCCGTAATCGGCGTAGATCACGACCCGCTGGATGCCCGCGGACTGCCGCACGGTCTTGATCCACGCCTTCACGAACCGGTCGTCGACGCCCTCCGCCTCGACTTCGAGCGTCGGTGCGAGCGAACCGGGCCCGAACACGCCGAGCCCCCGGCCCGCGCGCACGCACAGCTCGGCCTGGTCGTGGGGCGCGCCGGGGCGCGCGTAATGGCGGATGCCGGTGCGGATGCCGGCCCGCTGCGCCGCTTCGATTTGTTTCCCGGCGCCGCGGTCGAGCCAGTTGGTGTTCTCGGTGACGGTGATGGAGGCGAAGGAGACCGCGCCGGACCGGACCGCGTCCCAGTCCGCCACGGTCGCGTGCAGCGCGAGGTTGATCCCGCGCTCCGTGCTGCCCTCCGTCAAACCGCCGCCTTCATTCCACGCAAATGCGCTCGCCAGGACACTGCGTAGTCACCATAAGCGCGAAAAGCCCCGGTTGCCGTATCGACGCACCCCCCGAAAAGGGTGTGACTCACGGCAAGTACCGGGCGTGGCGGCGCGGGGTGACGGCACGGTCACCGTCGGAGAGTCCACAGTGGAGGTGGCGCCGGGCGGAACCCCGGCCGCCGGCCCGCGGACCGGCGGCCGGGTCTGCTAACCCCCGATGCCCGAATTCCGGGCGGCTTCGACGATCGTGGCGGCGTCCTCGGGCAGCAGGTGGCCCGCGGCGACCGAGGACTGCGCGGCGGCCTGCACCTTGGCCACGTAGTCGGCGTTGGTCGGGTACAGGCGGCTCAGCACCGGCTCCGCGGTGGGCGGGAACGACGGGTCGGACGGGTCGCCGTCGTCGTGCCGGTCCCACGGGTCCGCGTCGCCGTTCCACGGGTCCCGCGCGCCGTAGAGGCCGCAGAAGACGCCGCTGTCCGTGGTGTCCCGCTCGCCGCTCAGCGTGCGCGTCGGCACCGCGACGTCGGGCAGCCGGATGCCGCCGGTGGCCAGGCCGGTGGCCGGGTCGCGGCGGTCGGCGTCGAGCAGCGCGCCGCTCGCCGGGCGCGGTCCGCCCTGCGCCCACATGGTCAGCGCCCGCAGCGCGGCGTTCATCGAGTAGTGACCGGGCCCGTCGTTGTAGGGCGCGGACCCCGCGGCGCAGCTCGGTTGCGGCGCGGCCGACCCGGCGGACTTCTGCACCGTCGGGCCGCCGAGGTCGACGGCCCACTGGTCGCCGTGGGCGGTGCCGGCCAGCTCCCAGTGCACGATGCGGTCGGTGTCCGGCTGCCGTGCCGCCGCCGCGCCCGGCACGTCGGTCTCGGTGAGCACCACGAACACCGGAACCGCGGTGTCGGTCCGGATGCGGCTCGGGTCCGGCATCGTCAGCACGTCGACGAGCCTGCCGCTGATCGGGGCCGCGACCGCGCTGTTGCTGTGGATCATCAGGCCGTCGTAGACGCGCGCGACCGGCTGGACGGCGTTGGCGTAGGTGGTCATGAACCCGGCCGACTGCGATTCCCCGTCGGCGAGCAGCGTCCGGATCTCCAGGCCGCCCAACGGGTCCGGCCCGTTCGGCGTGCGCAACGCCTGTCCCGCCTGGGAGAAGATGTCGTAGGCGTAGGCGTCACCGGGGTGCACGAGGCTGCCGTAGCGGGCCGGGTCCCAGCCACGCAGGCCCGCGATGTCGCCGAGCCCGCCGTTGACACCGACGGACTGCGCCGACACGCCGACCCACGCGTAGCCCTGGCGCAGCAGCTCGTCCCGCATGAACCAGTAGTCCGGCGACAGTTCGAGCTGAGCGCTGACGTTGAGCCACTCCACGACGACCGTGCCGTTGAAGCGCGCCGGGTCGCTCGGCCGCCGGACCAGCAGCCGGGTCCGGTACGCGGCCTGGGTGGTGGGCCGGACGTCCCAGCGGCCGGACGAGGTCCACAGCCCCGACTTGGCGTACGCGGTCGCGGTGCCCGAGATGAAGAACTCGCTCTCGGTGTAGCCGAACGAGCCGAGGTCCTCGGCCGCGGCGAGGAACGGGAACCCGCGGCTGCCCGCGGGTGGTGTGGTGATCGTCGGGCTCGCGGCCGCGGCCGTGGCGGGCAGCACCGCGGCGAACACCGCCAGTAACGTTGCGAGGACGGCTGTGCGCACTGGTCACCTCCGTGATCTGGGGAGGGCCAGTGTGGGGCGGCCGCGGTCGCCGCGGCATCGGCGAAATCACCGGTGTGGCGACCGCGGCCGCGCCGTTAGGCGTTCTCCTTCTGGAACGTGCGCGTGCCCCAGAACACGGCCAGCACCGTCATCACCACGAGGATGATCGAGCCGGTCATCAGCGCGTCCATCGTGAGGTCGCCGCGGAAGGTGGCCCGCTCGGCGTCGACGACGTGGGTGAACGGGTTGATCCGCGAGATGGCGTAGAGCCAGTCCGGCGCGAGGACGCTGGTGATCGGCAGCAGGATGCCGGACAGCAGCAGCACCGGCATCAGCACGGCGTTCAGCAGCGCCGGGAAGGCCTGCTCGCTCTTGAGCGTCAGCGCCACCGCGTACGACGCCGAAGCCAGCGTCGCCGCGACCAGTCCGACGATCACCAGGCTCAGCAGCACCCCGCCGACCGGCGCGTCCAGTCCGAACGCGACATACGCGAGCACCGTGATCAGCACCGCCTGGATGACCGCCTGGATCACGTTGTTGGCCACCTTGCCCAGCAGCAGCCCGACCCGGCTGGCCGGCGTCACCCGCAGCCGTTCCAGCACGCCGCTGCGGTAGTCCATCAGCAGCGCGAACCCGGCGAACGACGAGCTGAACAGCGCCAGCTGGATGATCAGCGCCGGGGTCAGGATGGTCCAGCTGGTGCCCGGCGGGAAGCCCGGCGTGCTGCTGACGACCTTCTCCATCAGCGGCCCGAACAGCACCAGGTACAGCACCGGCTGCATGATGCCGATCATGATCCACGCGGGGTTGCGCATGGACAACGTCCAGTCCCGCTTGAAGATCAGCCACGTGTCACGCAACATGGGCGGCCTCCTCGTGCTGCTGGGACTGCTCGGCGTCGCGCAGCGACCGGCCGGTGAGCGTGAGGAACACGTCGTCCAGCGTCGGCCGGTTCACCTGCATCGAGGTCATCGCGATGCCGTCGGCGTCCAGGCGCCGCAACAGTTCCGGCAGCGCGGTGTCCCCGCGCGGCACGCGGAACCGCACCTCGGCTTCACCGGTGGTCACCTCGTGCGCGCCGTCCAGGCGGCCGGCGACCTCGGCCGCGGCGTCCACGAACTCCGGGGCCACCCCGATCGTCACGCCGTCGCCGGACACCCGCGCCTTGAGCGAGTCCGGCGACCCCTCGGCCACGATCTCCCCGTTGTCGATCACCAGGATCCGGTCGCACAGCGAGTCGGCCTCGTCCAGGTAGTGCGTGGTGAGGAACAACGTCACGCCGTGGTCCGCGCGCAGCCGCCGGATGTGGTCCCACAGGTTGGCGCGGCTCTGCGGGTCCAGCCCGGTGGTCGGCTCGTCGAAGAAGATCAGCTTCGGGTCGTGGATCAGGCTCAGCGCGATGTCCAGCCGCCGCCGCTGGCCGCCGGACAGCGTCTTCGTCAGCCGGTCGTCCAGCCCCACGAGGTCGAGCTGGTCGATCAGCTCCCGGCCCCGCCGCAGCGAGTCCTCCTTCGACATGCCGTAGAGCCGGCCCTGCAGCTCGATCTCCTCGAGCACCTTCATCTCCGGGGTGACGCCGCCGCCCTGGGCGACGTACCCGATCTGCCTGCGCACGCCGACCGGGTCGGCCAGCAGGTCGCGACCCGCGACCTGCGCTTCGCCCGCGGTCGGGCGCAGCAGCGTGGTCAGCATCCGCAGCGTCGTGGTCTTGCCGGCGCCGTTCGGGCCGAGGAACCCCACCAGTTCACCCTCGGCGACGTCGATGTCGACGCCCTTCACGGCCTCGACGCTGCGGCCGCGCGCGGTGAACGTCCGCGCGAGGCCGCGTGCCTTGATCATGAGAATCCCCCTTGATTCAGTAGTCAAATTTGACTAGTGATGGCGGCCACTCTGCCCCAACTATCGCGCCGTAGTCAAATTTGATTACTTGATCTCCGGGGGTGCGCCGAAGTGGCGCCCCGGGTCGTCGGCCATGACGTACTCGCCGTCCTGCAGGCGCTTGATCAGGCCCCGCAGCCACTCGATGGTCGCCTCGACGTTCGTGCCCCACAGCCGGTACAGCTCGCCGACGTGCTCCGGGTGGCCCCAGTTGACTCCGCCGTCCAGCACGCTGCGGGTGGTCGCGAGCTGGCCCTCCAGCCACGTCAGGCGGTGCCGCAGCAGCGACAGGGCCCGGTCGCGGGGCAGGGAGGGCAGGAAGGTCAGCGCGGCGGCGAAGGCGAACGCGTCCTGGGCCCCGTCACCCTCGGTCTCCGCGATCATCTGGGCCAGCCGGACCTGGAACTCGGTCTCGCCGTCGTCGGTCAGCCGGTAGGCGATCCGGTCCGGGCCGCGTCCCTCCGGTTCGTCCGGCACCGCCTCCAGCAGGCCTTCGGCCGCCATCTTCTTGAGCGCGTGGTAGATCGACCCGGGCTGGACGTTCGCCCAGCGGTCGGCCGACCAGGCCAGCAGCTCACGCCGCACCTGATAGCCGTGCGCCCGGCCGTACATCCGTACGACGCCCAGCACCAGCAGCCGCGTCGGCGACACCCGACCTCCTTAAGCCTTCCCAGGTAACAATGCACGAGACGGCATCCGTACGCTAAACAGGCATGAGCATCCCTGTGTTGACGGCGGTGGCCTGGCCTTATGCCAACGGGCCCCGTCACATCGGCCACGTCTCCGGCTTCGGCGTCCCGTCGGACGTGTTCTCGCGCTACCAGCGAATGGCCGGCAACCGGGTGCTCATGGTGTCCGGGACCGACGAGCACGGCACGCCGATCACGGTCCAGGCGGACAAGGAGGGCCTCACCTCCCAGCAGACCGCCGACAAGTACACGCGCCAGATCGGCCAGGACCTGCAGGGCCTCGGGCTGACCTACGACCTGTTCACCCGCACCAGCACCGGCAACCACGCCGAAGTCACGCAGCAGATCTTCCTCGCGCTGCACCGCAACGGCTACGTCGTGCCCAAGACCACGACCGGCGCGATCAGCCCGTCCACCGGGCGCACGCTGCCGGACCGCTACATCGAGGGCACCTGCCCGATCTGCGGTTACGACGGCGCGCGCGGCGACCAGTGCGACAACTGCGGCAACCAGCTGGACGCCGCGGAGCTGATCAACCCGAAGTCGCGGATCAACGGTGAGACGCCGAAGTTCGTCGAGACCGAGCACCTGTTCCTCGACCTGCCCGCGTTCACCGAGAGCCTCGGCAAGTGGCTGTCGACGAAGACCGACTGGCGGCCCAACGTCGTCAACTTCACCAAGAACCTGCTCGACGACATGCGGCCGCGCCCGATCACCCGCGACCTGGACTGGGGTGTGAAGATCCCGCTGGACGGGTGGCGCGACCAGCCGCTGAAGCGGTTCTACGTGTGGTTCGACGCGGTGATCGGCTACTTCTCGGCCAGCGTCGAGTGGGCCCGCCGCAGCGGGAACCCGGACGCGTGGCAGGAGTTCTGGACCAACCCGGAGGCGCGCGGCTACTACTTCATGGGCAAGGACAACATCACCTTCCACGCCCAGATCTGGCCCGCGCTGCTGCTCGGCCACAACGGCGCGGGAGACAAGGGCGGCCAGGTCGGCCCGTACGGCAAGCTCAACCTGCCGGACGAGATCGTGTCGTCGGAGTTCCTGACCATGAGCGGGTCGAAGTTCTCCACCTCGCGCGGCACGGTCATCTACGTCAACGACTTCCTGCGCGAGTTCGGCCCGGACACCCTGCGCTACTTCATCGCGGTGGCCGGCCCGGAGACCCAGGACACCGACTTCACCTGGGACGAGTTCGTCCGCCGGACCAACTTCGAGCTGGCCAACGAGTGGGGCAACCTGGTCAACCGCTCGATCTCGATGGCGCACAAGAACAACGGCGCGATCCCGGCCCCGGTCAAGCCGGCGCCCGCGGACGAGGAGCTGAAGGCGCTGTCCCGCAAGGCGTTCGAGACCGTCGGCGGGCACCTGCAGCGGTCGCGGTTCAAGCTCGCGGCCACCGAGGCGATGCGGGTCGTGTCCGCGGCCAACCGGTACCTGTCCGACCAGGAGCCGTGGAAGCTCAAGGACGACGCTGATGCCACTGCGCGGCGTGACACTGTTCTCCACACCGCGCTGCAGGTGGTGTCGGACGCGAACACGCTGCTCACCCCGTTCCTGCCGCACTCGGCGCAGAAGGTGCACGAGGCGCTGGGCGGCACCGGCGTGTGGGCCGCGCAGCCGGAGCTGCAGGACGTCGAGGACCTGGACATCCCCGGTCGGATCAACCCGATCCTGACCGGCGACTACGCGGCCGAGCAGGCGCGCTGGGAGTCCATCCCGATCGAGGTCGGCCGCCCGCTGGCCAAGCCGACGCCGCTGTTCGCCAAGCTCGACCCGAAGCTCGGCGAGACCGGTCCGGAGTGGGCCCCGATCGCGCAGTGAGCAAGAAGGAACGGCCACCGGTGCCGGAGCGCCTGCCGGCGCCGGTGGTCGACTCGCACACGCACCTGGACGCCTGCGGCGCGGTCACGGCGGCCGACGTGGCCGAGCTGGCCGACCGCGCCGCGGCGGCCGGGGTGACCCGGATGGTGACCGTCGCCGACGACCTGGACGCCGCCCGCTGGGCCGCGGAAGCGTCCACTTGGGACGAGCGGGTGTGGGCCGCGGTGGCCATCCATCCCACGCGCACCAAGGACTTCGGCGAGGCGGAACAGTCCGAAATAGAGCGTCTGGCGCGCCAGGACCGGGTGGTCGCGGTCGGCGAGACCGGTCTGGACTACTACTGGGACTACTCGCCGCCGGACGCCCAGCAGGAGGCGTTCCGCTGGCACATCGACCTCGCCAAGCGGGTCGGCAAGCCGCTGATGATCCATGACCGGGACGCGCACTCCGACGTGTTGCGGATCCTGGACGAGGAGGGCGCGCCGGAGACCGTGGTGTTCCACTGCTTCTCCGGCGACGAGGACATCGCACGCCGGTGCGTGGACGCCGGGTACGTGCTGTCGTTCGCCGGCACGGTCACGTTCCGCAACGCCCGCGCGCTGCAGGCCGCGGCGCGGCTCGTGCCCTCCGGGCAGTTCCTCGTCGAGACCGACGCGCCGTTCCTGACGCCGCACCCGTTCCGCGGACGGCCGAACGAGCCGTACTGCACCGCTTATACGGTCGCGTTCCTCGCCGACCTCCGTTCGGAGGGGCTGGAACAGGTCTGTTCGGCGGTGTCGGAGACGGCCGAACGCGTGTTCCGGCTGCCGTCCGTCACAGCGGGTTGAACGGACTGCGACATCCGTGGAAATCAACCATCCACCTGGAGGAGTGACGAACGCCACGACATTCCGCCCGGTGTTTGCGCAACCTCGCGGGGTCCGTTACTGTCCCGTGACCGTGCCGCATGATCGCTCCAACCGGGCGAAGAGCGGGACACCCGGAGTCAAGCCAGTGCAGGTCGGGATCGGGGATGGCGAAGACTTCGGGAGCCGTAGTGCGAAAGGGATCGACCTGCTGTGACTGGTAGTAGATGGGCCGACGCGCGTCCGACTGAGGCGATGGACTGGTTCGAGTCCAGCCGTGGTGGCGCGGTGGGCACCCTCGACTGGCCCGACGCCGACGCGTTCTCGGACGACCTGGCTGTCACCGAGCACGACATCCGCACGGTGCTGGGCAACGACGCGGACGATCTCATGGCCGAGGCCGAGATCGACGTCGACGAGCTGATCCGGCTGATCAACGCCGAGACCACGATGCTCCCGGCCCTCGCCATCCCGGACGCGGCCGCACAGGACCGCACGGCCGCCGTGGAGGCCGAGGAGGAGCCGGAGAAGGCCCTCGTCTCCGCGGTCAAGACCTGGAAGCGGCGGTTCCTCCGCGGCTCGGTCCTGGCCCTCCTGATCAGCCTCACCGGTGGCGGCGCCGCCGCCCTGGCCATGAACAAGAGCGTGACCGTCGACGTCGACGGCCACACGCAGACCGTGCACAGCTTCGGCAAGACGGTCGGCGAGGTCCTCGAGGACGCCGGTCTCACCGTCGGTGAGCACGACGCGCTGTCCCCCTCGCCGCAGGCGCCGGTCGGTGACGGCGGCGTCATCAAGCTGGAGCGCGGCCGCAAGCTGAACCTGGTCGTCGACGGGGTCGCCCGCGAGTCCTGGGTTCGCGCGACGAGCCTGCAGGAAGCCATCACGCAGCTGGGCCTGAGCGGCCAGTTCGGCCCGGGCACCGCGTACTCGATGCCGCTGGACGCGGAGCTGCCCCTCGACGGCGCGACCGTCGAGGTCAAGACCCTCAAGAACATCACCGTCTACGACGGCGACGCCGCCCCCCGGCAGATCAGCACCACCGCGATCACCGCGGAGGAGTTCCTGGCGGAGCAGGGCATGTCGCTCGGCCCGGACGACGAGATCGAGGGCGGCCTGGCCCTCAAGCTGACCAACGGCGCCGAGGTGCACATCTCGCGCACCGGGGTCACCGTGATCAACCAGGAAGAGGACATCGATCCTCCGGTCCAGGAGATCAAGGACGCGACCCTCGACGCGGGCGACGAGGTCGTCCAGGACCCGGGCACCGCGGGCAAGAAGCTGGTGACCTACCGGATCACCAAGCGCAACGGCAAGGAGACCGCCCGCGAGGAGCTCTCGACGAAGGTGATCGTCGAGGCCAAGCCGAAGATCGTCCGGGTCGGCACCAAGCAGCCGGTGATCAGCGACAGCGCCATCTGGGACGCCATCGCGAAGTGCGAGTCCGGCGGCAACTGGTCGATCAACACCGGCAACGGCTACTACGGTGGCCTGCAGTTCAACAAGAGCACGTGGGACGCCTACGGCGGCGACCAGTACGCGGCCTACCCGCACCAGGCCACGCGCGAGCAGCAGATCGCGGTGGCGACCAAGGTGCGCGACGACCGCGGCGGCTACGGCGCCTGGCCCGTCTGCGGCGCCAAGGCCACCAGCTGATCCCCGACAGCACACACATGATGACCCCGGCCGGTGGCCGGGGTCATCTTTTTTTCCCGCGTACCGGCACCCGGCAACGAAAGCCCGAAACCCCCCGAACCACCCCTCTCCCGCAACCCGATCCCCAGCCAAATCGGTTGCCGAGCCACCGGGTCAAGCCACGCTTTCCCGGCTTGACGCGGTGTCTCGGCAACCGAACACTGAAAGATCGGGTTCGGGAGGAGCAGACCCGGGCGTAGCGAAGCGAAGCCCGGCGCCCTGGACACCCGCGTAGCGGCTACGATCCATCCCCGTGACAGCACTGCTCGGACCAGCCGAGATCCGTGGCTTGGCCGCCGAGCTGGACGTGCGTCCCACGAAGAAGCTCGGCCAGAACTTCGTGCACGACCCGAACACCGTCCGCCGCATCGTCGACCTCTCCGGGGTGGGCCAAGGCGACCACGTCCTCGAAGTCGGCCCCGGCCTCGGCTCGCTGACGCTCGGCCTCCTGGACTCGGGCGCGCACGTCACCGCCGTCGAAATCGACCCGGTCCTCGGCGAGCGCCTGCCGGCCACGGTCGCCGAGCGCGCCCCCGAGGCCGCCGCCCGGTTCACCGTCCACATCCAGGACGCCCTGAAGCTCGCCGCCGAGGACCTCGCCGACCAGCCCACGCACCTCGTCGCCAACCTGCCCTACAACGTCGCCGTCCCGGTGGTCCTGCACCTGCTCGCCGAGCTGCCGTCGCTGGCGCACGGCCTGGTGATGGTGCAGACGGAGGTCGCCGACCGGATGGCCGCGGGCCCCGGCAGCCGCACCTACGGCGTCCCGAGCGTGAAGCTCGCCTGGTACGGCCCGGCCCGCAAGGTCGCGCCCGTGCCGCGCGCCGTGTTCTGGCCGGTGCCGAACGTCGACTCCGCGCTCGTCGGCTTCGAGCGCGCCGCGGAACCGGTGTCGGACGCGGACCGGGACGAGGTCTTCGCCGTCGTCGACGCCGCCTTCGCCCAGCGTCGCAAGACGCTGCGTGCCGCGTTGTCGTCGTGGGCGGGCTCGGGGGAGAAGGCCGAGGCGATCCTCCGCGCGGCCGGCGTCGACCCCCGCGCTCGGGGCGAGCAACTGGGGGTAAGGGACTTCGCCAAGATCGCCGCGAGCAAGTCCTTACCACCGTTTGTGTGATCTCGCACCCTGATCCGGACCAGGGACTTGCCAAAAAGATGTGAAGTCCGTTCTACTCTTTGAGGTATCCATCCCGAGCGGCTGAGAGACCTGGCTCGCCGAAGCCGCAGCAACCACCCCACCCGGGGGCAGGTGCTAACGCCAGGACCGATGGAGGATTCCTGTGTACCGCACGATGCTCACGAGGCGCCGCGTCGTCGACGAATGTCGTCGCACGGTCTGTGCGTGTCGTCGCTGACCGCTTTCCCTTCACCACCATTTCCTGACTTCGCCTGACCGTCCTCTGTAGACGGTCTCCTTGGTGTGCGGTCGGCGCGTTCGCGCCCGTTGTGCTGGAGCCATTCGTGATCACTGTCGAAAACCTGACCAAGTCCTTCCCCGGTGCCGCCAAGCCCGTCCACGCCCTGCGGGACGTGAGCGTCGAGGTGCCCGCCGGCGCCCTGTTCGGCGTCGTCGGCCCGGCCGGCTCCGGCAAGTCCACCCTCACCCGGTGCATCGCCCTGCAGGAGAAGCCCGACCGCGGCGTCGTCCGCCTGGACGGGCTGAACACCACCGGCCTCGACGGGCGGAAGCTGCGTGAGGTGCGCCGCCAGGTCGCGGTGCTGGACGCGCAGCCGGTGCTGCACGCCGAGCGCACCGTGGCGGGCAACGTCGCGGCCCCGCTGGAGCAGCTCGGCCTGGAGGGCCCGCAGCGGCGCAGCCGCGTCGGCCGCCTGCTCGACCTGGCCGGCCTGACCCAGCGCGCCGCGCTGCGGCCGAGCGAACTCACCCCGGGCCAGCGCCGCCGCGTCGCGCTGGCGCGGTCGCTGGCCGCGGGCCCGGCCGTGCTGCTCGCCGACGACCCGACCGCCGGTGTCGGCGCCGAGGAGACCGGCGCCGTGCTGACCGTCCTCGACCGTGCCCGCGCGGAGCTGGGTGTGACGGTGCTGCTCACCACCCAGGACGGGGCCGCGGTGCGGCGCGTCTGCGACGGGGTCGCGGTGCTGGAGGACGGGCGGCTCGTCGAGCAGGGCACCGTGCTGGAGCTGCTGGCCAACCCGGCGAGCAAGGTCGCGCAGAGCCTGCTGCCCCCGATCGACACGCCGCGCAGCCAGTCGTCGAGCTACGACCGGTCCGTCGACGTGGTGCTGATCGGCTTCGCGGCCGTCGGCGCGCTGCTGCCCGAGGCCTCCGCCCGGTTCGAGGTCGAGCTCGCCACCATCGGCGGCGGCCTGACCCGCGTCGGGGACACCCCGGTGGCCCGCTTCCGCGTCGGCGTCAACGGCAGCCAGGCCGACGCGGCGCTGGCGTGGATCGCCGACCGGGGAGCGCACGTCGTGCACCCGAAGGAAGGCCCGAAGAGCATCGTCGCGGCCTGACCAGGCACGCGAGGAGGGGCGTCCCGGCCGGGCGCCCCTCCTCGTTTTCACTTGCCCCGCACCAGGACCCCGACCGCGATCGCGCCCGCGGCCACGATCGCCGCGGCCCAGCCGTTCGCCACGGCGTAGCCGTGCACGGTCGCCGCGGGCAGGGCCAGGCCGGCGACCGAGGCGGTCGCGCTCGCCGCGATCGTGTTCAGCGACGCCGTGCCGATCGACGCGCCGACCTGCTGGGACGTGGTGATGAACGCCGACGCCACCCCCGAGTCCTTCGGCTCCACCCGGGCGGTCGCGATGTTCATGACCGTCGGCATCGCCAGCCCGGCGCCCGCGCCCAGCACCAGTTCCACCGGCAGGACCAGGCCCCAGTAGGACGTGTCGACCGACAGCTGGGTCAGCCCGGCGAGCCCGGCGGCCATCAGCAGGAGCCCGGTCACCAGCAGCGGGCGCGGCCCGGTCCGCGGGATCAGCCGGCGCGTCAGCAGCGTCGAGACCGTGACATTGCCCAGCAGGAACGGCAGGAACGCCAGGCCGGCGCCGAGCGCGCCGAAGCCCATGATCGCCTGCAGCTGGTAGGTGAGAAACAGGAACATCCCGAACATCCCGAAGGCCGCGACGGCGATGGTCAGGAAGCCCGAGGAGCGGGCGCGGTCGGCCAGGACGTGCAGCGGCAGCAGGGGGTTCCGGACCCGGGCCTGCCGGAACACGAACCCGGCCAGCAGCGCCACCGCCGCGGCCAGCGTGCCGAGCACCACTGCCGAACCCCAGCCGCGGGTCGCGGCCTCGGAGAGGCCGTAGACAAGCCCGGCGATCCCCGCGCTGCCGAGCGCGCCGCTGATCCAGTCCAGTCGCGTCGAGCGGTGGCCCGGCACGTTCGGCAGCACGAACCAGCCCGCGATGGCGGCGGCGACCGCGATCGGCAGGTTCACGTAGAGGCACCAGCGCCAGGACGCGTACTCGGCCAGCGCGCCACCGGCGACCAGCCCGACCGCGCCGCCGGACATCATGATGGCGCTGTAGATCCCGAACGCCTTGGCCCGTTCCTTCGCCTCGGTGAAGGTGATGGTCAGCAGCGAGAGCGTGGACGGCGCCAGCAGCGCGGCGAAGACCCCCTGGGCCGCGCGGGCGGCGATGAGCAGACCCGAGCCGGTGGCCATCCCGCCGAGCGCGGACGCGGCGGCGAAGCCGAGCGCGCCCACGATGAGCGTGTTCTTGCGGCCCAGCCGGTCGGCCAGCCGTCCGCCGAGCAGCAGCAGACCGCCGAAGGTGAGCGTGTAGGCGGTGATCGCCCACTGCCTGGCCACGTCGGACATGCCGAGGTCGGCCTGCGCGGTGGGCAGCGCGATGTTGACGATGGTGGTGTCGATGATGACGAGGAGCTGGGCGAGCCCGACGACGGCGAGCGCCCACCACTTCCTCGAGTCGGCCGGCGCCGTCACCGGCGCCGGAGTGGTTGTCGTCATGGTGGAAACCCCCTGGTGGAGAACTGGGTTAGACTGAGAGCAAGCATTACTAGTCGGCCGACAAGTAATGGCGCTGCCGACACGGTAGGCCCATTCCTAGCCGGGCGTCAAGCAAGTTTGAGAGTTCCTCAGGAAGGACGGTCATGGCGGGGCGGCGGACCGACACGCGCGAGCGCATCCAGCAGATCGCGCTGGACCTGTTCGTCGAGCAGGGCTACGAGAAGACGTCGTTGCGGGAGATCGCGGAAGCGCTCGGGGTGACCAAAGCCGCGCTCTACTACCACTTCCGGACGAAGGAAGACATCGTCCACAGCCTGATCGAGGACATCGGCGCCTCGCTCGACGAGATCATCGAGTGGGCGCGGGCCCAGGACGATCCCGCGCAGGCCCGCGAGGAGTTGCTGCGCAGGCTCTCCGACCTGATCCAGGGCCGGTTCGGCCCGATCATGCGGTTCATGCAGGACAACCAGCCCGCGCTGAAGGACCTGCACGCCGGGCACGTGCTCGCGACACGGATGAAGGGGCTGTTCACCTTCCTCGTCCCCGCCGACGCGAGCCCCGAGGACCAGCTGCGCTCCCGGCTCGCCCTGGTCGCGCTCATGCTCGGCAACAACCCGCAGTTCCTGGACGAAAACCCGAGCGAGCAGTCGGCCGACGTGGCGCTGCGCGTCGCACTGGAGCTTGCCTCTCCGCGCTCTCCGGCGGGCACGTAGGCTTGACTGGTGCTCGCCGTCGTACCGCCACCTGTCACCGTCAGGGTGCCCTCCAAGATCAACCTGCACCTGTCGGTCGGCGACCTGCGCCCGGACGGTTTCCACGACCTGACGACCGTCTTCCACGCGCTTTCGCTGACCGACGAGGTCACCGTCGCGCTGGCCGAGGAGCCGGGTGTCGAGGTCTACGGCGAGGGTGAGCAGGTTGTGCCCACCGGCGCCAGCAACCTCGCGTGGCGCGCGGTCGAGGCGCTGGCCGCGCACGTCGGCAAGACCGACGGGGCCTCGAACGTCCGGGTGGTCCTCCGCAAGGGGATCCCCGTCGCGGGTGGAATGGCGGGCGGCAGCGCCGACGCCGCGGGCACGCTGGTCGCCCTCGCCGCGCTGTGGAAGCTGGACATCGGGCGCGACGAGCTCGCCGGGATCGCCGCGAAGCTCGGCTCGGACGTGCCGTTCGGGCTCTACGGCGGCACCGCGCTGGGCACCGGCCGCGGCGAGCAGCTGGTGCCGGTCCTGTCGCGGCACACCTTCCACTGGGTGCTCGCGTTCGACCAGCGCGGACTGTCCACCGAGCGCGTCTATGCCGAACTCGACCGGCTCCGCGAGACCGGCAACCCGCCGCGCGTCGGCTCGCACGCGCCGGTCGTCGAGGCGCTGGCCTCCGGCGACCCGCGTCAGCTGGCCCTGTTGCTCGGCAACGACCTGCAGGCCGCCGCGGTGTCGCTGCGGCCCGGCCTGCGCCGCACGCTGCGCGCCGGGGTGAACGCCGGCGCGCTGGCAGGCACCGTGTCCGGTTCCGGCCCGACGTGCGCGTTCCTGTGCGCTGACGCGGAGTCCGCGCTCGAGGTCGCGGCCGAGCTGGCCGGGGCCGGCGTGTGCCGGACGGTGCGGGTCGCGCACGGCCCGGTGCCGGGCGCGCGGCTCGTCGGCGGCGACGAACACCGGCCCACTCCTCCGCAGGTGCACGCGTAGTGGCGAATTTGATCAACCTCGAGGCGGTCTCCAAGTCCTACGGGGTCCGCCCGCTGCTGGACAACGTCTCCCTCGGCGTCGGCGAAGGCGAGCGCATCGGCGTCGTCGGCCTCAACGGCGGTGGCAAGACCACGCTGCTGGAGGTCCTCTCCGGACTCGCCGAGCCGGATTCCGGCCGGGTGAGCCAGGTCCGCGGGCTGCGGCTCGCGGTGGTCACCCAGCGCACGGAGCTGGCGGAGGGCAGTTCGATCCGCGACGCCGTGCTCGCCGGTTTCGACGCCGAGCACGAGTGGGCGGCCGACGCCCGGGTCCGGTCCATTGTGGAGGGACTTGGGATCACCGAGCTGGGGCTGGACAACCCGACCGCGACACTGTCCGGTGGGGAGCGGCGCCGGGTCGCGCTGGCCGCCGCGCTGATCGGCGACCTGGACCTGCTGGTGCTCGACGAGCCGACCAACCACCTCGACGTCGAGGGCGTGCGCTGGCTCGCCGACCACCTGCTGGCGCGGCGGTCCGCGCTCGTGGTCGTCACCCACGACCGGTGGTTCCTGGACACGGTGTGCGGGCGGACCTGGGAGGTCGCCGACGGCCGCGTCGAGCAGTACGAGGGCGGGTACGCGGACTGGATCTTCGCGCGCGCCGAGCGGGCGCGGCTCGCGGCGTCGATGGAGGAAAAGCGGCGCAACCTCGCGCGCAAGGAGCTGGCCTGGCTGCAGCGCGGCGCGAAGGCCCGCACGTCGAAGCCGCGGTACCGGATCGAGGCGGCCGAGGCGCTGATCGCGGACGTGCCGGAGCCGCGCGACACGGCCGAGCTGATGTCGTTCGCGAAGCGGCGGCTCGGCAAGACCGTGCTGGAGCTGGAGGACGTGACCCTCAAGGCCGGCGACAAGACGGTCGTCGAGGGGCTCACCTGGCGGATCGGGCCGGGTGACCGGTTCGGGCTGGTCGGCGTGAACGGGTCGGGCAAGACGACGCTGCTGAAGCTGCTGGCAGGGGAGCGCGAGCCGGTCGCGGGGCGGCGGATCGAGGGCAAGACGGTGCGGCTGGCGCACCTGTCGCAGGAGCTGGACGAGCTGCCGGGGCAGCTGCGGGTGCTGGAGGCCGTCGAGGAGGTCTCGGCGCGGGTCGTGCTGGGCAAGCAGGAGCTGTCGGCGTCGCAGCTGGCGGAGAAGCTCGGGTTCCCGCCGGCGCGGCAGTGGACGCCGGTGGAGGACCTGTCCGGCGGCGAGCGGCGGCGGCTGCAGCTGGCGCGGCTGCTGATGGCCGAGCCGAACGTGCTGCTGCTCGACGAGCCGACGAACGACCTGGACATCGACACGCTGCAGCAGCTGGAGGACCTGCTGGACTCCTGGCCGGGCACGATGGTCGTGGTCTCGCACGACCGCTACCTGGTGGAACGCGTGACGGACGCGGTGTACGCCCTGTTCGGCGACGGCCGGATCACGCACCTGCCCGGCGGAATCGACGAGTACCTGTCGCGGCGGGCGTCCGCCCGTGCCTCGGTGTCGGCGCCGAAGCCCGCGCAGAAGACGTCCAGCGCGGCGGAGTTCCGGGCGGCGCAGAAGGAACTGTCCCGGTTGGAGCGGCGGCTGGACCAGCTGCACGCGCGGGAGACGAAGCTGCACGAGCAGCTCGCCGAGCACGCCACCGAGCCGGACAAGCTGGTCGAGCTGAACACGGAGCTGAAGACGGTGCGCGCGGAGATCGAGGACGTCGAGGCGCGCTGGCTGGAGACCTCCGAACTGGTGGAGTAGGCGCACCGGGCTGCTTCGACGCCATCACTGGGGGTCTTGGTGCCGGTCTCCGGTCAGGCGCGGGCGTAGTCGCCGAGTGAGGGTTCCAGCAGGGCGAACGCCTGCTCGGCCTCCGGGCCGACCACGGCGGCGATCTCCGGGTTGTCCCGGCCGGCCAGGGTCAGCTCCTGGATGCGCGCGAACAGCACCCGGTGCACCTCACCGAGCACCGACGTCGAGGCGCGTTGGCTGGAGACCTCCGAACTGGTGGAGTAGGCGCGCCGGGTTGCTCCGAAGCCATCACTGGGGGCCTTGGTGCCGGTCTCCGGTCAGGCGCGGGCGTAGTCGCCGAGTGAGGGTTCCAGCAGGGCGAACGCCTGCTCCGCCTCCGGGCCCACCACGGCGGCGATCTCCGGGTTGTCCCGGCCGGCCAGGGTCAGCTCCTGGATGCGCGCGAACAGCACCCGGTGCACTCCACCGAGCACCGACGCCGCCGCGCGGGGTGTGATGTCGCCGGGTGCGGCTCCGGTCGCTTCGGCGAGGGTGGCGGCCAGCGCCTCCTCGCGCTGGTCGTGCAGGCCGCGCAGGCACACCGACAGCGTCGGGCTCTCCGCGATCATCCGGCTGAACTCCGGGCCCGCGAACCCCGCGACCGGGTCCTGCCGCTCGACCGCCCCCAGGAAGTCCCGGCGCAGTGCGGCCAGCGCCGACTCACCCGGCTCGCGGGCCACGACCGTGCGGGCCAGGCTCGCCACGAACTGGTCCTGGTGGTCGAACGCCAGGTCCTCCTTGCGCGGGAAGTAGTTGGTCACGGTCTTCTTCGCGACCCGCGCGGCCTCCGCGATCTCGGCGATCGTCGTCTGCTCGAAACCCTTCGCCATGAAGAGCCGGGTCGCCTGGTCGGAGATCAACTGCCGCGTCTCTTGCTTCTTGGCTTCGCGGAGGCCGGTGACGGTCATGAGCGAATCTTACCCTCGTCCTACTTTTACGTTGACAACTAGCCTGCGTTCAGGATAAGTTTACGTCGGTAGTAAGTTTACTCCTGTGAGGTGTTCGTGCCAGACCCCACCGTGCTCCACCCGCTCGCCGAGCACCCGCGCGTGGTGTTCCTGAAACCGCTGGTCACCGATCCGCGTTTCCAGGTCGGCGAGTTCACCTACTACGACGACCCGGACGCCGCCGCCGAGTTCGAGACCCGCAACGTCCTCTACGCCTACGGGCCGGAGAAGCTGATCATCGGCAAGTACTGCGCGATCGCCTCCGGCACGCGGTTCCTGATGGCCGGGGCGGAACACCCGACGATGGGGGTGTCGACCTACCCGTTCACGATGTTCGGCGGCGCGTGGGCGGAGTCCACACTGGACCTCGTCACGAACATGCCCAGCCGGGGCGACACGGTGGTGGGCAACGACGTCTGGTTCGGCTACGGCGCGACCGTCATGCCCGGCGTGACGATCGGCAACGGCGCGATCATCGCCGCGGGCGCGGTCGTCACCGCGGACGTGCCGCCGTACACGATCGTCGGCGGCAACCCGGCCCGGCCGATCCGCGCTCGCTACGAGCCGGAGGACGTCGAACGGCTCGAACGCGCCGCCTGGTGGGACTGGCCGGTCGAACTGGTCACCCGGCACGTGCGGACGATCATGTCCGGCACGCCCGCCGACATCGCCGCGATCAAGGAGGTAAGGGCTTGACGTTCGACGTGACAGCCGAATTCGACCGCCAGGTCGCCAACCTGGTGGACCGCGGCTACCCGGCGCTCGCCGGGCTCGACGAGGACGGCTTCCGCGCACTGGTCGAGCCGCTGCGCGCCGCGGCCCGGGCCGGCGACCTCGACCCGGAGGCGGGCCGCGTGCCGTTCCTGCTGGTCGTGACCCGGAAGGTCGCACCGATCGAGGAGACGATGCCGCGCACCACCCTGCACCGCGGGAGGCTGCCCGGGTTCGTCGACCACTCCTTCGAACCCGGATCGCTCGACCGGTTCGTGTCCACTGTGGACCTCCCGGCCCCGGACGCCTACCTGTTGTTCGACGTCGAGCGCGGCGAGGAGTTCTGCGGCGCGGTCCCGAACGACGCGATGGAGGTGATCGCCGGCCGCAGCCGCACCCTGCTCACCATCGAGGAGGGCATCGCCCTGATCACGCACTTCCCGGAGGTGCTGGTCAAGAACAAGTGCTTCTCGCTGGGCGGTTCGCGCTGCGGCGACCGGCGGGTGCCGGCGATCTGGATCAGCAAGCGGGCGCCGAAGCTCGGCTGGTGCTGGCAGGGCAACCCGCACACCTGGCTGGGCATGGCCTCGGCCGGCTCCCGCGCGGTGTGACCGCCGGTGCCGGGCGGGCCACCCCGCCCGGCACCGGGTCTCACATCTCGGTGCCTGCCGAGAACATCACCGGCCGGACCTCGATGCCGAGGCCGTCGACCGCGGCGTCCGGGATCATCGCGGCCAGTTCCAGTGCGCGTTCCCGGCTTTCGACGTCCACCAGGTAGTACCCGCCGAGGTACTCCTTCGCCTCCAGGTACGGGCCGTCGGTCACCACCTGCGCGCCGTCCCGCACCCGCACGACCGCGCTGTTCGACGGGTCGGCCAGCGCGGTCGTGCCGATGAACTCGCCGGACTCGCGGATGGCGTCCATGAACGGTCCGTGCCCGCTCATGATCGCGTTGCGCTCCTCCTCCGCCAGCGACTCCCACACGGCGGGGTTCATGTGCATGATCAGCAAGTACTTCACGGGTGCCTCCTCAAGGGCTGTCTTACCAGGAGGTCGGAGCGCGGGGGCGGGTTTCGACACCGCCGCCGGGACGATCCGGGGAACTTCGTCGCCGGATAAGGTGAGCGCCATGAGTCGGTTCGTGGAGACGCTCGTCCGCACCGCTGCGGAGGGTGGTCAGTTGCGTGGCATGGTCACCGGGGAGCCGAAGGAGCCGGTCCGCCGGACCTGGGCCGAAGTCCACGAGCAGGCGCGGCGCATGGCCGGCGCGCTCGTCGCCGGTGGCCTGGAGCCGGGCAGCGCCGTCGCCGTGCTGGCCGGGGCGCCTGCCCTGATCGCGCCGACGGTGCAGGCGGTGTGGCTCGCCGGGGGCAGCGTGACGATGCTGCACCAGCCCACCCCGCGCACCGACCTCGCGCTGTGGGCCGAGGACACGGTCAAGGTGCTGGGCATGATCGACGCGAAGCTGGTCGTGCTCGGCGAGCCGTTCGACGCGCTCGCGCCGGTGCTCACCGAGCACAACATCGGGTTCCGGATGATCACCGACCTGTTCGAGGGCGAGCCGATCGCCGAGCCGGTGGCGCGTGGCGAGGACGACCTGGCGCTGCTGCAGCTCACCAGCGGCTCGACCGCCGACCCGAAGGCCGTGCGGATCACCCACGGCAACCTCTACACCAACGTCAAGGCCATGGTGGAGCGGGCGGAGTTCGACTTCGCGAAGGACATCATGGTGTCCTGGCTGCCCACCTTCCACGACATGGGCATGGTCGGGTTCCTGACCGTGCCGATGACGTTCGGCGTGGAGCTGATCAAGATCACCCCGGCCGAGTTCCTCACCGGGCCGCTGATCTGGCCCGAGCTGATCAGCAAGTACCGCGCCACCACCACCGCGGCCCCGAACTTCGCCTACGCCATTGTCGGCAAGCGGCTGCAGCGGGTGGAGGACGAAAACGCTTACGACCTGTCGACGCTGCGGATCGCGCTGAACGGGGCCGAGCCGATCGACGAGTCGGCTGTGCAGTCGTTCGTCGAGGGCGGCGCCCGGTTCAAGATGCCCGCGGAGTGCGTGTTCCCCGCGTACGGCATGGCCGAGGCCACGCTCGCGGTGTCGTTCGCGCCGCTGTTCACCGGACTGACGCTGGACGTCATCGAGGCCGACGCGCTCGAGGCGGACAACCGGGCGGTGCCGGTGCCCGAGGGCGACCCGCGGCGCGGGACCGAGGAGGTCCGCTCGTTCGCCGTGCTGGGCCGCCCGCTGGACGGGCTGGAGGCGCGGATCGTCGACGACAGCGGCAAGGTGCTCGGCGACCGCGAGGTCGGGGAGATCCAGCTGACCGGCCCGGCCGTGACGCCCGGTTACCTGACGATGGAGGGCCCGAAGCCGACGCAGGACGCCGAGGGCTGGCTCGCGACCGGCGACCTCGGGTACCTGGTCGACGGGCAGATCGTGATCTGCGGGCGCCGCAAGGACGTCATCATCATGGGTGGCCGCAACATCTACCCGACGGACATCGAACGCGCCGCGACCGCCGTGGACGGGGTGCGGGCAGGCAATGCGGTGGCCGTGCGGATCGACGCGGGGACGCGCCGGGAGCGGTTCGCGGTGGTGCTGGAGTCGAAGCTGGCCGGCGACGCCGAGGCCGAGCGGAGGCTGCAGAAGGAGGTCGCGGCGCGGGTGCGGGACGCGGTGGACGCCCGGCCGTACGCGGTGGTCGTCCTGCCGGCAGGCAGCCTGCCCAAGACGCCGTCCGGCAAGGTCAAACGCGCGGCGACGGCGGTCCAGTACGCCGACGCGATCGCGAAGAACGCCGCCTCCTGACCGCCGCCCCACCCGGCCCGGGTGGGGAGTTCATTCGCTGGGGTGTGGGGTTCGCGGGGCCGGGCGCAGGGCTCGCTGGGCGTGGGGCTCGCCGGGTGTGCGCGAGCCCCACGTTCCAGGGAGTGTGGTCTGCGCTCAGGCGCGAGTTCGACGGTTGCTCACTCCGTGAGGGTCACCTTCGGGATCTCGGCCGGGTCGCCTTCCGCGCGTGGTGCGGTCGCCTGCGTGACCGTCCGGGCCTCGGGCACCGGGTAGGGGCGGCCGCCTCGGCGGGCGAACTCGTCTTCGACCTGGTCGAGGAACTCGTCGACCTCGCGCTCGTCGTAGCCCCGCTTCCCGAGCAGCGGCTTGCTGAACATGACGTGGTGCACCTCGGCGGCCGTCAGGTCGTCCTCGCCCACCAGGGTCCTGGCGATGCGCTCGACGAACTCGTCGACCTCGTGCTTGGCGTACCCGCGCCGGCCGATGGGGGCGTTACCGAACTCGACTCGATAAACGTCTTCGGCGGAAAGGGACATGTGGAGTGCTCCAGTTCAGCGTGGACGGGACAACTTCCCTAATCCCGTCCTAGCCGCCGGATCAAACCTCCGGAAGAGCATTTGTCCCCCTGGAACACCATGGAGCGGTGAGAGGAACACCTGTGGGTGACTGACGCTCACCCAGCGTGGAAGTCGTTTTGGGCCGCCGTCAGCCCTTTGCCGATCAGCGCTTCGACGGCGTCGGCGCACCGGTCCAGCTCCAGCGGGAGGTCCTTGCGCTCCACCGTGGAGAAGTCCTTGAGCACGAAATCGGCGGGGTCCATCCGGCCAGGGGGCCGCCCGATGCCGAAGCGCACGCGGTAGTAGTCACGCGTGCCGAGGGACTTGCTGATCGACCGCAGCCCGTTGTGGCCGCCTTCGCCGCCGCCGAGCTTGAGCTTCAGCCCGCCGAACGGCACGTCCAGCTCGTCGTGCACGACGACGACGCCGCTCGGGTCGACCTTGTAGAACTTCGCCGCGCCCGCGACCGGCCCGCCGGAGACGTTCATGAACGACCGCGGCTTGACCAGCACGACGCGACGCCCGGCGAGACGCCCTTCCAGGACCTCGCCGCCGGACTTGTGGGTCTTGAACTTGCCGCCGACGCGGGCGGCGAGCTCGTCGAGCACCATGAAACCCACGTTGTGCCGGTTGCCGGCGTAACGCGGGCCGGGATTGCCGAGGCCGACGAGCAGAACCAGCTCGCCGGCCCCGGGAACGTCCGAACTCACTTACTCGGCGGCGCTCTCGGCCGCCTCGTCGCCGGTCTCCTCGGCGGGCTCCGCGGAGGTGGCCTGCGCCTCGTTGACGGCGACGACCAGGCTCTCCGGGTCGGTCAGCAGGACCGCGCCGGCGGGCAGGGTGACCTGCGAGGCGAGGATCTGGGTGCCGGCCTCGGCGCCCTCGATGGACACCTCGAACTGCTCCGGGATGTGCAGCGCCTCGACCTCGATCGACAGGGTGTCGACCTCCTGCACCTGCAGGGTGCCCGGGGCCGGCTCGCCGGTCAGCACGACCGGGACGTCCACGGTGACCTTCTCGCCGCGCTGGACGACCAGCAGGTCGACGTGCTCGATGTAGTTCTTGATCGGGTGCACGGTGACCGTCTTGGTCAGGGCCAGCTCGGTGTCGCCGTTGAGGCTGAGGGTGAGGACCGCGTTGCTGCCGTTCTCACGGATGACGCGGGCGAACTCCAGAGCGGGCAGGGCCAGGTGGCGGGGGTCGGTACCGTGGCCGTACAGCACGGCGGGAACCTTGCCGGCGCGACGGGTGCGGCGCGCGGCGCCCTTGCCGAACTCGGTGCGGGGCTCGGCGGACAGACGTACCTCGGACACGGTGTAGCACTCCTTCAAACAATTTTGCGTGGCGGCGCAGATGGCGGGTGGTCGCATCGGCGGCGAGTTCCACGGACATGCTCGAGCAGCGGACCTCAAGCCGCCGCGTCGATCACGTCGGGCACCGGGTGCAGCATGGAGCCCGCCTCGCCGAGACAACCTGTTCAGTGTAATCGGCCGGAACCACAAGGGTTACCTGGGGTCCAACCCCACCGGAGCCGGGTGGTCATCGCGTCGCCTGACACGGCCGGGGAGTCCGCCCTGCGGGCGGTGCGCCTTGCGGCGCCGGAAGGTCACCTTCCGACCACCCCCGCCCCCTCTCCCTGATTGTGTTTCAGTCGCCGAGCAGGGTTGTCAAGGCGGGAAAGCGTGCCTTGACAACCCTGGTCGGCGACCAAAGATCGGCTGTGGATCGGGGGCGGGGGAGGTCTGGTTGGGGTGGTCGGTGGCGTTGCGTCGCCGGCTTGCGGTTGGGCGGTGGTGCGGAGCTTCTGTGTAAACCGATCGGATGACAGCTTGGCCGCTCAGGAACTCCGGAACCTGAAAGTGCGTCTCATTCACGAACTGCCGTTCCACTGGTGAGCGAGGAGGCCGGATGCGCCTGCGCGGTCTCGCGGTGCTCGTCCTCGTCCTGCTCGTCGCCTGTGAGGCTCCCCAGCGGCCCGCCTCGCCGGATCCTCGCTCCGCCGTCGACGAGGCCCTCACAGCCCTCGCCGGGGAAGCCGCCGTCGCGTATCGGGTTCCTGGTGCGACCCTCACCGTTACCAAGGGCGGGCTCGTCGAGGGGCAGGTTCCGGTCCAGGACGACACCGTGCGGGCCCTCCGGGTGGGTGGCTCGCTCTACGTTCGCGCCTCCCCGGCCTACTGGCAGCGGCAGGGCATGTCCGCGCCCCGCGCCGAGCGGTTCGGCTCCCAGTGGACCAGGGCGGACCGCGGGATGCCGTTCGACCCGGGGCGGCTCCTGGCGCCGCAGGTGGTGGCCGCTGCGCTGCGGGCCGCACTGCCGGTGGGCGTGCCGGTCGAGGCAGGCGGCGCGTTCGACCTCGGTGGGCTCCGGGTCACCGCGACCTCGCCCCACCGTGTGCTCAGCTTCCCGCCCGCTTTCCTCGGGCCCATCGCCGGCCAGTTCGGGCCGCACGAGATCGCCCTCGGCGACGTGCACCTGCCCGGCCTGCGCGAACGCCTCGACGAAGGTGTGGCCGAACTCGGGCAGCCCCTCATCGCCGGGCCGGTCGTCGCCGCCAGGGTCACCGACCACGAACTCGGCTGCACGGCCGGCGGCGCCTGCACGGACACCGTCCGCGTCGACAACCGCCTGCTCGGCGCGGCCCCCGGGGCGGCCGCGCGCGTCAGCCTCACCTCGGCCGTCACCTCCGACGCCCTCGGCACCCGCACCTGCGCGCGGGAGGTCGTCCTCCCGCTGGACACCGCCGCCGACGTCTCCTGCTCGGTCAAATTCACGCTGCCCCGGGCCGACGGCGCGACCAGGCTGCAGGCCGCGCCGTCGGTGACCGCCGAACCCGTCGCCCTCGTCGACCCCGGCGCGCTCAACCGAGACATCGCCGCCGAGCTAGGCCCGTAGCAGCGGGATCACCGGCGCGAACTCCTCCATCGCCATCTCGAACACCGTGAAGTACGTGAACCCGTACCGCTCGCGCATCGCCCGGATCTTCGCCGCGATCTGCTCCGGCGTCCCGGCCAGCATCTGCGGCGCGTCCACCAGCCGGGCGGCCGACCAGCCCAGCTCCGACGGCACCCCGGCCAGCCACTCCTCCAGCGCCGGAACCGGGTCGTCGGCCACCACGACGTTCTGGATCAGCATGTTGTGCTGCACCTGCCGATCGCCGGCCCGCTCGCGGAAGAACCCGACCCGGTCGTCCAGCTCCGCGGCGGAGGCCAGGTCGAACGTCCCCGGCGGGTAGCCGCGCGCGTGCTTCAACCCGGCGAACCCGACGATGTCCGCGTGCTCCGCCGCCAGCCGCAGCACCCCGTTGCTGTTGCCCGCGATCAGCAGCGGCGGCGCGTCGTCCAGGCGGTCCCGCAGCACCTCGATCGTCCGGGCCAGGTGCTTGATCCGCTCGGCGGGCGGCGCGAACGGCAGCCCGGCGTCGTCGAACTCGGACTTCATGTGCCCGGACCCGAGCCCGACGTCCAGCCGTCCGCCGGTGAGCAGCGCGGTCGAGGCGACCTCCCGCGCCAGCAGCACCGGGTTGTAGAAGGGCGCGTTGAGCACCATGTGCCCCACCCGCACCCGGTCGGTGGCCTGCGCGGCGGCGACCAGCGCCGGGAACGGCGCGGGCATGCCCAGGTGGTCGGGGATGGTGATGGTGTCGTAGCCCAGCTCCTCGGCGCGACGGCACTTGGCCGCCCAGTCGTCGCGCCCGGTCAGGAACCGCAGGGAAACACCGAAGCGGTAGTCGTTCATGCCCGTGACGCTAGGCAGGAAAAAGCCCTTCCGCCGCCGGTTTCGCCAGCGGCGGAAGGGCCAGGGGAGAACTCAGGCGTTGCCGTCGAACAGGCTGGTGACCGAGCCGTCCTCGAACACCTGCTGGATCGCCTCCGCCAGCAGCGGCGCGATCGACAGGACCGTCAGGTTCGGGAACCGCTTCTCCGGCGCGATCGGCAGCGAGTTCGTGACGATGACCTCGCGCGCCTTGCAGTTGGACAGCCGCTCGGTGGCCGGGTCGGAGAGGATGCCGTGCGTGGTCGCGATGACGACGTCCGCGGCGCCCTCGGCGAGCAGCGCGTCGGTGGCCTTCACGATCGTGCCGCCGGTGTCGATCATGTCGTCCACCAGGATGCACAGCTTGCCCTCGACCTGGCCGACGACGCGGTTGGCCACGGCCTGGTTCGGCTTGTCGGGGTCACGCGTCTTGTGGATGAACGCGATCGGCCGGTCGCCCAGCTGGGCGGCCCACTTCTCGGCCAGCCGCACGCGGCCGGAGTCCGGCGAGACCACGGCGATGTCGGCGTCGCCGTAGGTCTTCTTGATGTGATCGGCCAGCAGGGTCTGCGCGAACAGGTGGTCCACCGGTCCGTCGAAGAAGCCCTGGATCTGCGCGGTGTGCAGGTCGACCGTCATGATCCGGTCGGCGCCCGCGGTCTTGAACAGGTCGGCGATCAGCCGGGCCGAGATCGGCTCGCGGCCCTTGTGCTTCTTGTCCTGCCGCGCGTACGGGTAGAACGGCATGACCACGGTGATGCGCTTGGCGCTGGCGCGCTTGAGCGCGTCCACCATGATCAGCTGCTCCATCACCCACTCGTTGATGGGCGTGGTGTGGCTCTGGATGACGAAGGCGTCCGTGCCGCGGACCGACTCCTCGAAACGCACGAACAGCTCGCCGTTGGCGAACGTGTGCGCCGTCTGCGGGGTGATCGTCACGTTGAGGTGCTCAGCGACCTCCTCCGCGAGTTCCCGGTGTGCGCGGCCGGAGAAGAGCATCAGGTTCTTCTTCGGCGTGCCGGACTTAGGACTCATCAGACGACTCCCGCTCGGTCTCTTCCTTGTTTTCCTGCGCGGCGAGCGCAGCCTGAGCCGCCTCCGCCGCTGGAGTACCCGGCCTGCGCCGGGGCACCCAGCCTTCAATATTGCGCTGTGGTCCAGTCGACACCGCCAGCGCCCCCGGCGGGACGTTCCGCCTGATCACAGTGCCAGCGCCTGAGTACGCACCGTCACCAACGGTGACCGGCGCGACGAACATGTTGTCCGATCCGGTCTTGACATGGGAACCGATGGTGGTGTGGTGCTTGCGCACGCCGTCGTAGTTGACGAACACGCTGGACGCGCCGATGTTGCTGTACTCGCCGATCGTGGCGTCCCCGACGTAGGTCAGGTGCGGCACCTTGGTGCCGGTGCCGATGTCGGCGTTCTTGGTCTCGACGAACGTGCCGATCTTGCCCTTGTCGCCCAGCTTGGTGCCCGGCCGCAGGTAGGCGAACGGGCCGACGCTCGCGCCCGCGCCGATCTCGGAGTCGTAGCCGTGCGCGCGGACCACCTGGGCGCCGGCGCCGACGGTGACGCCGGTGAGCGTGGTGTCCGGCCCGATCACCGCGCCCTCGCCGACCTTCGTGCCGCCCTTGAGCTGCACGCCCGGCTCGATCACCACGTCACGGGCCAGTTCGACGTCCACGTCCAGCCACACCGACGCCGGGTCGACCACGGTGACCCCGGCGCGCTGCCAGCGCTGCACGAGGCGGCGGTTCAGCTCGGCGCCGATCGCGGCGAGCTGGACGCGGTCGTTGACGCCCTCGGTCAGCCACGGGTCGTCCACGACGAGCGCGCCGACGCCACGGCCGTCGCCGCGGGCGATCGCCAGCACGTCGGTCAGGTACAGCTCGCCCTGTGCGTTGTCGGTGGACAGCCGGGTCAGCGCGTCGGCCAGCACGGCCGCGTCGAACGCGTAGACGCCGGAGTTGATCTCGTCGATCTCCAGCTGCTCCGGCGACGCGTCCTTCTGCTCGACGATCGCGGTGACCGCGCCGGCCGCATCGCGCACGATCCGGCCGTAACCGGTCGGGTCGGCGACCACGGACGTCAGAACCGTGACCGCGTGGCCGTTCTCGCGGTGCTCGGCCAGCAGCGCGGCCATGGTCTCGGTGTCCAGCAACGGGACGTCGCCGTAGCTGACGAGAACTGTGCCCGAAAGTCCTTCCGGCAGAACGGACAAAGCACACGAAACCGCGTCGCCGGTGCCATTCTGCTTCTCCTGCACCGCGGTCGCGACGGGCCGCCCGAGCGCCTCGCCGACCTTGCCCAGGTGCTCGGTGACGGCCTCCCGGCCGTGTCCGACGACGACGACCAGGTGGTCCGGCGAAAGCCCGGCTGCGGCCCGCACGGCGTGCTCGACCAGCGGCCTCCCGGCCAGCGGGTGCAGCACCTTCGGGGTGTTCGAACGCATCCGGGTGCCCTCGCCCGCGGCGAGGATGACAGTGCTCAGCGGGCCGGTCACGGCACTCCCAACGAATACGGGACGGGTGGTGGCGGGGCCCGATCCTACGTGTCCTGCCTGGCAGCCGGCTGTGGGTCGCCCTCGGAGCCGGGTTCCGCCTCTGCGATAAGGGACTCGCCCGCCGTCGACTGGGCCGTCGCGACCTGGTTCCCGCCGCCGCGTTTCGCCTGGTACATCGCGGCGTCGGCGCGGGCGAGCACCTGGTCGGCCCGCTCCTGCGGGCGCAGCGACACCAGTCCCACCGAAAGGGTTACCCCGTGCGACAGGTGGTGGGGCAGCGAGTCGACCGCGGTGACCGCCCGGCCCAGCGCCTGCTTGGCCGCCGAGACCGGCGCGCCGGGCAGCAGCGCGACGAACTCGTCGCCGCCGTAGCGGGCCACGATGTCGTCACCGCGCAACGCGTCCCGCAGCGTCGAGGCGACCACGCGCAGCACGTCGTCGCCCTCGGCGTGCGAGTGCTGGTCGTTGACGCCTTTGAAGCCGTCCAGGTCGATCAGCGCGACCGCGAGCGGCTGGGCGGTGGTCGACGCGGACAGCGTGCGCAGGTGCTCGTCCAGCGCGCGCCGGTTGGGCAGGCCGGTCAGCGGGTCCTGCAGCGCCTGCTGGCTGATCGCGCCGTGCTGCGCGGACAGCCGCTCGTGCTCGCGGCGCGTGTCCAGGGTCGCCAGCTGCGACTCCCGCATGTGCCACAGCTCGACCTCCAGCGCGGCCGAGTACTCCGCCAGCGCCCGCGACGACTCGCTGTCGGCGTCGCTGTCCAGCCGCGCGATCTCCCGCATCAGGTGCAGGTTCATCGACGGCATCGAGTTGTCCTCGGCGAGGGTGAGCTTCGTGGCGTGCAGCGCCTTCAGCGCGTCGTCGTGCTGGCCTGCGTGCTCCAGGCAGCGGGCCAGCGCGATCGTGACGATCACCTGCTCGTGCGGGTAGCCCGGCTCGATCAGCAACCGCCGCAGCCGGTCGACGTGCGCCGGCTCCGGCGCGGCCAGCGCGAGGGCGGCCGCCAGCACGCCCACCTGGTCGACCGCGGCCACGCCGATCTTCCGCGGGAACAGCGACTCGGCGAACGGGGCCTCGACCGCGACGGCCATCGAGGCGGCCGTGCTGAACTTCGCGGCCGCCTCCTCGTGCCGCGCGACCCGCTCCAGCCGCAGGCCCCAGCCCAGCAGCATCTTGATGCGGTTCATCAGCTGCAGCGTGATCTCGTGCGGACCGGCGGTCTCCCGGATGGCCTGGTGGGCCCTCGCGATGACCTCCTCGGCCGCCTCGTACACGCCCAGCTGGTTGAGCACGATCCAGCAGTCCAGCAGCGCGCTGGACTGGGCCTTGGCCCACTCCCGGCGCGACATGTGCATGTCCGGCGTGTTCGAATCGTCCAGGATCGCCAGCGCCCTGGCGATCTCGGTCAGCGCCGCGTCCTCCTGCTTGGCCAGCACCAGGCGGCGGCCGCGCAGGGCGTGGGCGTCGGCGCGGAACAACGCGAGGCCGTGGCGGCGGGTGTGGGCCAGCATCTCGTCGAGCAGCGGCTCGGCTTCGGCGGCGAGACCGCGGGTGACGAGCCTGCCCAGCGACGCCGCGCGGAGGAGCTGGGAGACCAGGACCGGCTCACCCCGGCGCTGGGCCTCGTCGAGGAGCTCGTCCATCGTCCGGACGATCTCGAGCTGCTCGCCGTGCTCCGTGTGCTGCACGGCGGCGATCAGTTCCCGGGCGCGCCCGGCCAGCCAGGCATCGGAGAGCTCGGCCAGTGCCGGCCGCCTGGTCTTCGGTCTGCTCTCGCCTTGCAGCGTGGCGCACCCCCTTCGGGCACGTCGGGGTAGGGCACGGCAGCTCCGCCGCCAGGACTCGAACCTGAACTATCAGAACCAAAATCTGAGGTGCTGCCAATTACACCACGGCGGATCGTGCCTGGTCAGGATAGCGACGTCGAAAAACCGCGCCAGTCCTGGGGTTGTGTCCGAGGTTTGAACGGCTCCCCAGGGGGCAAAACCTCCTGTACCGTAACTTACGGAAACGTAGGTTAGGACGACCTTTCTCAGGGTTTGCCCAGGTAGGAAGAAGTGTTGCGCATGACATCCACTCCGGTAATGGAACCACCTCAGACCAAGGGCCCGAAACCGGTCATCGCCGGTCAGCGAGGCGCCGGTGTTCAGTTCTCGGTCTACCTCGGCGTGATACTCCCGCTGGCCGCGCTCATCGCCGCCGTGCCGTTCGCTTGGGGGTGGGGACTGAGCTGGGTGGACGTCGGGCTGTTCATCGCCTTCTACGTCATCAGCGGGCTCGGGATCACCGTCTCGTACCACCGCTACTTCACGCACGGCTCGTTCAAGGCCAAGCCGTGGCTGCGCGTGGCGCTGGCCATCGCCGGCAGCTTCGCGGTGCAGGGCCCGGTCATCACCTGGGTCGCCGACCACCGCCGCCACCACGCCTTCTCCGACCGCGACGGCGACCCGCACTCGCCGTGGGCGTTCGGCACCTCGCCGCTGGCCATCGCCAAGGGCTTCTGGCACGCGCACATGGGCTGGCTGTTCGAGCGGGACACGAGCAACGCCGAGCGGTTCGCCCCGGACCTGCTGAAGGACCCGGCCATCAAGAAGGTCGACGAGCTGTTCTGGCTGTGGACGCTGCTCACGCTGACGCTGCCGGCCCTTCTCGGCGGCCTCATCACCTGGTCGTTCTGGGGTGCGGTCACCGCGTTCTTCTGGGCCGGGCTGGTCCGGGTGTGCGTGCTGCACCACGTGACGTGGTCGGTCAACTCGGTGTGCCACATGATCGGTGAGCGGCCGTTCGCAGCGCGCGACAAGTCGGCCAACTTCTGGCCGCTGGCGATCCTGTCCTTCGGCGAGTCCTGGCACAACCTGCACCACGCCGACCCGACCTCGGCGCGGCACGGTGTCAAGCGCGGCCAGATCGACATCTCGGCCCGCGTGATCTGGGCGTTCGAGAAGCTCGGGTGGGTGCACAACGTGCGCTGGCCCACCCCGCAGCGCCTGGCACGTCTGTCGTCGGAATAGGGCCAGCCCCTCGCCCACCACCACCCTCAATGGAAACGCTGCGCGTTGCAGTTACTCTCCATGAGTGGCGGGACGACGTCGAGCGAAGCGTGAGGCCACCGGGGTGCGGCCTCCGGGGCCGGTGCCCCGCGTCCGGATGACGGGCGCGGAACGCCGGCAGCAACTGCTCGACGTCGCCCGCAAGCTCTTCGCCGAGAAGGGCTTCGACGGCACCTCCATCGAGGAGATCGCCCACCGGGCGAACGTCTCCAAACCCGTGGTCTACGAGCACTTCGGCGGCAAGGAAGGCATCTACGCCGTCGTCGTCGACCGCGAGACCCAGTCCCTGCTCGACCGGATGGTGTCCACTTTGCACGGTGGGCACCCCAGGGCGATGCTCGAGCAGGCGGCCGGCGCGCTGCTGGCCTACGTCGAGGAGTCGCACGACGGCTTCCGCATCCTCGTCCGCGACTCGCCGGTGGCCAGCGCCTCCGGCACGTTCTCCACGCTGCTCAACGACATCGCGATGCAGGTCGAGCACATCCTCGCGCAGCAGTTCGACGCGCGCGGCTACGACGACAAGCTCGCGCCGCTCTACGCCCAGGCGCTGGTCGGGATGGTCGCCCTGACCGGCCAGTGGTGGCTCGACGCCCGCCGCCCCAAGCGCCACGAGGTGGCCGCGCACCTGGTCAACCTGGCCTGGAACGGGCTGTCGCACCTGGAGCACAAGCCCAAACTGCGCCTGGACTGACCGGATTCCCGCTACACTGCGCCACGAGTCGACAGCACGGCGTTGGGGGCGGTGTGGTGAGTGGGGGCCGGCTCCGGCTGAGTGTGCTCGGCCCGCTCCGGGCCTGGCGCGGCGACCAGCCCCTCGACCTGGGCCCGGTCCGGCAGAAAGCCCTGCTCGCCGCGCTCGTGTTGCGCCCGGACGTGGTGGTCGGCGCCGGTGAGCTCCTCGACGACGTGTGGGGCCTCGAACCGCCGGGCACCGGCCGCCGCGTGGTGCCGGTCTACGTCCACCGGTTGCGCAAGTGCCTACGCGCGAGTGAAGACGAGCCCGCGGACGCCGTGATCGCCCGCGACAGCAGCGGCTACCGGTTCGTCGGCGCCGCCGCCGAGGTGGACACCGTGACCCTGGACCGGATCGCGGCCGAGGCCGCGGCCGCGGAGCGTGCCGGTGATCTCGCCGTCGCGGTGCGCGCCGCCGCAGACGCGCTGGACCTGTTCGACGGTGAGCCGCTCACCGGGCTGCCCGGCCCCTTCCTCGACGGGCACCGGCTCCGGCTCACCGAACGCCGCATCGCGCTGCAGCTCGGGAAGGCCGGGTGGCAGCTGCGCCTGGGACGGCACGGCGAGGTGATCGACGAGCTGTCCGCGCTCGCCGGCGTCCACCCGCACCACGAGGAGCTGGCCGCGCTGCTGATGCGCGCGCTGTACGCGGCGGGACGGCGGGCGGACGCGCTGGCCGTGTTCACCGGGCTGCGCCGCCGCCTCGTGGACGACCTCGGCGTGGAGCCGGGCGCCGAACCGCGCCGGGTGCAGCAGGCGGTGCTGCGGGGTGACGACACCGCGCTCGGCGTCACGCGCAAACGCCCGCCCCGCAACGAGTTGCCCGCGGACGGCGGTGAACTCGCCGGGCGTGCGGACGAGCTGGCGCGGCTCGTCGAGCCGGGCGACCCGGAGCTGGTGACCGTCATCGCGGTCGACGGCGTCGCGGGCGCGGGCAAGAGCGCACTCGCCCTCCGCGCCGCCCACGTGTTGCGTCCGGACTTCCCGGACGGCTGCCTGCACCTGAACCTGCACGGGCACACCGAGGGGCACGAGCCGCTGCGCCCGGCGCACGCGCTGGCCCGGCTGCTGCGGGCGATCGGCGTCGACACCGGGCCGGTCGGGCCGGACGTCGACGAGCTGGCCGCGACCTGGCGGTCGGCGACCGCGTCCTCGCGGCTGCTGCTGGTGCTCGACGACGCGAAGAGCGCCGAGCAGGTGCGGCCGTTGCTGCCCTCCGGCGCGGGCAGCACGGTGCTGGTGACGAGCAGGCAACGGCTGACCGGGTTGCCCGCCGACCGCCGGGTGTCGCTCGACGTGCTCGATGCCGTTGCCGCGGAAGGACTTCTGCGCCGGGTCGTCGGCGCCGAGCGGGTCGGGCGGGAGCCCGGCGCGGTGCGCGAGCTGGTCCGGTTGTGCGGCGGGTTGCCACTGGCGCTGCGGATCGCGGGCGCCCGGCTGCAGAACCGTCCGATGTGGACCGTCGAGCACCTGGTGGACCGGCTCGCCGACGACTCGCGCAGGCTGGGCGAGCTGACCGCGGAGGACCACGGCGTCGAGGCGGCGCTGCGGCTGTCCTACCGCCAGCTCGCGGCCGCCGAGCAGCGCACGTTCCGGGTGCTCGGGCTGGCACCGACGGTCGAGTTCGACGCGCGGGCGGTGGCCGCGATGCTCGGGCTAGCCGAACCGGTGGCGGGGGATTCGCTGGAACGCCTGGTGGACGCGAGCCTGCTGCTGCAGCCGGCCCCTGGGCGCTACCGGCTGCACGACCTGGTGGCGGTGTTCGCCCGGCGGCTGGGCGCGGACGAGCCCGGGGCCAGGGCCGGGGTGCTGCGGCTGTACGCGGCCGCCGCGCGGATCGCGAGCGACTGGGGCGTCCACGACCCGTCGAGCGGTCCGCCGGTGGACGACGTGCCGTTCACCGGCTGGGCGGACGCGGCGGGCTGGCTCGACTCGGCAGGCGGCGAGCTGCCGGACGTCGTCCGCTACGCGGCGGAGGCCGGGGAAGCGGACTACGCGTGCTGGATCGCCGAGGGGCTCGTCGAGTACGTGGTCCGGCAGGGCCGCTACGACGAGTGCCGCGCGGCGCTGGAGATCGCGCTCCCGCTCGCCGAGCAGTGCGCCGACCCACGGATGCGGTCCGCGGTGCGGTTCGGGTTCGGGGTCGCGGAGGGCATGCAGGGCCGCTACGAGCGGAGCCGCCCATGGCTGCACGAGGCGCTGCGGATCAGCAGGCAGGCCGGGGACCGCCGGGAGGAGGCCCGCGCGCTCTGCGGCCTCGGCACGCTCGCGGTTGCGTGCGGCGACACCGGCGAGGCGCTCGCCCTGCTGCACGAGGCCCACGAGCTGGGGCGCAGGCTGGACGACCCGTTCCTGTGCGGGATGGCGGTCGCCAACATCGGCCTGACCCACCTGCGGCTCGGCCGGTTCGACGAGGCCCGCGCCTGCCTGGAGCAGGGGGTCGCATTCGGCGAGAAGATCGGGCGGCCGCGGGCGGTGGCGATGGCGGTGGGCAGCCTGGGGAAGTTCCACCTGGCGGTCGGACGGCACGCGGAAGCAGTGGGCGCGTTGCGCCGGGCCGCGGGGGCCGCCGAGGAGGCCGGGGACATCGCGCTGACCGCCGACTGCCTGTCGATGTGGGGCGCGGCGGAGTCCGGGCTCGGCAACGCGGAGGCGGCGCTGGAGCTGCAGCGGAGGGCGTTCGCGCTGGTCACCGAGCGGACCCGGCCGCAGCTGGAGCTGGAGATCCGCAACCGGCTGGGCGCGAGCCTGCTCGCGGTCGCGGACGTGTCTGGGGCGCGGGAGCAGTTCGAGGTGGTGCTGGCCCGGACCTCGGGTGATCACGTGGAACGGGTGCGGGCGGGTGCGGGTTTGGCGGCGTGTGAGGTGCCGGGTCGTTGATCAGGTGGCGCGGGGTGGGCTGGGCGAGCGGCTTCTCCAGGGCGCGGCGGTGCGCTCCTCGGGTGGGGGCGAGGTGCTGGCCTGGACCTCGGGTGATCCACGTGGAACGGGTGCGGGCGGGTGCGGGTTTGGCGGCGTGTGAGGGGCCGGGCTGTTGATCAGGTGGTGCGGGGGTGGGCTGGGCGAGCGGCTTGTCCATCGCGTCGGTGCGCTCCCCGGGCGGGCTTCCAGGCGGTTCGAGGTGCTGGTCTGGACCTCGGGTGACCACGTGGAACGGGTGCGGGGTTGGCGGCGTGTGAGGTGCCGGGCCGTTGATCAGGCGGCGTGGCCGGGCAGGGCCGTTTCCTTCCGCAGGGCGCGCAGGATGTCCAGTTCGCGCTCGATGTCGCGTCGCTTGGCTTCCAGGCGTTCGGCTTGCTCGGCGAGCAGCTCCTCCAGCACGCCGTTGCGCTCCTCGGGCGGGGCCTCCAGGCAGGGGAGCAGTTCGTTGACCGTGGCGCTGGACAGGCCGGCCGCGAACAGGTGCTGGATCAGGACCACCCGCTCGACCATCGAGCTGTCGAAGTCGCGCCACCCGCCCGGCGTGCGTGACGACCGGATGAGCCCCTGTTCCTCGTAGTACCGCAAAGACCGGGTGCTGACCCCGGTGGCCTCCGCCAGCTCCCCGATGCGCATGAGCCTCCTCCAGACCGTCCGCCGCTCCCCATTCTTGCAATTGACACCGGTGTGAAGTTTCACGATGTGCGGTGCACAGCCAAACTCCGTGAAAGGAACCTCCGTGCACTGGTTCTACCTCGGCGTCGCCGTTCTCTTCGAGATCGCGGTCGCCATCTCCGCAGGCAAGGCCCAGGGCTTCACCCGGCCCGCCTGGACCGCCGCCACGCTGGTCAGCGGCGGCATCGCCACCTACCTCCTCAGCCTGGCGCTGCTGACCTTCGACGTGGGCGTCGGCTACGCGATCTGGACCTCCGTCGCCGGCGTCGGGATCGTCGTCCTCGGCGTCGTCCTGTTCGGTCAGCGCCTCGACTGGCGCAAGGTGCTCGGCATCGCCGCCGTCATCGCCGGCGTCGTCGGCCTCCAGCTGAGCGGAGCCGCGTGATGGCGCGCCGCACGTCCACCGCACCCGCCGCCGCCTGGCCCGTCCTCCTGCTCGCCGGCGCCTTCGAAGTCGGCTACGCCCTGTCCGTCGGCGGCAGCCAGGGCTTCACCGTGCTCTCCTGGTCGCTCGTCGCGGTCGTCTTCTTCCTGCTCACGCTCTTCGCGCTGAGCCTCGCCCTGCGCAGCATCGACGTGGGCATCGGCTACGCGGTCTGGGCCGGCATCGGCGCCGCCGGAGCCGCCCTGCTCGGCCCGGTGTTCTTCGACGAGACCCTCACGCCGGCCAAGGCGCTGTGGCTCACGGTGATCATCGCCGGCGTTGTGTGGCTCAAGCTCGCCGACCGCCCTCGGGCCTGATGCGTGTCAGAGCCGTGTCAGCCGGGTGTCAGCGCCGGCCGTGATGGTGGGTCCCAGCAACCGCCACGAAAGGATCCCCGGTGACTCAGACGGTTCCCATCCCGAACGGACTCCCCACCGACCGCGACGCCGGCCCCTTCGACCCGCCCACCGGGTTCACCCGGCTGCGCGAGTCCCGCCCGGTCTGCCCGCTGGTCTTCCCCGACGGCCACGAGGGCTGGCTGGTCACCGGCTACGACGAGGTCCGGCAGGTGCTGGCCGACACCCGGTTCAGCTCCCGCCTGGACCTCGACATCATCCACGTGCCGTACCCGACCCCGGGCATGCCGGAGCAGACCGAGCCGTCCCCGCAGATGCCCGGCCTGTTCATCTCCATGGACCCGCCGGACCACACCCGGCTGCGGCGCAGGCTCACCGGCGCCTTCACCGTCAAGCGCATGAAGCAGCTCGAAGAGCACATCAACGACATCGCCGAGCGGCACCTGGACCAGATGGCGCGGCTCACCCCGCCGGTCGACCTGGTCAAGGAGTTCGCGCTGCCGGTGCCGTCGCTGGTGATCTGCGAGCTGCTCGGCGTCCCGTACGAGGACCGGGAGACGTTCCAGCACAACGCGGCGCGGTTCATGGTCAAGGACATCGAGCTGGAGGAGAAGATCGCCGTCGTCGGCGCGCTCACCGGCTACCTGGCGGAGCTGGTCACCCGCAAGCGCGCCGAGCCCGGCGAGGACATCCTGTCCGACCTGGCCCGGCAGGACGACCTCAGCATCGAGGAGCTGACCGGCATCGCCTTCCTGCTGCTCCTCGCCGGGCACGAGACGACGGCGAACATGTTGGGCCTGGGCACCTTCGCGCTCCTGGAGCACCCCGCGCAGATGGCCGATCTGCGTGCGAACCCGGAGCTGGTGCAGGGCGCCGTCGAGGAACTCCTGCGGTACCTGTCCGTCGCCGACGTCTTCTACCGTTACGCCACCGAGGACCTCGAAGTCGGCGGCGAAACGATCCCCAAGGGGGCGACCGTCGTCGTCTCGCTGCTGTCCGCCAACCGCGACCCCCGCCGCTTCGACGAACCGGACGAGCTGGACGTGCACCGCAACGCCCGCGGGCACATGGCCTTCGGCCACGGCGTCCACCAGTGCCTCGGCCAGCAGCTGGCCCGGCTGGAGATGCGCGCCGGGTTCGCCGGGCTGTTGCGCCGCTTCCCGGACCTCCGGCTCGCCGTCCCGGCGGACGAGGTGCGGCTGCGGACCGACATGAACATCTACGGCGTGCACGAACTGCCGGTCACCTGGTGAACTCGGCGATCAGCTTCCGGTAGGTGTCGAAGGCGGGCTTGGCCGTGTAGTCGTCCCGCAGCAGGCCGAACTGGTGGAACAGGCCGGGGTTCGCGCTGTCCGCGTCCCGCAGCGCGAAATGGGTGTAGCAGCTCACGCCCGCGTCGGCGGCAGCGCGGACGACGGCCTCCACCACCTCGGCTTGCCGCTCGGCGGAGCGCCCTGGCCCGGTCGGCCAGCCGTGCTCGGTGATGTGCAGCGGGACGTCCCCGAACCCGGCCGGCGCGAGGACGTTCTCGCGGTGGTGGCGCAGCAGGCCCGCCACCGCCGCGGGCAGCTCCGCCGCCGCGACCGGCTGGAAGACGTCCGGGAAGAAGTCCAGGCCCACGTAGTCCACCTGGCGCACGAACTCGGCGCCGCCCGCCTTCGCGAGGTCCGCGATGAACGACGCGCCCGGCCCGAACAGCGGGGTGGTGTTGAAGCCGACCCGCAGATCGTGCCCGAGTTCGGTCGCCCGCTCCTTGGCCGCGGCGACCCCGGCGACAATCGCGTCGATCACGCGCGGGTAGTAGCCGTCGAGCACCGGGTTGTCCGGCACGTTCGGCTCTTCCGCGATTTGCAGCGTGCCGGTCACGGCGCCGTACTGCTCGACCAGCCGCCGCACGAACGCGCGGTAGCCGTCCACATCGCCGCTCGCGGACTGGTACTGCGCGACGAGGTCCAGCACGCGGCCGTCACCGGTGTACTGCGCGGCGTCCGCCGGGGTCAGCGTCTCGTGTGGACCGTCCGAAGTAGAGTCGTCGAACCCGAGGTAGGCGCGGATGAGGAACGGGCCTCCGCCCCGCAACGCGGTCAGCGCTCCCCGGATCCGCGCGGGGTTGTCGGGCGGTCCGCCCGCCAGTTCGCCGGAGTCGGTCCCGGTGACACCGCCGGGGTAGATGCCGAAGAGCATGCTCAGTCCTTTCCGGGCCAGGTCAGGGCGCCGCCGCGGATCTCGGCGACGAGGTTTTCCACCCACGCGATCTCCGCGCGGGTCTGGTGGAGCGCGTACTCGGCTTCGATGACGTGCAGACGCGGCACGCCGCTCTCCAGCACCGCGGTCAGCCGCTCCTGGTCGGCGTCGGCGCGTTCGGACAACCGCTGCGCGCGCTCGGTCAGCGCGGCCGCGGCGCCGTCCGGCCCGAGCGCGCCGACGTAGGCGATCGCGCCGAGGAACTCGGGGAACTCCCGCTTCGGCTCGCGGATCCGGCTGTCCAGCCTGCGCACCAGCTCGTCGCGGCCGGCGTCGGTGAGCGCGTAGACGGTCCGTTCCGGCCGGTTGCCGCTGCGTTCGGTGCCCTGCGGCGTGATCCACTCCGCCGCGGCCATCGCCTCCACAACGTCGTACAGCGTGCCCCGGTTGATGGCGCTCGCGCTGCGGGCACGCAGCTCCGTGAACACCTGGTACGGGTGCATCGGCGACTCCAGTAGGAGGCCGAGTACCGCCAGGACCAGCGGATTCTCCAGTGCGCGACGTGGCATAGTCGAAAACTACCATCAGACTTCGACCATTACAAATCCACCCAAGCTTCCGCGCCCGAACCCCGTCGTTAGGGTCTGGACCAGCCGTGGACGGGAGGGGTATGAGCGACCAGGGAACCGACGAGGGTTACGCCAGGGGCCTGAAGAACCGCCAGATCAGCATGATGGCGATCGGCGGCGCGATCGGAACCGGCCTGTTCCTCGGGGCGGGTGCGGCGATCGAGACGTCCGGGCCCGCGCTGATCGCCTCATACGCCGTCGCGGGCGTGGTCATCTTCCTGATCATGCGCGCGCTCGGCGAGCTGCTGATGTACCGGCCGGTGTCCCGCAGCTTCGTCGACTACGCCGAGGAGTTCGTCGGCCGCTTCGCCGGGTTCGCCACCGGCTGGGTCTACTGGCTGATGTGGGTGGTCACCGCGATGGCCGAGATCACCGCCGCCGGGATCTACGTGCAGTACTGGTTCCCGGACATCCCGCAGTGGGTCACCGCGGCGGTCGTGCTCGGGCTGTTGTTCCTGGCCAACCTGATCTCGGTCAAGGTGTTCGGCGAGTTCGAGTTCTGGTTCTCGATGATCAAGGTCGTGACGATCGTCGGGGCGATCGTGCTCGGGCTCGCGGTCATCGTGTTCGGGATCGGGCCCGCCGGTGAGCACGCGACGTTCGCGCACCTGGTCAGCGACGGCGGGTTCCTGCCGCACGGCGCGGGCAGCGCGCTGCTGGCGCTGCAGAGCGTCATGTTCGCCTACCTCGGCGTCGAGCTGATCGGGCTGACCGCGGGCGAGGCGGAGAACCCGCGGGTCGTGCTGCCGAAGGCGATCAACAGCGTGATGGTCCGGATCGGGGTGTTCTACGTCGGCGCGCTGGTGGTGCTGCTGTCGCTGGTGCCGTGGACCGAGTTCCACGGCGGCGAGAGCCCGTTCGTGCGGGCCTTCGACGCGGTCGGCATCCACGGCGCGGCGGGGATCATCCAGTTCGTCGTGCTGACCGCGGCACTGTCCTCGTGCAACTCGGGCATCTACTCGACCGGTCGGATGCTGCGCACCCTCGCCGTGCACCGGTCGGCGCCCGCCGCGTTCGGCAAGCTGTCGAAGCGGCAGGTGCCCGCGGCGAGCATCACCGCGTCCGCGATCGTCATGGCGGCCGGCATCCTGATCAACGCGGTCGTGCCGGAGAAGGCGTTCGCCTACATCACCAGCGTCGCCACGGTCGGGGTGTTGTGGACGTGGGGCGTGATCGTGGTGTGCCAGCTGGTCTACCGCCGCCGCAGCGACCGCGGCGAGCTGCCCGCGTCGGAGTTCCGCATGCCGGGCGCGCCGTGGACCGGGTACCTGGCGCTGGCGTTCCTCGCGCTGGTCGTGGTGCTGCTCGGGTTCGGTGAGGACACCCGGGTGGCCCTCTACGTCACGCCGATCGTGGCGGTGGTCATCGGGGCGGGCTACCTGCTGAGCAACCGGCCGTCGCGCGTCAAGCAGCGGGCGTGATGCGCAGGAGCTTGTCGTCGTTGCCGTCCGACGTGGTCACGTACAACGCGCCGTCGGGGCCGCTGCGCACCGCGCGCAGCCGGCCGTACGTGTCGTCGAACTCGGCGGGCAGGTAGACCTCGGTGACCGCACCCGCCGGGTCCACCGTGAACATCAGCATCTTCTGGCCCTTGAGCGCGACCACGGCCAGCCTGCCGTCCAGCGCGCCCCACTGCGGCCCGGACACGAAAGCCGCGCCGCAGATCGCCTCGGTGATGTCCCCGGAGGTCCACAGTGGCCGGACGGCGTCCGGGAACCGCTGCAGGTCCGTCATCGGCACGTCCTCGTCGTAAGAGTCGACGGTGCCGCCCTGCGACGGGTCCCAGCCGTAGTTGCCGCCGGCGCGGATCAGGTTGATCTCGTCGTCGAACGTCGGCCCGTGCTCGCCCACGAACACCTGGCCGGTGCCCGGGCGCACCGCCACGCCCTGGATGTTGCGGTGCCCGAAGCTGTAGATCCGCTGCTCGTTCGGGTCGGCCGAGGAGATGAACGGGTTGTCCGGCAGCGGCGCGCCGGTGTTCAGGTCGATGCGCAGCACCTTGCCGCCGAGGCTGTGCCGGTCCTGCGACACGTCCGGCCGCGCGGTGTCGCCGGTGCCGACGAGCAGCGCCCCGTCCGCGGCGATCTCCGGGCGGCACCCGGAGTGGCGGCCGCTCTGGTTGACCGGCAGCCCGGTCAGCAGGTCGCGCACCTTGGTCGCGCTGCGCTCGTCCGCCGACAGCGTCCAGGTCACCAGACGGACGTCGACCGCGCGGCCGCCCTCCTGGTGCGTCTGGCAGGTGGTGAACCGGCGGCTGGTGGCGAAGTCCGGGTGCACGACCATCCCCATCAGACCGCCCTCGCCACGCGCCCACACGTCGGAGAAGTCGGCCTGGACCTGGGTGACCGCGGTGCCGCGCACCAGCGCGAGCCGCCCCGGCCGCTGGGTGACGAGCATCGAACCGCCGGGCAGGAAGCCGACGTCCCAGCCGTGCTGCAGCCCGCCGGTCACGACGTCCACCTTCAGCGCGAGGCTCTGCCCGCTGACCGTGGTGGGCGCGGCGACGGTGGCCGGGGTCGACGGCAGGTCCTGTGCGGGCGAAGACGAGCAAGCCGTGACGGCGAGGACGGCGAGCAGTACGGCCCCGATGCGGCGCATGGGGTCATTGTGCCCGGTGTCCGGTGAAGTCCGGGTCTTGATCGCGGGTTTCGGTGCGGTAGATCGTCAGGCCCCGCCGCTGGTAGTTGGCCAGCGCGGCGGGCTGCCCGTCGAGCGTGCAGGTGTGCACCCACACGCGCCTGGTCGGCTCCGCCCCCGGCCAGCGCTCCGGCAGGTCCCACGCCCGCCGCAGCGCCACCGTCAGCAGGTGCCCGCCGATCCCGCGGCCGGTGAACGCGGGCAGCAGCCCGAAGTAGGCCAGTTCCACCTCGCCCGGCTTGGTGCCGTCCAGTTCGGCGTACCCGGCCGGGGTGCCGCGCAGGTACGCCACCCAGGTCTCGTAACCGGGCTGCGCCAGCAGGTCCAGCCACCGCTGCCGGTCCCAGCCGAGCCGGTCCGTCCACTGCCAGTCACCGCCGACGGTGGTGTAGAGGAAGCGGTTGAACTCCGGGCTCGGCACCTCGGCGCGGGTGATGGCGACCGGCTCGTCCGGCGCGGCGGACGGCCGGATCGCGGCCGGGTCCGTCTGCTCCAGGTACCAGGTGGTGATCTCCATGTCCCGATCGTCCCACCGCGATCTCCTGCTGGAGGAGGAGAACGTGCGGCCGCGATGCCGAGGTGGCCGGGCGGTGGCGTTCCTAGCGTCGGAGACATGTCCATCACCAGGGAATTCCTCCGGGCCCCCGCGCACACCGGCGCGATCGCGGCCAGCTCACGGCGCCTGGCGGCGGCCATGGTCGCGGGGATCGGCGTGGAGCGCGCGGCGCACGTCGTCGAACTCGGGCCCGGCACCGGGGTGTTCACCGGAGCCCTGCTCGCCCGGCTGGGACCCGGCGCGCGGCTGACGGCCGTCGAGGTCAACCCGCGGCTGGCCGGCGCGCTCGCGCGGCGGCACGCGGGCGTCGAGGTGATCACCGGATCGGCCGAGGACCTGGCCCGGCACGTGCGCACCGCCGACGTCGTCGTGTCCGGGCTGCCGTGGGCGCTGTTCCCGCGCGCCCGGCAGGAGCGCGTCCTCGACCAGGTCGGCGAGGTCCTCGCGCCGGGCGGACGGTTCGCGACCTTCGCCTACCTGCACGCCGCGTGGCTGCCCGCCGCCAGGCGGTTCGAGGCCGCGCTGGCCCGGCGGTTCGGGTTCGTCGGCCGCAGCCGGGTGGTGTGGGGCAACCTGCCGCCCGCCTTCGTGCACCGAGCGGCCGTGACGCCGTGATCGACGCCATCGCCACCCTCCCGCCCGCGCTGGTCTACCTGGTCGCGGCGGCGGTGATCGCCGCGGAAACCGCGCTGCTGCCGGGGATCGTGCTGCCCACTCTGTCGACGCTGCTGCTCGTCGGCTTCCTCGCCGGGCAGGGCACCGTCGACCTGTGGCTGGCGATGGCGGTCGTCGCGGCCGCGGCCGTGTTCGGCGACCAGCTGGCCTACCTGGAGGGGCGCAGGCTGGGCCGGCGGATCACGTCGGCCCGCTGGCGCCGGGTCGAGTCGCGCATCGCGCGGTACGGGGTGGTGGCGGTGTTCGCGGCGCGGTTCCTCGCCGGGGCGCGGACGCTGATGCCGCGGGTGGCAGGCGCGGCGGCGGTGCCGTACCCCCGGTTCCTGCTGGTGAGCATGGCCGCGGCGGTGGTGTGGGTGGTGGCCGCGCTGCTGGTGGGCAAGGCGGGCGGGTCGCTCATCGGGTGAGGATGTGCGCGGTCTCGTCGTCGGCGGGCAGGAACGTCTCCAGGCGCAGCTCCGACACCGTCACGTCGACCGCGGTGGCGAACGTGGTGATCGCGGTGAGCAGCCGCATCTCGCCGCGGGAGGTGCGCAGGACCAGCGGCACGGCGAACCCGAGGTGGTCGGCGTCCAGGTTCGGCGGCCCGGGCAGGTAGCCCTCCAGCTCGGCGAGCAGTTCGGCGTGCCGGGGGTGCGGGGCCTTCGCGTGTTCCTGGCGGGGCCGCTCCAGCACGTGGCGGGCCCAGTCGTCGAAGTTCCCGATGCGCGGCGCCATCCCGCGCGGGTGCAGGGCCAGGCGCAGCACGTTGACCGGCGGTTCGAGCAGCTCCGGCGCGGCGCCCTCGGTGAGGATGTCGGCGGCCTTGTTGGTCGCGACCAGGTCGCCGAACCGGTCCACCACGATCGCCGGGTACGGCTCGTGCCCGTCGAGGAGCCGATCCAGCGCGTCGAGCACCGGGCGCAGCGCCGGATCGGACAGGTCGGTCTCCGGGTAGGTCGGGGCGTACCCGGCGCTGAGCAGGAGCGCGTTGCGTTCGCGCAGCGGCAGTTGCAGCGACTCGGCCACGCGCACGACCATGCCGCGCCCCGGCACCGACCGGCCGCTCTCCATGAAGCTGACGTGCCGCTGGGTGGTGCCCGCGCGGAGGGCGAGTTCGAGCTGGGACAGGCGCCGCCGGGTGCGCCAGTCCTTGAGGGCACTTCCGAAAGCCGTCGTCACCCCGCATGCTTACTACCGGGAGCGCGTCGCCCGCCATTCCCCGCGGGGAATGACCGACTGGAGGTGTCTGGTGCCCGAGCGGTTCACGGACGAAGAGCTGGCCTTCCTCCGGTTCGCGCGGTTCGGCGAGCTGCCGCCGCGCGTGCTGCCCGACGAGCTGGTGGAGGTCGTGGAGACCGAGCAGCCCGACCTGCCGGTGCGGCAGGCGTTCGAGATCGGGCCGGGCGGGCCCGCCTGATCATTCCCCGGCGGGAATTGTCGCCAGCGCGCCCCGGCGACAGCGTGAGGGCATGCAGATCGGACTTCTCCTGCCCGCCGGGCAGGCCCAGCTCGCGGCCGGCGGCACGGTCGCCGACATCGTGGACATCGCCGTGCGCGCCGAGCGCCTCGGCTTCGACTCGGTCTGGGCGGGCGACTCGCTGTCGCGCGCCCGGGTCGAGCCGCTGACCCTGCTCACCGCCGTCGCGCAGGCCACCGAAACCGTGCGGCTCGGCACCGCGACCCTCATCCCCGCCTACCGCCACCCCGCGCAGGCCGCCCTCACGATCTCCTCGCTCGACCTCGTCTCCGGCGGTCGGCTGATCCTCGGCGTCGGCGCCGGGTTCCCCGGCCGCAGCGAGCACGAGTTCGACCTGGTCGGCGTGGACTTCAAGACCCGCTTCTCGTACCTCGACGACACCGTGACGCTGTGGAAGCAGCTGTGGACCGGCCACCCGGAGTCCTTCCACGGCAAGGTCCTGCACTACGACTGGCTGCCCGAGGTGCCGCGCCCCGCCCAGCCGGGCGGCCCGCCGGTGTGGCTCGGCGGCATCACGCCGGCCGCGCTGCGCCGCGCCGGGAAGCTGTACGACGGCTGGCTGCCGTACCCGCCCGACCCGGCCGACTACGCGAGCGGCCTGGCCACCATCCGCGAGCAGGGGCGCGACGTCACGCCCGCCCTCTTCGCGACCGTCCACCTCGGCGGGGGCACGGCGGCGCTGGAGGAGTACTGCCAGGCCACCTACCAGGCGCCACTCGACTGGGTGGGAAAGGTCCAGGTGATGATCACCGGCGGCCCGGACGAGGTGATCGCCCAGCTCAGGCGCTTCGCCGAGGCCGGGGCCCGGCACATCCTGCTGCGCATCGCGGCGCTCGACCCGCGGGACATCGACCACCAGCTCGCGGGACTCGCCGAAATTTTGTCGCCCCTGCGACGTACCCTGGAACACGAGAGCCCCTGATCCCTCCGCCAGCCCGGGCAGGGGTGTGCCCGCGTGCTCCAGGGAGATCGTTTTCGTGTCCGACCCGCAGTTGTCCGGCCTGCTCTCCGCCGTCCTGCCCGATCCCGCCCTGCGCGCGGTGATCGAGCGGGCCGGCGCGCCCCTGCTCGAGCTCTCCGGCGCCACGGCCACCCGCCAGCTGGTGGTCGCCGCGCTGGCGTCCGACGCCGGGGCGGGCCGCCCGGTGCTGGCCGTCACCGCCACCGGCCGCGAGGCCGAGGAGCTGACGGCCGCGCTGGCGAGCCTGATCGGCGCCGACGCGGTGGCCGACTTCCCGTCCTGGGAGACGCTGCCGCACGAGCGCCTCTCGCCGCGCGCGGACACCGTCGGCCGCCGCCTGGACGTGCTGCACCGCCTGCACACCGACCGCGCCCCGCGCGTGGTGGTGGCCACGGTCCGCAGCCTGATCCAGCCGATGGCGCCGGGCCTGGGCAGCCTCGCGCCGGTCGAGCTGCGCGTCGGCGAGGAGGAGGAGTTCGAGCCGCTGCTGGAGCGGCTGGTCGAGCTGGCCTACACCCGCGTGGACATGGTCGAGAAGCGCGGTGAGTTCGCCGTCCGCGGCGGCATCCTGGACGTCTTCCCGCCGACGGCCGACCACCCGTACCGCGTCGAGTTCTGGGGCGACGAGGTCAGCGAGGTGCGCGCGTTCGCGGTGTCGGACCAGCGGTCGCTGCCCGGCGAGCTGTCCTCCGTCTACGCCCCGCCGTGCCGGGAGCTGCTGCTCACGCCGGACGTGAAGGCCCGCGCCGGCGAGCTGGCCGAGCAGTACGAGGCCGACGCGCAGCTGGCCGAGATGCTCACCAAGCTGGCCGGCGGCATCCCGGTCGAGGGCATGGAGGCCCTCATCCCGGTGCTGTGCGAGGGCGAGCTGGAGCTGCTCACCGACGCGATGCCGGAGGGCACGCACGTCGTGCTGGCCGACCCGGAGAAGATCCGCGCCCGCGCGGCCGACCTGGTGCGCACCGGCCAGGAGTTCCTCGAAGCGTCGTGGATGTCCGCCGCAGGCGGGGGTCAGGCGCCGATCGACCTGGGGGCGTCGGCGTACCGCAACCTGGAAGAGGTCGCCAAACACGCCGGCGAGACCGGCCGGGCGTGGTGGACGCTGTCGCAGCTGACCAGCGAGGACGCGGACGTCATCCGGATCGGCGTGGAGGCCTCGCCCGCCTACCGCGGCGACCTGGAGCGCGCCGTCACCGACCTGCGGGCGCATCTGGCCGCGGACGGCACCGCGGTGCTCGTGGTGGCCGGGCACGGCACCGCCGCCCGCGCCGTCGAGCAGCTGTCCACCGCCGGAATCTCCGCGACGCACGCGGCGGACGGCCTCCTCGACCAGCCCGCGCCGGGCATCGTGACGGTCGCCTGCGGTGGCCTCGCCGAGGGGTTCGTCGCGCCCGAGCTGCGGCTGGTCGTGCTCACCGAGGCCGACCTGACCGGCCGCGGCGCCACCGCCGGCTCGGCGACGCGCGACCTGGGCACGAAGATGCCGTCGCGCCGCCGCAACGCGGTCGACCCGCTGGCCCTCAAGCCCGGCGACTACGTGGTGCACGACCAGCACGGCATCGGCCGGTTCGTGGAGATGGTGCAGCGCACCGTCGGCGGCGCCACCCGCGAGTACCTGGTGCTGGAGTACGCCTCGTCCAAGCGTGGCCACCCCGGCGACCGGCTGTACGTGCCGAGCGACCAGCTCGACGAGGTGTCCCGCTACGTCGGCGGCGAGCTGCCCACGCTGAACAAGCTGGGCGGCTCGGACTGGAAGAACACCAAGGCCAAGGCACGCAAGGCGGTCAAGGAGATCGCGGCCGAGCTGGTGCAGCTCTACGCGGCCCGCCAGGCCTCGCCGGGGCACGCGTTCGGCCAGGACACGCCGTGGCAGCGGGAGCTGGAGGACGCGTTCCCGTTCACCGAGACCAACGACCAGCTCGCCGCGATCGACGAGGTCAAGGCGGACATGGAGCGCGGTGTGCCGATGGACCGCGTCATCTGCGGTGACGTCGGCTACGGCAAGACCGAGATCGCCGTGCGCGCGGCGTTCAAGGCGGTGCAGGACGGCAAGCAGGTCGCGGTGCTGGTGCCGACCACCCTGCTGGCCCAGCAGCACCTGAACACGTTCGCCGGCCGGATGGCGTCGTTCCCGGTGACCATCAAGGGACTGTCCCGGTTCACCGACAAGATCGAGGCGGAGGCGACGCTGGCCGGCCTCGCCGACGGCACGGTCGACATCGTGATCGGCACGCACCGCCTGCTGCAGACCGGCATCCGGTACAAGGACCTGGGCCTGGTCATCGTCGACGAGGAGCAGCGGTTCGGCGTCGAGCACAAGGAGCACATCAAGGCGCTGCGCACGCACGTCGACGTGCTGACCATGTCGGCAACGCCGATCCCGCGCACGCTGGAGATGTCGCTGGCCGGCATCCGCGAGATGTCGACGATCCTGACCCCGCCGGAGGACCGGCACCCGATCCTGACCTACGTCGGCGCGTACGACGACAAGCAGGTCGCCGCCGCCATCCGTCGTGAGCTGCTGCGTGACGGCCAGGTGTTCTACGTGCACAACCGGGTGTCCTCGATCGAGAAGGCGGCGCGCCGGATCCGCGAGCTGGTGCCCGAGGCGCGGGTGGTCACCGCGCACGGCCAGATGAACGAGGAGAAGCTCGAAAAGATCATCCAGGGCTTCTGGGAGCGCGAGTACGACGTGCTGGTCTGCACCACGATCGTGGAGACCGGCCTGGACATCTCGAACGCGAACACGCTGATCGTCGAGCGCGGCGACCTGCTCGGGCTGGCGCAGCTGCACCAGCTGCGCGGCCGCGTGGGGCGCGGGCGGGAGCGCGGCTACGCGTACTTCCTGTACCCGCCGGAGAGCCCGCTCACCGAGACCGCGCACGACCGGCTCGCGACGATCGCGCAGAACACCGAGCTGGGCGCGGGCATGGCGGTCGCGATGAAGGACCTGGAGATCCGCGGCGCCGGGAACATCCTCGGCGCCGAGCAGTCCGGGCACATCGCGGGCGTCGGGTTCGACCTGTACGTGCGGCTGGTCGGCGAGGCGGTCGACGTGTTCCGCCGCAGCGCCGGCGAGGCGCCCGCCGAGGAGGAGGAGCTGCGCGAGGTCCGCGTCGACCTGCCGGTGGACGCGCACATTCCGCACGACTACGTCCCCGGCGAGCGGCTGCGCCTGGAGGCCTACCGCAAGATCGCGGCCGCGGTGGACGACGACGAGCTGCGCGCGGTCGAGGAGGAGCTGATCGACCGCTACGGCCAGCCGCCCGCTCCGGTGCAGCGGCTGCTCGCGGTGGCGCGGTTCCGGCACGTGTGCCGCTCGGCGGGCGTCACCGAGGTTTCCGCACAGGGCAACAACATCCGCTTCGCGCCGCTGGAGCTGATGGACTCGCAGATGGTCCGGCTGAAGCGGCTGTACCCGAAGGCGAACTACAAGGCCGCGATGCGGATGGTGACGGTGCCCAAGCCGACCGAAGGCCCGGCGGGCGGGCGGATGGGCGCGCCCGCGCTGCGTGACGAAGCCTTGCTGGACTGGTGCACCAAGCTCCTGATCAACTTGACCAAGAAGCCCGCCCCCGTCGGTTAGGAGACGCCGTGGTCACGCGGAACGAAGAGAAGAGCCGCTACGAGATCTTCGTCGAGGACAAGCTGGGCGGGTTCGCCGAGTACCGCGAGCGCGGCGACAACGTGATCTTCACGCACACCGAGATCGACGACGCGTTCTCCGGCCAGGGCCTCGGCTCGAAGCTCGCCAAGGCGGCCATCGAGGACGCGGTGGAGCGCGGCAAGACGATCGTGCCGCTGTGCCCGTTCATCGCGGCGTACCTGCGCAAGCACCCCGAGCACGACGCGCACGTGCGCTGGCCGCAGGGGCAGTGAAGTTCGCTCGTCCGGGTCCGGTATGAGAGGGTACGCGGTGTGATGCGGATCATGGGTCGCTCCCGGTCGCTGCTCGCCGCGCTCGTCGCCTGCCTGCTGCTCGCCGGGTGCGGGTCCGGGCCGAGCCAGGTGGGCTCCGCCGTGATCTTCAGCGACCGCGAGATCACCGTGGACCAGGTGCAGGACCTGCTGGACAAGGCCGTGCGCGAGCACCCGGCCGCGCAGCAGCTGTCCCAGCAGCACAAGCTGGACCTGCTCGGCCGCGAGGTCGTGCGCCAGCTGGTGGTCCACGACGTCCTCACGCGCGCCGCCCAGCGGGAGGGGCTGGCTGTCGACCCGCGGCTGCTCGACCAGTTCCTCGCCGCCGACCCGCTCGCCGACCCGGTCGACACCGCGGGCGCGGATCCGTCGCAGCTGGCGCAGCAGATCGCCAACCGGGTGCGCGACCACCGCGAGGTGATCACCGACAGCCTGTTGCTGCAGGCGCTGGGTCAGAAGTACCTCGACCGCATGTCGGTCACGTTCGACTACACGTCGGTGTCCTCCGACATCGGCGGCGACCAGCCGCTGGACCGGCGGGAGCGCGCGATCGCCAAGGCCGAGGAGATGGCGAAGAGCCCGACGGCCGCCGCCGAGGTCATCCGCGCGGACGCGGCCGCGGGGGAGCGCACGAGCACCGGCGAGGCGGTGCCCGCCGCGCAGGCCCCGGACCTCGCCACGCTGGTCCTGTTCGGGGTGCCGCCGGGCACGGTGGTCGCGTTCCAGCCGAGCCAGGAGCAGGCGGTGTGGATCGTCGCGATCGTGCGGGAGCGGAACCTGAACGCGCCGTCCTCGGGCGAGCAGGTCGCGCAGCCGTCGGCGGCGCAGCTCGCGGCCATCGGGCAGCGGCTGCTCCAGCCGTACGTCGAGGAGGCCGGCGTTCGCATCAACCCGCGCTACGGCGTGTGGGATCCTGTGGCCATGAACCTCGCCCCGAGCAGCGCCGAGACCACCGGCGCCGTCGTGCCGGTGAAGGGTGCCGCACAGCCGTGACGGTCGTGCTCCTGCCCTACCCGGACGCCGGGATCCCGCCGGCCGCCGTGCCGTTCCTGCGTGGCGCGCACGCCGTGTACGCGTCCGGGATCGACGGTGAGCTGGCCGATCTGCTGGGCGCGAAGCCCACGCCGGACGACCTGGCCGCGGAGCCGGGCCCGGTGGTGCTGTTCGCCGCGGACGCGGCGGATCCCGCGGTGGAGGCCCTGGTGCGGGCCGGTTCGCGGGTGATCGCCCAGCCGTCCGGGGCGGGCCTGGTCGAGGCCGCGAAGGTGATGGACCGGCTGCGCTCCCCGGGCGGTTGCCCGTGGGACGCCGAGCAGACCCACGACTCGCTGCGGCAGTACCTGGTCGAGGAGACCTACGAGCTGCTGGACGCGATCGAGGAGGGCGACCGCGCCGCGCTGCGCGAGGAGCTGGGCGACGTGCTGCTCCAGGTGCTCTTCCACGCGCGCGTCGCCGCCGAGGACGCCGAGGACCCGTTCGACGTGGACGCGGTGGCGTCCGCGCTGGTCGCCAAGCTGGTCGGGCGGCACCCGCACGTGTTCACCGACGCCGAGCGCGTGCACACCGCCGCGCACCAGCAGGTGCGCTGGGAGGAGCTGAAGCAGGCCGAGAAGCGTCGCGAGTCCAGTGTGGACGGTGTGGCGCTCGGGCAGCCGGCGGTCGCGCTGGCGGGGAAGCTGGGGCAGCGCACCGGCCGCGCCGGCCTGCCCGCGGACCTGTTCCCCGGTGGCGACTCGTCCGCCGAGCAGCTGTTCCGGCTGGCCGCATCCGCGCGGCGGTCCGGGGTCGACCCGGAGGGCGAGCTGCGCGCGGTGGCGAAGCGGTTCGCAGCCGACGTGCGGGCGGCCGAGAAGTCGGCCAGGGCGGCCGGCCTGGACCCGGCGGCCATGGACGCCGACGCGTGGCGCGCCCACTGGCCTCAGGCGAACAGCGACTCGCCCCAGTAGCCGGTCTCGGCCACCCCGGGCGGAACCGCGAACAACGCCGAGCCGGTGTGTTCGAGGTACTCCATCATCGAGTCTTTCGCCGACAACGCCTTCTGCATCGGCACGAACTGGGTGCGCGGGTCGCGGTTGAAGCAGATGAAGAACAGGCCCGCTTCGAGGTGCCCGACGCCGTCGGAGCCGTCGACGAAGCTGTAGCCGCGGCGCAGGATCCGCGCGCCGTTGAGGTTTTCCGCCGACGCCAGCCGGATGTGGGCGTCCGTGGCGATCAGCGGTTCGCCGTCCGCGCCGCCGACGTGCAGGTCCACCGGGTCGAACTCGGCGGTCTGCCCGAGCGGCGCGCCGGTGCCCTTCGCGCGGCCGACGATCCGCTCCTGCTCGTCCAGCGACGTCCGGTCCCATGTCTCGATGTGCATCCGGATCCGCCGCGCGACCAGGTAGCTGCCGCCGGCCATCCAGTCCGGGCCGTCGCCCGGCGCGACCCACACGTGCTGCGCCAGCGCGGCCGGGTCCTCGGCCTTGAGGTTGTTCGTGCCGTCCTTGAAACCGAAGAGGTTCCGCGGCGTCACCTGCGACGTCGACGTCGAGGCGCTGCGCCCGAACCCGAGCTGCGACCACCGCACCTCGGTGGTGCCGAACCCGATTCGCACCAGGTTGCGCACGGCGTGCACGGCGACCTGCGGGTCGTTCGCACACGCTTGGATGCAGAGGTCACCGCCGCTGCGGGCCGGGGCCAGGTTGTCCTTGGGGAAGGCGGGCAGGTCGGCCAGCGCGGCCGGCCGCTTGCCCGCGAGCCCGAAGCGGTCGTCGAACAGGGACGGCCCGAACCCGATCGTCAACGTCAGCGCGGCCGCGGGCAGGTCGAGCGCCTCGCCGGTGTCGTCCGGCGGCGCGGCGCCCGCGCCGCCCACCGCGCCACCCGGAACCACTTCCTGCCCGGCGGTCATCCGGCGTGCGGCGTCGGTCCACTTGCGCAGCAACGAAACCAGCTTCGCCCGGTCCTTCGTCGTCACGTCGAGCGCGGCGAAGTGCAGGTGTTCCTGCGCCGGCGTGACGATCCCGGCCTGGTGCTCGCCGTGGAACGGCACGACCTCCGGCGCGGCCTGCGCTTCCGGCGCGGAGAGCGCGTGGTCGATCCCGGCGCCGGCCGCCGCGCCGGCCCCGGCGAGAGCGACGCCGGCGCCCGCGATCCCCAGCAGCCGGCGGCGGGACACCTGCGTCATCGCGCGACGACCTCCGCCGTCCTGCTCAGCGGCTCGCTCAGGGCGTCCACGGCCGAGGCGAACTCGCGGATCTGGTCCTGGGACAGTTCGGTGTAGTACTTGAACCCGTCGCCGGCGCGCTGCGCGTCGAGCAGGGTCTGCACGTTCTTGAACTGGGCGTCCACTTCGGACACCAGCGCCGGGTCGCGTTCCTGCAGCACCGGCCGCAGGGCCTGGATCGCGGCCTCGGAGCCGTCCAGGTTGGCCTGGAAGTCCCACAGGTCGGTGTGCGAGAAGGTCTCCTCCTCGCCGGTGATCTTGCCGGTGGCGACCTCGTCCATCAGCTCCTTGGCGCCGTTGGCCAGGTCGAGCGGCGTGAGCTGGATGGCCTTGGCCTGCGTCACCAGCGTGGTCACGTCGGCGACGAGCTTGTCGGCGACCTGCGCGCTGTCGGCCTGCAGCCCGGTGACCCACAGGTCCTTCTCCAGCCGGTGGAAGCCGGTGAACTGCTGGCCTTCTTCGAGGTCGGCCTCGCGCACGTCGATCGCCGGGTCGAGGTCGCCGAACTTCTCCGCGACCGGCTCGATGCGCTCGTAGTAGACGCGGGTCGGCGCGTAACGGGCCTTGGCGTCGTCGACGTTGCCGGACTTGACGGCGTCGGCGAACTTCTGGGTTTCGGTCAACAGCGCGTCGCTCTGGCCGGCCACGTAGGTGGCGTAGCTCTTGGTGGCGTCCCCCAGCCTGGTGTTCGCGTCGGCCTGGCGCGTGGCGCCACCGGTGACCGTGAACGCGCCGCGGATGCCGTCGCCGGTCATGCCCGGTTTGCACGCGGTCTGGTACGCGCCGGCGTCGGGCACCTCGACGGTCAGTTTCCGGGTCAGACCGGGTGCGATGTTCTCGACCTCGCCCATGATCCGGTCGCCCTCGGCGTAGAGGTAGAACTCGGTGACCTTGGTGCCCTTGTTGGTCACCTCGAACGTCACGTTGCCCGCGTTCGCGGTCGTCGCCGACACGGTGCACGCGGTGTCGGTGGCGTCGACGGTGATCGGGCCGCCCGCCGCGGTGTTCTGTTCACCGCCGGAGCAGGCGGACAGCACGAGCAGCGCGCCGAATCCCGCGGCGGCGAGTGGGGTCTTGCGCAAGGTCACTCCTTGGAACCGGCCACCGCGGGGGTGGTCCTGTCTGCGGGCCGCCGCAGGAACAGCGGCAGCACGATCACGACGTAGGCGATCCAGGCGATGGCCTGGAGCACGGTCGTCTGCTGCGAGTAGTTGAAGACGCCCTTGAGCAGCGCCCCGTACCACGAGGTCTCCGGGATGGCGGTGGACGCGTCGAAGGCGAGGGTGTGCAGGCCGGGCAGGAAACCGGCTTCCTGCAGGTCGTGCAGGCCGTAGCCGAGGACACCGGCGGCGACGAACACCAGCAGGACGCCGGTGATCGTGAAGAACCTGCCGAGGTCGAAGCGGATGGCGCCGCGGTAGAGGCCGTAGGCGATCGCGACGGCGATGGCGATGCCGACGGCGAACCCGATCAGCGGCTGGGTGGTGCCGCCCTGCGCGGTCTGCACGGCGGCGTAGAAGAAGACCGCGGTCTCCAGCCCTTCCCGTCCGACGGCGAGGAAGGACAGGAGCAGGACCGCGAGCGGTCCGATCGCGAGTGCCTCGTCCATCTTGCCGCGCAGCTCGGCGGTGATGCTCTTCGACGCCTTGCGCATCCAGAAGATCATGGCGGTGACGAACCCGACGGCCACGATCGACAGGCTGCCGCCCAACAGTTCCTGTTGCTCGAACGACAACTGGGCGGTGGTGAAGGTCAGGATCGCGCCGACGCCGACCGAGAGGAGCACTGCCGCGGCGATGCCCGGCCAGACCCAGCGCAGCGCCGAGCGCCTGCCGGTCTTCACGAGGAAGGCGACGAGGATGCTCACGACGAGGGCGGCCTCCAGGCCTTCCCGGAGGCCGATGAGCAGGCTCGAGAACAACACGGGTGGCCTCCCTGGGCGCATCGGACGGAATAGGTTTAGGTAAGGCTCACCTGAATGTCCATCCCGATCTTGTTCGCCTGAACGGAGTAACCTCGCAAATCCGACTGTGCGCAGCGTGTTTGCGCAGGTAGGACACATGGGAACGGGTCGATAACGAAGTTGTGTGATCCGCCCGGCAAGGCGACTGGATAACCTGTCCGGGTGGCAGAACCCACTCAGCCGGGGGACGCCCGGATCCGGCGGTTTTCGCTCCGCGTCCTCATCGGGGCCGCGGTGGCCGGGACCGGGCTGGTGCTCATCCTGACCATCGGCGTGACCCGGCCCGGCGGGGACCCGCAGCCGGTCCAGCCCGCGGTGGCCGCGCGGACGTCGGAGCCGCCGGTGGGTGCGACGGCGCCGCCCCTCGCCCGGCTCGCCCCGGAGGACCGCCCGCGGGAGTCGGACCTGAGGGCGCTGGACACGTGGTCGAACGAGGTCGCCGCGGCGACGAAGCTGCCGGCGCGCCTGCTGGCCGGTTACGGCCGGGCGGAGATGTGGATGCGCGCGGAGTGGTCCGGATGCCACCTGTCGTGGGCGACGCTCGCCGCGATCGGCCAGGCGGAGGCGGTCGGCACCGGCCCGCTCCCGGTGCCGGACGAGATCTGGAAGCAGTGGTCGGCCCGCGCGTCGGGCGACGGAAAGCAGCCGGACCCGAAGGACGTCGACGACGCGGCGCTGACGGTGGCGAGGTCCCTGTGCTCGACGGGCGCCGACCTGGCCACCCCGCAGGGCTGGTGGGCCGCGATCACCGGCAGCCCCACCCTGGCCGCCGAGGCGCAGCTGATCTTCGACACCGCCACCACACTCGCCAAGGCAGCACCGCGCTAGCGGCGCGCAGTGCACACAACCCGAGCTGGGTGGTCATCCCGTCGCCTGAAACCGCAACGATCACTTTGAGCCAGGCCCGCAACCCAGGCCGCCAGCGCGCAGCCGACAACGCAACCTTGCGGGCCTGGCTCAAAGTGATACACCCAACCGGAAGGCGACGGGATGACCACCCAGCGACCACCCACCCGAGGCGAGGGGCGCGCCCTCGGCCATCCCGGAGCCTGCCCGTCCGGCGAGGACATCCCTTGATCTTTAGAGCCGCACCGACCCCGGCGACGCGCCCAGCCGGAAGATCAACCCTCCTGAAGACGAACCCGCGCATTCACCTCGGACAACGCGTCCTGGTACTCCGGCACCGGGTTCATCGCCCAGGCCATGCGCAGCTGTCCCAGAGCTTCGACCAGCCGTCCCAACCTCTGGAGCGTGCGTCCCAGCACGAAGCGGGCGTAGTGGTCGGACGGGTCGAGCTCGAGGACCCGCGTCAGCGCCTGCTCGGCGCGGTTGAGCTGGGCGGAGTGGAAGTAGGCGCGCCCGGCCAGCAGCTGGACGCTCGGCTTGTCCGGTTCGCTTTCCAACACCGGCTGCAGCGCCTTCAGCGCGTCCAGTGGACGCCGCTTCTCGACGAGATCCTCCGCCTCGCGAAACGCGTGCAGCGGGTGGCGGCCTGCTGTTCCCCGCGGGGTCTCTGAGTCTTCCATCTTCTGATCGACGTTACCCCCGGAAAGCGCGTTTCGGCAGGGGCGATCAGGGTGGCTCGGGGCGGCATGATGCACTAACCGGTCATGAGCGAAGAACCGCGGTATCTCGGACTCTCGCCCTACCTGTATTACACCGATGCCACGGAGGCGCTCGACTGGCTGGTGCGCGTCTTCGGCTTCACCGAGAAGGTCCGCTACGTGGACGCGTCCGGCCAGGTCTTCCAGGCCGTGGTCGCCGCGGGTGACGCCGAGATCGTGCTCGCCGGGGTCGGCGCCGACTACTGGGAGGCGAAGGGCGTCGACCGCCCGGTCGGGCAGCTCAACGTCGTGTACGTGCCCGACGCCGACGCGCAGCACGAGTACGTCTGCGCGGCGCTCGGGGAAGGCTGCGACGTGCCGCCGCCGCAGGACCAGCCGTACGGGGCGCGGGTGTTCACGGTGCTGGATTGCGGGGGCAACAGCTGGACGTTCTGGCAGCAGATCTCGGACACCGCCGATCTGCCGTCCGGGTGGCAGGAGGTCAGGGCCGGCGAGTGACGCGTGCCTCCACCGGGTGAACGGCGATGGCGGCTACGCTGGTCGCGTCTTCGCTGGACAAACCGATGAGGAGCAGTTGTGGCGGTCATTGAGCAGGTAGGCGCGCGCGAGATCCTGGATTCGCGTGGCAACCCGACCGTTGAGGTGGAGGTGGCTCTCGACGACGGCACGCTGGCGCGGGCCGCTGTCCCGTCGGGCGCGTCCACCGGCGAACACGAGGCCGTCGAGCTGCGCGACGGTGACCCCAAGCGCTACAACGGCAAGGGTGTCGAGCGCGCGGTCGCCGCGGTGCTCGACGAGATCGGCCCCGAGCTGGCCGGTGTGGACGCCGTCGACCAGCGGATCGTGGACCAGAAGCTGGTCGACCTGGACGGCACCCCGGACAAGTCGCGGCTGGGCGCGAACGCGCTGCTGGGTGTTTCGCTCGCCGTCGCGAAGGCCGCCGCCGAGTCGGCCGAGCTGGAGCTGTTCCGCTACCTGGGCGGCCCGAACGCGCACGTGCTGCCGGTGCCGATGATGAACATCCTCAACGGTGGCGCGCACGCCGACACAGACGTGGACATCCAGGAGTTCATGATCGCCCCGATCGGCGCGGAGTCCTTCCGCGAGGCGCTGCGCTGGGGCACCGAGGTGTACCACTCGCTCAAGTCGGTGCTGAAGGGCCGCGGCCTGGCCACCGGTCTCGGCGACGAGGGCGGGTTCGCGCCGAGCCTGTCCAGCAACCGCGAGGCGCTGGACCTGATCACCACGGCCATCGAGAAGGCCGGGTACGCCCCGGGCCGGGACATCGCGCTGGCGCTGGACGTCGCCGCCACCGAGTTCTTCTCCGCGGGCTCCTACACGTTCGAGGGCAGCAAGCGGACCGCCGAGCAGCTGGGCGCCTACTACCAGGAGCTGGTGGACGCCTACCCGCTCGTGTCGATCGAGGACCCGCTCTCCGAGGACGACTGGGACGGCTGGGTCGCGCTGACCCAGCAGATCGGCGACCGGGTCCAGCTGGTCGGCGACGACCTGTTCGTCACCAACCCGGACCGCCTCGAGGACGGCATCAACCGCGGCGCCGCGAACGCGCTGCTGGTGAAGGTGAACCAGATCGGCACGCTGTCGGAGACGCTCGACGCGATCGCGCTGGCCACGTCCAGCGGCTACAAGTCGATGATGAGCCACCGCTCCGGCGAGACCGAGGACACCACGATCGCCGACCTCGCGGTCGCGACCGGGGTGGGCCAGATCAAGACCGGCGCCCCGGCGCGCAGCGAGCGCGTCGCGAAGTACAACCAGCTGCTGCGCATCGAGGAGACCCTCGGCGACGCCGCCCGGTACGCCGGCGAGCTGGCGTTCCCGCGGTTCTCGGCGGAGAGCTGACCGGCGTAGATGACGCAACGCGGATCCCAGCGCGTGAGGCGCCCCCGGCGCACGGAGGGCTCGTCGGCCCGCCGTGCGGAGGGGGCGCCCGCGCGCCGTCCGCAGCTCGCCCGGCGGGTGGCCGCCGGGAAGGCGCGCCTGCGCCGGAGCCAGGGCAAGCCCGGCGCCGGCGCGGCGCGGGTGCTGGGGATGTCCACCACGCGGCGGGCCGCCGTGCTCGCGATCGTGGTGTGCGCGCTGGCGTTCACGGTCGCCGTGCCGCTGCGCACGTACCTCGCGCAGCGCGCCGAGGTGGCCGAGCAGGAGCAGCGGCAGGCGCAGCTGCAGCACGACGTGCAACTGCTGGAGCAGCGCAAGGCCGCGGTGTCGGACCCGGCGCAGGTCGAGGCGGAGGCCCGGCGGCGGCTGCGGTACGTCATGCCCGGGGAGACGCCCTACATCGTGCAGTTGCCCGGTGAGGGCGCGGTTCCGCCTGCCGGGCAGGCGCCGGACCCGGTGGCTTCCGGGGATGCCGCCTGGTATCAGCAGCTGTGGAGCACCGTCGGCGGCTGACGGCGCGATGGCTGCGACAATGGGTTCGTGAGCAAGACGGACCTGCCCTCGTTCGAACCGGTCACCGAGGCTGACCGGATCATCATCTCCGAGCAGCTCGGCCGGCCCGCGCGTGCGTTGCGGGCGGTGGCCGCGCGCTGCCCGAGCGGGCACCCGTCCGTCGTGCAGACCAACCCGCGGCTGGAGAACGGCACCCCGTTCCCGACGCTGTACTACCTGACCTGCCCGCGGCTGACGTCGCTGGTCGGCAGGCTGGAGGCGTCCGGGATCATGAAGGAGATGACCGACCGGCTCGCGGAGGACGCCGAGCTCGCCGCGGCGTACCAGCGGGCCCACGAGTCGTACCTCGCCCAGCGGGACGCGCTGGAGCCGCTCGGGCACGAGGTCACGGCGGGCGGCATGCCGGGGCGGGTCAAGTGCCTGCACGTGCACCTCGCGCACAGCCTCGCGATGGGCCCGGGGATCAACCCGTTCGGCGACGAGACGCTGGAGCTGCTCAAGGCGGACTGGCCCAGCGGCGACTGCGCGAAGTAGCTTCTCCGGCGCTGGGCGCTGGGCGCTGGGCGCTGGGCGCTGGGCGCTGGGCGCTGGGCGCTGGGCGCTGGGCGCGACTGAGCCACCGAGAGCGCGGTGCCTAGCAGGGCGCTGCGGGCGCTACGCCTCGCTTGACGCTGAGCCCGCCGACGTGGCCGCTCTGGTTGCCCGCGGTTAGTGCTGGGCGCGCCCGCGACCGAGCCGCCGCGAGGGTGGTGTCCGGCGGGGGTGCTGCGCCCCGCTGGACGCTGAGCCCACCGACGCTGGCCGCTCTGGCTGCCCGCGGTCGGTGCTGGGTGCCCCGCGACTGAGCTACCGGGAGCGCGGTCGCCCGCAGGGCGCTGCGGGTGCTGCGCCCGGCTGGACGCTGAACCCACCAGCGTTGGCCGCCCTGCTTGCCGGCGGTGGTTGCTGGGTGCGCCCGCGACCGAGTGGCCGGGAGCGTGGTGTCCCGCGGGGCGCTGCGCCCCTGCTGGATGCTGAGCCCGCGGCGCCACGCCCGCTGGGCGTCGAGCCCGCCAGCGTGACGCCGATGGGCGTCGAGCCCGCTGGCGCTACGCCCCGCCGGGTCGAGTCTGTCGGCGGTACGCCCCCGCTGGATGTCGAGCCCGCCAGCGCGACGCCGATGGGCGTCGAGCCCGCTGGCCTACGCCCCGCCGGGCGTCGAGTCCGTCGGCGGTACGCCCCCGCTGGATGTCGAGCCCGCCAGCGCGACGCCCGATGGCGTCGAGCCCGCCAGCGTGACGCAGATGGGCGTCGAGCCCGCCGACGCTACGCCCGCCGCCGAGTCCACCGGCGCTGGCCGCTCTGCTCAGCCGGCGCTGGGCGCTGCCGGCTGAGCACGCCTCCGTTGAACGGTCCTTTCAACCGGCGCCACCCACCACTGCACCGTTCGGCCGCAAGCAATCCGCCAATTAGCCGCACAACCCAATCACGCGAAAAGCCCCGCACCCCCACGACATTCCCACTCGCCCACCCACCGATGGCCACTTCGTGCCACAAAAACCCGCACCCGCCGCACAAAAACCCCTACCAACGTCGGAACTTCCGGCTAACACTTCTGGCCGGTTCCGACGATCACCTTCTCGGTAACACGGACTTCACATCCCGCGGTTCAGCATCGGATGTGTCGCCGCTCGGGGAGGGATGAGGATGTGCGCCGGACTCGTGTGAGGGCTGCCCGCCGCAAGGCGCGAAGAATCGGCCTGGCCCACAAGACCACGCTCGCCGCGATGGGCGGCGTGCTCGCCGTCATCCCGGCCGGCCTGGCCGGCGGCGGCACCGAGACCTGGACGGCCACCACCCCGGTCGACCAGAACCGCGCGATCGGCCCGATCCAGGGCGCGCCGCCGGAGATCCTGCGCGTCAGCGTCAATGGTGAGCTGCCGAAACCACCGGAACCGGTCCCCGCGGAGGAACTGCCCACCGGCCCCCTCGGCATCCCCGGCACCGCCCTCAAGGCCTACCGCAACGCCGCCGACGTCATGACCCTCGAGCGCCCGGAGTGCCACATCGACTGGGCGTTGATCGCGAGCATCGGCCGCATCGAGTCCAACCACGCGCGCGGCGGGTACGTCGACGCGAACGGCACCACCCGCGAGCCCATCCTCGGCCCGCAGCTGAACGGCGTCGGCCCGGTGGCCGCGATCCCGGACAGCGACGGCGGCCGCTGGGACCGCGACACGGTGTGGGACCGCGCCGTCGGCCCCACCCAGTTCATCCCGACCACCTGGAACTTCTACGGCGCCGATGGCAACCACGACGGCGTCGCCGACCCGAACAACATCTACGACGCCACCCTGGCCACCGCGCGCTACCTGTGCTCCGGCGGTCTGGACCTCGCCGACCCGGCCCAGCTGCGCGCCGCCATCTACCGCTACAACAACTCCGACGCCTACGTCGAAACGGTGATCCGCTGGGCCGAGGCCTACCGCAGCGGTGTCGCGCTGCTGCCGGACAGCGACGTGCCGGTCGGCGCGCCGTCCGCGACAGCCGTCCCGACCCCGCCTCCGGTCACTCCGCCGCCGACGATCCTCGCCGCGCCACCGCCGAGCACCCTCCCGTCGCCGTCCGGGCGCACCGACCTGGGCACCACCACCACGACCACGGGCCGCACCACGACGACGACCACCACCACGACCACGACGACCACGACGACCTCGCCCCCGGAAACCACGCCGACCTGCCAAAGCACCACGCCGCCGAGCCCGACGACGACCACCACGGCGCCGCCCACGTCGGAGACGCTGCCGCCGTGCGCGCCACCCGAGACGGGCGCGGAGACCTCGACCACGGGTTCGACGACCGGGCCGACCCCGTAGGGTGGGCGCATGCCCCGTGTTGCCGCGATCGACTGTGGAACGAACTCCATCCGTCTGCTGGTGGCCGAGCTGACCGAGCGTCACGACGGCACCTTCGACCTGCGTGACCTGCATCGGGAGATGCGGATCGTGCGGCTCGGGCAGGGCGTGGACGCGACCGGACGGCTGGCGCCCGAGGCGCTGGAGCGCACGCGCGCCGCGCTGAAGGACTACACCATCGCCGCGCGGCGCAAGGGCGTGGAGAAGGTCCGCATGGTCGCCACCTCGGCGACGCGCGACGCGAGCAACCGCGACGAGTTCTTCGCGATGACGCGCGAGGTCCTCGGCGTGGAGGCCGAGGTGATCTCCGGCGACGAGGAGGCCCGCCTGTCGTTCATGGGCGCGGTCGGCGAGCAGGACCCGGACGACGGGCCGTTCCTGGTAGTCGACGTCGGCGGCGGCTCGACCGAGCTGGTCCTCGGCGAGTGGGACGGCAAGCGCGCCACGGTCACCGCGGCGAAGTCGGTCGACATCGGCTGCGTGCGGATCACCGAGCGCGCGCTGAAATCGGACCCGCCGACGTCCAACGAGATCGTGGCCGCGCGCGAGTTCGCCACCGGCGTGCTCGCCGAGGCGTTCGACGTCGTGGACGTGTCGAAGGCCCGCACCTGGATCGGCGTCGCGGGCACGGTGACCACGCTGTCCGCGGTGGCCCAGGAGCTGCCCGAGTACGACTCGGAGCGGACGCACCTGTCGCGACTGACCCCGGCCGACATCACCCGCGTGTCGGGGCACCTGCTGGAAGCCGACCACGACGCGCGCGCCGCGAACCCGGTGATCCACCCCGGCCGGGTCGACGTCATCGGCGGCGGCGGGCTGATCGTGCAGATCCTCGCCGAGGAGATCGGGCGCCGCGGCGGGCCGGCCGAACTGGTGGTCAGCGAGCACGACATCCTCGACGGGATCGCGCTCTCGCTCGCCTGAGCCGCGCGGCTCCCGCACCCGACGAAGGTAGGGTTTTCGTACCGGATCGGGCGATCCGGAAGGTAGGTTCCTCCTCACCCTGATGAGGAGGAGTTCCTTGAGACGAACCAGGTTGCTCATCGCGGCGCTCGCGGTCCCGCTGATCGGCGGGGCCGTCGTTCTTCCCAGCGCGAGCGCACAACCCGCCGCGCTGTCCGGGCCCGCCACGGAGTTCACCGTGCTGGCCTCCGGCGAACAGAGCGTCGCCGCCGCCGAGCAGGCCATCCGCGAGGCCGGCGGAACCGTGGTGCGGACCAACACGGCGGTCGGCCTGATCACGGCCACCGCCCCGGCGAACGGCTTCGTGCAACGCGTGTCGGCCGACGACGCGGTCTACGGAGCGGCGAAGGCGACGGCCATCGGCCAGGCCCCCACCGGCAAGGTCGCGCCGAAGCGGTCCGACGTGGAGAAGGAAGGCCGCCAGGCGCCCAAGAGCAGCGGCGCGACGACCGGCGCCACCGGCACCGACCCGCTGGACGACCAGCTGTGGGGCCTCAAGTCGGTGCGCTCGGACATGTCGCGCACCGTGCAGCCGGGCAACAAGCGCGTCAAGGTCGGCGTCATCGACACCGGTGTGGACGGCACGCACCCCGACATCGCCCCCAACTTCGACCGCGGCGCGTCCCGCAACTTCACCCGCGACATCCCGACCGACCCGACCGGCGCGGTCGTGGACGGGCCGTGCGAGTTCCGCGGCTGCGTCGACCCCGCCGACCACGACGACAACGGGCACGGCACCCACGTCGCAGGCACGATCGCCGCGGCCGCGGACGGGTTCGGCATCTCCGGGGTCGCCCCGAACGTGACGCTGGTGAACCTGCGCGCGGGCCAGGACTCCGGATTCTTCTTCCTCCAGCCGGTCGTCGACGCGATCACCTACGCCGGTGACGCGGGTGTCGACGTCGTCAACATGAGCTTCTACGTCGACCCGTGGCTCTACAACTGCGCCTCGAACCCGGCGGACTCGGCCGAGCAGCAGCTGGAGCAGCGCACCGTCACCGAGGCCATGACGCGGGCGATGAACTACGCCTACCGCAAGGGCGTCACCGAGGTCGCGGCGCTGGGCAACCAGCACACCGACCTGGGCGCGCCGCAGCCGGACACGACGAGCCCGGACTACCCGGCGTCGTCGGCCCACCCGCGCACGATCGACAACGCGACCTGCCTGTCGCTGCCGGTCGAGGGCCCGCACACCATCGGGGTCTCCGCGTTCGGCCCGTCCGGCGCGAAGGCGGACTACTCGAACTACGGCCTGGAGCAGATCTCGGTGTCCGCGCCGGGCGGCTTCTTCCGCGACGGGTTCGGCACGGACTGGTACCGCACCAACGAGAACATGATCCTGTCCGCGTACCCGCGCAACGTCGGTGTCGCCGAAGGCACGATCGACGCGGACGGCAACGTGACCCCCGACGGTGCGGCCGCGGGCGTGCAGAAGGCGGTCACGAAGGACGGCCGGGCGGCGTACTACCAGTTCCTGCAGGGCACGTCGATGGCCGCCCCGCACGCGAGCGGCGTGGCGGCGCTGATCGTGTCCGAGTACGGCCGGGCGGGCCGCGGCGGGATCACGATGAGCCCGGACGCGGTGCAGCGGATCATCGAGGGCACGGCGGCGCCGATCGCGTGCCCGGTCCCCGCGACGGTCGACTACCTGGACGAGGGTCGCGATGACTCGTTCACCGCGACCTGCCAGGGCAGCCCGTCGTTCAACGGTTTCTACGGCCACGGAGCGGTGGACGCCTACGCCGCGGTGACCAGGGGAGCCGCATACCTGCGCGGCTGAGGTGGTGGCGGAAGGGCCGCTCCCGCGCCCGCGGGGGCGGCCCTTCACGCGTGTGCCGGGCGGGTGATGAACGCGGCTGCCGGCTTCACCGGCGCTGCCAACGTCCTGCCCTTCTCGCTTGCGTGGCGGCCGCGGCCCTGGTCAGCGATCGGTGTACTTGACCGCCGTAAGGGTGATCACCGTGCCGGGGGTGACCTTGGTGCCCGCGGGCGGGTCCTGTCCGACCTGGACCCAGTTGCTGTCCACGACGAGCATGCGGCCGAGCCCCTTGCCGTCGACCTCGCGCAGGTTGTAGAGACCGGCGGCCTGCATGGTGTCCTGGGCCTGCTGGTGGTTAAGCCCGGACACGTCGGGCACGGTGATCAGCTCGGCCGCGCCGGCCGAGGTCCGCGCCGCGGACTCCGGGGCGCTCACCGGCGCCGGCGAACTGCTCGCGGTCTCCCCGCCCGGTCTCACCGGCGAGGTGCCGCACGCACCGACAACCGCCAGGAGCACGACTGCTCCCGGCACGGTCGCCCACGTCGTCCTGCTGCGCTGCCGCATGTCCGCCCCTCGGGATTGATCAACGTTCACCGGGTGAATGTCGACGTGGCGGGAACGGCCGTTTCAGCAGTTTGAACACCGTTCTCGATCTGTTACCGGCGTGCCGCCCCGCCCTGCCAAGCGGGGCGGCACGCACTATCAGCGGTTGCTGCTCGACCGCACGAACTCGGCCAGGTCCTTCGACTGCTGGACCCGTGACGGCTCGTGCACGTACATCATGTGCCCGGCCGGGTAGTAGGCCGATTCGATGTTGCCGCGCAGGTTCTCCGGGATCTGCAGGTGCGCCAGCACGTGCTCGGCGGCGTAGTAGGGCGTCGCGCCGTCGTAGTAGCCCAGGGCCACGTGCACCTTCAGGTGCGGGTTCGCCCGCATCGCCGCGCTCAGCGCCTCCACCGCCGACACCGCGCGGCCCTCGAACTCCGAGTACGACCAGTTCCGCACCACGTCCATCGACAGGACCTCGTACGGCAGGTCGTTCTCGTAGCCCAGCTCGGACCGGACGTAGTGGTTGAAACCGGCCGAATACGCCCCGATGATCCGCGACACCGACGCGTCGTCGCTCATCAGTTCGCGTCCGCCGTCCGGCTCCCACGTCGTGAAGCGGCCGTCCATCCGGCCCGTGGTCAGCCCGCGCTCCCGCAGCAGCTCGGTGAAGAACCGCACGTGCTCGATCCGCAGGTTGACCCGGTCCACATAGGACTCGTCGAGCCCGGTCAGCGACGCCAGCTTCCGCACCGCCGCGGCCTTCTCCTCCGGCGTCAGCCGCGAACCGCGCGACAGCGCCCACGGCAGCTCGCGCGCGGCGAAGTCCTCGGCCTCGGCCAGCACGTCCGCCAGCTTCCGCTTGCCGTGCTTGCCGTGGTAGTGCGCGATCGCCGCGTACGTCGGCACGAACAGCGGGTACGGCTGGTCGTTGCCCTCGGTGAACCGGATCGTGCCGAAGTCCAGCACGCTCGAGATGAGCATCAGGCCGTTGAGGTAGAACCCGTGCCGCTCCTGCAGGTGCCCGGCCAGCGCCGCCGCCCGCAGCGTGCCGTAGGACTCGCCGGCCAGGTACTTCGGCGACAGCCACCGGCCGTTGCGTGACGTCCACAGCCGGATGATCTCCGCCACCGACTCCACATCGGCGGTGAACCCGTGGTAGTCCTTGACGCTTTCGCCCTTCTTCGGCCGCGAGTAGCCGGTGGACACCGGGTCGATGAACACCAGGTCGCTGTGCGCCAGCAGGGTTTCCGGGTTGTCCAGCACGCGGTACGGCGGCGGCTCGGGCGAGTCGACGTCGCCGGACACCACCCGCCGCGGCCCCAGCACGCCCATGTGCAGCCACACGCTCGCCGAGCCGGGGCCGCCGTTGAAGGCGAACGTCACCGGCCGCGAACCCGGCTCCGCGCCGTCGAGCGTGTAGGAGGTGAGGAACACCTCGGCCTTGGCGGTGTGGCCGTCGAACTTGCCGTCGGTGTGCACTTCCTTGCGCAGCACGACTCGTCCGGTTTGCGCGGTGTACGCGAGTTTGCGCCGCTTGACGGTGAGCGTGTGCTGCGTGGTGACGAGGTCGTCGCTCGGTTCGGGCGCGGCCTCGGTCTTCGTCTCCTCTTCGGGGGTTTCCGGCATGATCGCCAACCTAGCGGAGCACACTGACGATGTGACCCGACGAAAGCCCCGCACCCTCGCCGAACTGGACACGGCGGTCAGCGAGTGCCGCCGCTGCCCGCGTCTCGTCGAGTGGCGCGAGGAGGTCGCCGCGACCAAGCGGGCCGCCTTCGCCGACTGGACGTACTGGGGCCGCCCGGTGCCCGGGTTCGGGCCCGCGGACGCGTCGCTGGCCATCGTCGGGCTCGCCCCGGCCGCGCACGGGGCCAACCGCACCGGCCGCATGTTCACCGGCGACCGCTCGGGCGACTTCCTCTACCGGACGCTTTACGACATCGGGCTGGCGTCGCAGCCGACGTCCACCCACATCGGCGACGGCCTGGAGCTGCGGGGTGTCCGCATCACCGCGCCGGTCAAGTGCGCGCCGCCTGCCAACAAGCCGCTGCCCTCGGAGCGGGACAACTGCCGCCCGTGGCTGGTGCGGGAGTTCGAGCTGTTACTTCCGACACTCCGCGCGGTGGTCGTGCTCGGCGCGTTCGGCTGGCAGGCGCTGCTGCCGGTGCTGGCGCAGACCTGGACGGTGCCGAAACCGGCGCCGAAGTTCGGCCACGGCGCTCACTTCGTCCTGTCCGGGACCCCCGATCTTCACCTTTTTGGGTCATTTCACGTCTCGCAGCAGAACACTTTCACCGGACGCCTCACCCCGGCCATGCTGCGCGACGTGCTGAGCCGTGCGGCGGGCGTGGCCGGGCTCCTCTGAATCGTTTCGCGCAGGTCCGCGACCCTGGTCACAGGTGGGGAGGGTCTACGAGCGCCCAGCCGGTGGGAGTGGGAAGATGTGCCTATGGCCGCAGCGAAGTCGGAACCGACTCGGATCCTCATTCTGGGTGGCGGTTACGTCGGGCTCTACACCGCGTTGGGACTCCAGAAGAAGCTCCGCGCCAACGAAGCCTCCGTGACGATCGTCGACCCTCAGCCGCACATGACCTATCAGCCGTTCCTGCCGGAAGCGGCGGCTGGGGCCATCGAACCGCGCCACGTCGTGGTGCCGCTGCGGCGCGTGCTCAAGCGTTGCCACGTCCTGACGGCGCGGGTCAACAAGATCGAGCACGAGCGCAAGACCGTCACGGTGGAGGCCGCCGACGGGCACATCGAGCAGCTGAACTACGACGTGCTCGTGGTCGCGCTCGGCGCCGTGCCGCGGCTGCTGCCGATCCCCGGTCTGGCCGAAGAGGGCATCGGCATCAAGACCATCGGTGAGGCCATCTACCTGCGCAACCACGTGCTGACCAAGCTCGACGAGGCGGCCAGCACGCTGGACCCCGAGCTGCGCAAGCGCCTGCTCACCTTCACCGTCGTCGGCGGCGGGTTCGCGGGTATCGAGGCGCTGGCCGAGCTCGAGGACATGACCCGGTTCGCGACGCGGTACTACGAGAACATCCAGCCGGAGGACATCCGCTGGGTGCTCGTCGAGGCCGCGGGCCGGATCCTGCCCGAGGTCCGCGAGACGCTCGGCGTGTGGACGGTCGAGCAGCTGGAGAAGCGCGGCATCGAGGTCTACCTGTCGACCGCGGCGAAGTCGTTCGAGAACGGCCGGGTGGTCCTCTCGGACGGCACCGAGTTCGACAGCGACACGATCATCTGGACCGCCGGTGTGAAGGCCAACCCGGTGCTGGCCAACTCGGACCTGCCGATCGACAAGCGCGGCCGGGTCGAGGCGACCGCCGCGCTGCAGGTCGTCGGCCACCCGGACGTCTGGACCGCGGGCGACAACGCCGCGGTGCCGGACCTGTCGCGCACCGAGAGCGACCCGACGGCCACCTGCCCGCCGAACGCGCAGCACGCGGTCCGGCAGGCGCGGCACCTGGCGAAGAACATCATCAAGACGCTGCGCGGCGGCCAGCCGGTGGACTACTTCCACAAGAACCTGGGCGCGGTGGCCGGCCTCGGCCTGCACAAGGGCGTCGCGGACGCGCTGAACCTGAAGATCAAGGGCTTCCCGGCCTGGCTCTTCCACCGCGGCTACCACCTCAAGGCGATGCCCACGTTCAACCGCAAGGTGCGCATCCTGCTGGACTGGATGCTGGGCGGCCTGTTCCGGCGTGAGGTCGTGTCGCTGGGGCAGATCAACAACCCGAAGGAAGAGTTCACGCGGGCTTCGAAGTCCTGACCTGCGCTGGGGCTGCGGGGGCCGTTCGCCTAGGCTGACGGTGCCCCCGTAGCCCAACCGGCAGAGGCAGTCGACTTAAAATCGATTCAGTGCGGGTTCGAACCCCGTCGGGGGCACTGGATCGCAGGTCAGGGCGTTGGGGCTGAGGATCGTGAGATCAGCAGCTTCAGCCGGCTGAGCGCGTGGTGAGTGGCTCCAACGCTGGGGGCCCAAGTTCGTAAAGATCGCACCTCACGAAACCACCCAAGGCGCGCAAGCGATCAGCAGCGCTCGGGCGACGTCGATGTGACGGGTGCGTTCGAGGCGAGCCACCCGGGCCTGCCCGCCAGCGGAGATGCCTGGGACGACCGCTTTGTGTGGCCGACGCCGACGGCGTGGACGAGATCGACTGGCAGCCCGTGCTCCAGGCGGGCACGCGCGTGCTCGGTCTCGACTGCCAGGGGCGGTGGGTGCTCGGTGACGGGTGGGGGCGCGTCCAGCCGTTGGACTGGCTCGTGCCCCTGCTGCCGATGCTCGAGCTCCACTACGCCGAGGTCGAACGCGCGACCGCCGGGGTGCCTGCTGACCCGCCATGGGAGGAACTGCTGCGTCTCGCGCTGACCAGTGGCAGCGACTACTGGTCCGCCCGTGCCCTGGACTGGCTCGAAGGCGGCCATCCGGTCTCCGCGTTGCTGGGCGTCCTCGACGAGGTCAGCAGAACCGGCGCGACGCAGCGGATACGGCACCGCGCACGGCGACTCTGGAAGGACGCGAACCAGGGCCTGGAGTCCTCTTCGGCCGAATGAGCACCGTGCTGCGGGGTCATCACTGTGCTTGACCCACAACCTTGCTGTCCGCCCGGCGGGCGCAGCGCCTGTGGAGGCAATAAGATCGTCTGGCGTCGATGTCGATGTGGCCGAGCGCGGGGTGCGTTTCCGGCAACCGCTGACTGTTGCCGGAGGTAAACCGTGCTCCGCCGGATCGGGCTGCTTGTGCTGGCGGCTCTCCTGTTCATCCCCGGGGTCGCGTCCGCCGAGGAGGAGTTGCGTCCCGACCTCGGCATGGCGCCGCTCAGCGACGTGAAGGTCACCACGAGCCCGGCAGGCCAGCAGCAGCTCCGTTTCTCGGCGACGATCGTGAACGTGGGGCGGGGGCCGTTCGAGGTCGAGGCGTCCCGCGTGTCCGTGGACGCGCCGTTCCGGGTCGTGCAGCGGGTCTCGCGGGCGGATGGCTCGCGGGCGGACGTGGGCGTTCCGGCCGGGCTCGTGTACGGCGGCGACGGGCACGACCACTGGCACATCCGCGACCTCGAGACCTACCAGCTCGTGCGGCTGGACGGCGGCGTGGTGAGCGTGGCCGCGAAGGCCGGTTTCTGCTTCTACGACACGAACTCCTACCGGCGCTCCCTGCCCGGTGCCGCGCGGTCCAAAGTGTACTCGGAAAGCGGTTGCGGCGACCGCGGTTCGCTCACGGTGACGATGGGGCTGTCCGTCGGGTGGGCGGACCGGTATGTGTCGACGCTGCCGGACCAGTTCGTGGACATCACCGGCCTCCCCGACGGCCACTACCGGCTCATCGCCACGGCCGACGCGCAGGGGCACTTCACCGAGGCGGACCGCACCAACAACGCGACGTGGGTGGACCTCTCGCTGACCAGCCGGAAGGGCCGGCCGTCGGTGCGCGTCCTCGCGCACGGCCCGGCCGCCTGAACGGCTCCGGTCTCAGACGCCGAACCGCCCGCGGGCTTCGGCCGCCTCGTCGCCGGCCAACCAGCTGATCGCGAATTCCCGTCCGTAGCAGTCGAAGGTGCCGGAGGACAGTTCGGCCACGGCGTCCTCGGTGTACATCCAGCCGCCGTCGGTGTGGAGCCATTCGCCGTCGGTGAGCACCTCGGCGAACCAGTCGAGCCTCTCGACGCCCGCCGACCAGGTGCGGCGCCACCAAGGCCCGCGCGCCTCGTACCAGACCTGCGTGAGCAACAGCAGGTAGCCCGCGGTCCGGCCGTCGGAGTCGAGCAACCGCGCGACGCGGTCGCGGTAGGGATCCAACCGATGGTCGACGACAGCCGGCGAGTTGGCAATGTGGGTCCGCAGTCGCACCCGACCAGTATGCGGTGGGGGAGGACGTTTTCCGGCCTGGTTTTCGGACGTTGGCTTTCCGGTACCGGCGCCACCTCCGTGGGAGCGGCCGACGACGGCCACTCGAACGACGGGCTGGTCGACTTCCTCGAGCGGGGCGGTCACGTGGTTCGGCGACTCCACGCCAGCGCGGCGTGCAATTCGGTGAGGGCGGTGCGTACTTCGGCCTCCGAACGGAGAGATCGGGGGTGGTGCGGTCGGATGAAGCCGATGTCCGTTTCCACGGGTGGGCCTGTGCTCGTGATGATCCAGATCGTCCACGCCTCAGCCACGGGTTGGGCCACCACGTATCGGCGGAGTTCGAACCCCACCACGTCGCGCCACGGCTTCGTGCACGTCCGCGTCAGCGTGCAGTACCGGACGCCCTCCGCGCCCACGTGCACGCCGACCCGGCTCAACCGGAAACCCAGCACGCTCCAGCCGGCGAAGAAGACCATCGCCGCTACCGCGCCGGGCACCGACCCGACCTCACTGCCGCCGAAGAGGAGGACGCCGCCGACCAGCGTTGTCAACCCCAGTCCGATCCACACGAACACCCCGTAGACGACCCTCCAGGGGTGCGGGCAAACCCGCCGCCAGCCCGTCATCTCCGGATTGACAACCCGGCGCCGGCCGTTGTCGAGTTTCAGCCGTCTGCTGACAGTACCTCGCGCAGTTTCTCCAGCACCGCTGGGTCCTCGATGGTCGACGGCACCGCCTCGTCGCGGCCTTCGGCTATTGCTCGCATCGACTTGCGCAGGATCTTGCCCGATCGCGTCTTCGGCAGCGCGTCCACGACCGTCACCGACCGGAACGCCGCCACCGCGCCGATGTCCCGGCGCACCGCGGCCACCAGCTCCTCCTCCAGGCCCTCCGCGGACGCGCCCGCCTTGAGCACGACGAAACCCCGCGGCAGCTGGCCCTTCAACGAATCCGCCACCCCGACCACGGCGCACTCCGCCACCGCGGGATGCGCCGCCAGCACGGCTTCCATCGCGCCCGTCGACAACCGGTGTCCTGCCACGTTGATCACGTCGTCGGTCCGGCCCATCACGAACAGGTAGCCGTCCTGGTCGACGAAACCACCGTCGCCGGTCAGGTAGTACCCGGGATACCGCGACAGGTACGACGACACGTACCGCGAGTCGTCGTTCCACAAGCCCAGCAGCGTGCCCGGCGGCAGCGGCAACCGGACGCACACCGCGCCCTCCGCGCCGCGCGGCAGCTCCTCGCCGGACTCCGCCAGGATCCGCACGTCGTAACCGGGCATCGGCACGCTCGGCGAGCCCGGCTTCAACGGCAATGGCTCCAGCCCGCGCGGGTTGGCCGCGATCGCCCACCCCGTCTCGGTCTGCCACCAGTGGTCCACCACCGGCACCCCGAGCCGCGCCGTCGCCCAGTGGTACGTCTCGGGATCCAGCCGCTCGCCCGCCAGGAACAACGTCCGCAGCGTCGGCATGTCCCGCAGCAACTCACCCGACGGATCCACCTTCTTGATCGCCCGCACCGCCGTCGGCGCGGTGAACAGCGCCTTCACCCCGTACGACGAGACCACCCGCCAGAACGCGCCGGCGTCGGGCGTGCCGACCGGTTTTCCTTCGTACAGCACGGTCGTCGCGCCCACCAGCAGCGGTCCGTAGACGATGTAGGAGTGCCCGACGACCCACCCGACGTCGGACGCGGTCCACCACACGTCGCCCGGCCCGATGTCGTAGATGTTCGCCATCGACCAGGCCAGCGCGACCGCGTGCCCGCCGTTGTCCCGCACCACGCCCTTCGGCTTGCCCGTCGTGCCGGACGTGTACAGCACGTACAACGGATCCGTCGCGGCAACCTCCACACAGGACACTGGCGAAGCGTTCGCCACCAGACCGGCCCAGTCGTGCTCGCCCGGTCGCAGCGCAGCCTGCACCTGTTCCCGCTGGAAGACCACCACCTGGGGCGACTCGCCGGACAGCGCGATCGCCTCGTCGACGATCGGCTTGTACTCGATCACCCGCGTCGGCTCGATGCCGCACGAACCGCACACCACCACCTTCGGCCGCGCGTCGGCGATCCGCACGGCCAGCTCCTTCGGCGCGAACCCGCCGAACACCACCGAGTGCACCGCACCCAGCCGCGCGCACGCCAGCATCGCGATCACCGCCTGCGGGATCATCGGCAGGTACAGCACCACCCGGTCGCCGCGCTCGACGCCCAGCCCGCGCAGCGCTCCGGCGAACCGGGAGACCTCGTCCAGCAACTCGGCGTAGGTGTAGCCGGCCGACGAACCGGTGACCGGCGAGTCGTAGATCAGGGCGACGCGGTCACCGTGCCCGGCGGCGACGTGCCGGTCCAGCGCGTTGTAGCAGGTGTTCAGCCTGCCGCCGGGGAACCACCGGTACCAGGGCGGGCGCTCGGCGTCCAGCGCGCGATCGGGCTGCCGCGTCCAGCTGATCGCCGATGCGGCGGAGGTCCAGAAACCCTCCGGATCACGCAGACTTTCCTCGTAGACGCCGGCGTACCCGCCCATGCCCCGTCCTCTCAGTCCAGTTCGGACAACTCTTCGTCGGTCAGCAACCGCGACCGGATCAGGAACCGCACACCCTCCGGGGCCTCCAGCGAAAACCCGCTGCCCCGGCCGGGAACCACGTCGATCGTCAGGTGCGTGTGCCGCCAGTACTCGAACTGCGCGGCCGACATCCACACCGGGATCGGGGCCGGCACCCCGGCGACCGCGAGATCGCCGAGGTGCACGTCGGATCCGCCGGTGCGGAACTCCCCGGCCGGGTAGCACATCGGCGCGCTGCCGTCACAGCACCCACCGGACTGGTGGAACATCAGCGGACCGTGCTGTCCGGTCAGCCGTCGCAGCAGGTCCGCGGCGGCGTCGGTGAGATCCACCCGGCTCATGATCAGAAGAACCCCTGCGCGTTCGGCGAGTACGACACCAGCAGGTTCTTCGTCTGCTGGTAGTGGTCGAGCATCATCTTGTGGGTCTCCCGCCCGATGCCGGACTGCTTGTAGCCGCCGAACGCCGCGTGCGCCGGGTAGGCGTGGTAGCAGTTCGTCCACACGCGACCGGCCTGGATCTCGCGGCCGGCGCGGAACGCGGTGTTGCCGTCGCGCGACCAGACACCCGCGCCCAGCCCGTACAGCGTGTCGTTGGCGATCTTGATGGCGTCGTCGTAGTCGTCGAACTTCGTGACCGACACGACCGGGCCGAAGATCTCCTCCTGGAAGATCCGCATCTTGTTGTCACCGGCGAACACCGTCGGCTGGATGTAGTAGCCGCCGGCCAGCTCGCCGCCGAGGTCGGCCTTGCCGCCACCGGTGAGGACCTCCGCGCCCTCCTGCTTGCCGATGTCGATGTAGGACAGGATCTTCTCGAACTGGTCGTTCGAGGCCTGCGCGCCGATCATCGTGTCGGTGTCCAGCGGGTGGCCCTGCTTGATCTTCTCGACGCGCGCCACGCCGTCGGCGAGGAACCGGTCGTAGATGGACGACTGGATCAGCGCGCGCGACGGGCAGGTGCAGACTTCGCCCTGGTTGAGGGCGAACATCGCGAAGCCCTCCTGAGCCTTGTCGTAGAACGCGTCCTGCTCGGCCGCGACGTCGGCGAAGAAGATGTTCGGGCTCTTGCCGCCCAGCTCCAGCGTGACGGGGATGATGTTCTCGCTGGCGTATTGCATGATCAGGCGGCCGGTGGTGGTCTCACCGGTGAAGGCGACCTTGCGGATGCCCTTGTGCTGGGCCAGCGGCTTGCCGGCCTCGACGCCGAACCCGTTGACGACGTTGACCACGCCGGCCGGGACGACGTCCGCGATCAGGCTCAGCAGCACGTGGATCGACGCCGGGGTCTGCTCCGCGGGCTTGAGGACGACGCAGTTGCCCGCCGCGAGCGCCGGCGCGAGCTTCCAGGTGGCCATCAGGATCGGGAAGTTCCACGGGATGATCTGGGCGACCACGCCGAGCGGCTCGTGGAAGTGGTAGGCCACGGTGTCCGCGTCGACCTGGGAGATGCCGCCCTCCTGGGCGCGGATGGCGCCGGCGAAGTAGCGGAAGTGGTCGATCGCCAGCGGGATGTCGGCGGCCAGGGTCTCCCGGACCGGCTTGCCGTTCTCCCACGACTCGGCGACCGCGAGCTTCTCGAGGTTGGCTTCCATCCGGTCGGCGATCTTGAGCAGCACGGCGGCGCGCTCGGCGGGGGAGGTGCGACCCCACGCGGCGGCGGCGCCGGTGGCGGCGGCGACCGCGCGGTCGACGTCCTCGGCCGTGCCGCGCGCGACCTCGGTGAAGGTCTTGCCGGTGACCGGCGTCGGGTTCTCGAAGTAGTCGCCCTTCGCCGGCGGGACGTATTCGCCGCCGATGAAGTGGTCGTACCGCGGTTCGAACGCGACGACGCTGCCGGTTTCGCCCGGCGCGGCGTACTTCGTCATGAGCCTGCCTCCTGGATCGGTGTTCGGTGCGAACGGCTTCGGCGCACCGGGCGCCAAGCTAGGGAAGGCGACGTTGCAGCGTCGTTGCAACGGTTGCCGAACGCGGCAGGCGCCCGGCATGCTTTCGGTGCCCGTTCCGTCGACGACGCCGGAGTGCTCAATGGACGCCGAAACCGTGACCGACGCCCCGACGGCGCTGCACCTGGCGTCGGACCCGCTGGCGCAGTTCGAGGTACTGCAACAGGTTCGCGAAGCAACTCTGAGTGGTGATCGCACGCAGTTTTCACCCCGTCCGGTGATTTCCGAGTCCTGGCAACGCTCACTCGCCGCGCACATCGATCCGGACGATTTCCGTCCGCCGATCGTCTACGCGCCGGACGAGGTGGCCGACGTCCGCGACGCCCACCCGTTGCACGCCGTTCTGCCGACGTTGCGCGAACTGCTGGGCAGCATCGCCGACGAGTCGCGGCACGTCATGATCGTCACCGATGCCGAGGGCACGATCCTGTGGCGGGAGGGACCCGCCAACCTGTGCAGCCAGGCGGACCCGGTCGGGCTGTGCGAGGGGACCGGCTGGTCCGAGCGGGCGATCGGCACCAACGCGATGGGCACCGCGCTCGCCGTGGACGCCCCGGTGCAGATCTACTCTGCCGAGCACCTGGTGAAGACCTACCACGGCTGGACCTGCGCGGCCGCCCCGATCCACGACCCGGACACCGGCGACCTGCTCGGCGCGATCGACGTCAGCGGGCTGCTGGACACGCTGCACCCGGCGACGGTTTCGCTGGTCAACGCCACCGCGCAGCTCGCCGAGAGCCACCTGCGGCGGCGGATGGAGTGGCTGGACGGCCAGTTGCTGACGAAGAACATGCCGCACCTCGCGCGGCTGCGTGGCGAACCGGGAGCGTTGCTCACCCCGACCGGGCGGGTGATCGCGGCCGACCGGCTGGGGCGGCTGCCGAAGCGGGTCGCGGTGGACGCCGACCGGGTGCTGCTCGACGACGGCCGGGAGGCGCACGTCGAGCCGCTGCCGGAGGGGTACCTGCTGCGGCTCCGGACGACCACGGCCACCCGGCGGCCGACGCTCGAACTGTCGTTCCTCGGCGACAACCCGGCCGCGGTGATGAACGGCCGCGCGCTGCCGCTCACCCTGCGCCGCGCGGAGATCCTCGCGCTGCTCGCGCTGCACCCCGCCGGGTTGACCGCCGAGCAGCTGGCGTTGCAGCTCTACGGCGACGACGGCAACCCGACGACCGTGCGGGCGGAGATCCACCGGTTGCGCGGGCAGCTCGGCGGCGACGTCATGCGGGCCAAGCCCTACCAGCTTCGTGCCGAGGTGGAGGCTGATTTCCTGCGTGCGCGGCGGGCGTTGAACACCGGTGACGTCGCCGCGGCCGTCGCGGCCTGCCCGGCGCCGTTGCTGAACCGGTCGGACGCGCCCGCGATCCGAGCCGAGCGGGAGCAGCTGGTCGCCGCCGTGCGCACCGCGGTGCTCGGCCACGCCGATCCGGACGTGCTGTGGACCTTCGCACAGAGCGAGACCGGCCGGGACGACGTCGAGGTGTTCGAGCACCTCACCCGCCGCCTGCCCGCCGACGACCCCAGGCGGGCCGTGGCGTCGGCCCGCCTGGAGTGGCTGCTCGGCGAGGACTAGCCGACGAACTTCTCCTCGGCGACCTGCCGCGCGTGCAGCACGTCGCCGATGAAGAAGTCGTACAGCAGCGCGCCGACGACGGCGCCGACGAGCGGCCCGGCGATCGGCACCCACAGGTAGGGGTCCATCGCCGTGTCGCCCCAGCCGGCGAAGAACGCGAACAGCCGCGGCCCGAAGTCGCGTGCCGGGTTGATCGCGTAGCCGGCGTTCGCGCCGTAGGACAGCCCGATCGCGGCGACCGTGAACCCGATCAGCAGCGGCCCCATCTTCGGGGAGATCGCCTTGTTGCGGGCGTCGATCAGGGCGAGCACCACCACGAGCAGCACCGCCGTGCCGACGACCTGGTCCAGCAGCGGGCCGAACCAGCTGGTGAAGTACGGCGCCGGGACGGTCGCGAAGATCGAGAACGTCGCCTCGCTCTTCGGTGTCCCGGCCGCGGTGTCGAACGCGCTGATCGCCGGGTGGTAGACGGCGTACACGAGCGCGGCGCCGGTGAACGCGCCGGCCAGCTGCGCGCCGCAGTAGCCGGGCACCTTGCGCCACGGGAACCGCCGCCGCACGGCCATCGCGAGCGTCACGGCGGGGTTGAGGTGCGCCCCGCTGACGCCGCCGGCCACGTAGACCGCGAAGGCCACGGCGAAGGCCCAGCCCCACACGATCAGCAGCCAGTCGCCGGTGCCCTGGAAGATCGTGGTGGCCCCGGCGGTGCGCCCGGAGCCGGGCAGGCCCGCGACGGCCATCGCCACGCAGGCGTCGCCGAGCGCGATGAGCAGGAACGTGCCGAAGAACTCGGCGAGCAGGTCGCCGCGGCCGCCGGTCAACCGGCTCAGGCCGGCGGGCCGGCGCAGGGGTGCCACATCGGTCACTGGGTCCTCCTTGACGCAGTACGGATGCCGGACAGGTTGCGAAGCCGCGGGTTGCACCGACGTTGCGCCGCTGGGCCGGCCGCAGTTCGCTCGGGTGGCCGGCTCGCTGGGTGGTGGCCAACACGCTGGCGGGGGTGGCCGCCCGCCGCACCTGCCGCAGCCTGTCGGGGGCGGACCGCCCGCCGCCCGGAGCGGCGAGCCCGCCACCGGGAGGGATCGACACGGCCGCCGGTGCGGCTGTCGCCGCCTTCGGGGGGAGACTCGCCGCCGGGTGGCCGGCTCCTCGCGGGCGCGGGGAACGCTGAGCCGGGGGTGGCCCGCTCGCCGGAGCGGCGATCGCCGCGTGGAGTGGGGGACTTGCTGCTCGGCGTGGTCATCGTCGCGTGGAGTGGGGGACTTGCTGCTCTGCGTGGTCATCGCCGCCTGGAGTGGCCGAGCCTCGCCGGTGCACGGAACGCTGCGCTCGGTGCCGCCATTGCCGCCCGGGCCGGGCGGCTCGCCGTCCGCAGCGGCGAGCCCGCCGCCGAGAGCAGCCGCCACGGTGCCGGTGTGCCCGCCGCCGGGTGGCGGGGTGCGGTTCCTCCGAGTGGGGTTCGCCGAGCCGAGTGGGGGTTCGCCGAGCCGGGTCGCCGCTCACCTCGGCCCGTGACGTGCAACGTTGATGCAACGTGACGCCGCTTACGGTCCGGCCCGTGACTACTCCGAGCCAGGTGGACCTCGACCCGGGCCGGGACTACCCGCTCGCGGCGCGGCGCCCCGAACTGCTGAAGACCCCGACCGGAAAACGCCTCGACGAGCTCACCATGGCGGCCGTGCTCGCCGGTGAGGTCGCGCCGGAGGACCTGCGCATCGCGCCGGAGACCCTGCGCCTGCAGGCCCAGATCGCCGAGCGTGTCGGCCGCCCGCAGCTCGCCCAGAACTTCCGCCGCGCGGCGGAGCTGACCGCGCTGCCCGACGAGCTGGTGCTGTCGATCTACAACTCGCTCCGGCCGCGCGCCTCCACCAAGGCAAAGCTCGGCGAGATCGCCGACGAGCTGGAGTCCAAGTACTCCGCGACGCTGTGCGCGCAGCTCGTCCGCGAGGCCGCCGACGTCTACGAACGACGCGACATCCTGGCACGGGAGGACGGCCGATGACGGGCGCACGACGGTCGAAGCGGACCGAGGCTCTGGAGCAGCGGCCGGTCAACCTCGACGGGTTCGTCGAGGAGTGGCCCGAGGTCGGCATGGTCGCGATGGACAGCCCGTACGACCCCGAACCGGGCGTGCGCGTCGAGGACGGCGTGATCGTCGAGATGGACGGCAAGCCACGGGCCGAGTTCGACTTCCTCGACCAGTTCATCGCCGACCACGCGATCGACGTCGAGGCCACCGAGCACGCGATGGCCGTGCCCGCGGTGGAGATCGCGCACCTGCTGGTCGACCCGCGCGCCACCCGGCAGGACGTGCTCGCCCTGACCCGCGGGCTCACCCCGGCGAAGCTGCTCGAAGTCGTCAAGACCATGAACGTGGTCGAGATGATGATGGCGCTGCAGAAGATGCGCGCCCGCCGCACGCCGGCGAACCAGGCGCACGCGACCAGCGCGCGGGACAACCCGGTGCAGGTCGCCGCCGACGCCGCGGAAGCCTCGCTGCGCGGCTTCCGGGAGCTGGAGACCACGCTCGGCGTCGTCCGGTACGCGCCGCTGGTGGCGATCGCGCTGCAGGTCGGCGCCCAGGCCGGCACGCCGGGCGTGCTGACCCAGTGCGCGCTGGAGGAGGCCACCGAGCTGGAGCTGGGCATGCGCGGGATCACCGCATACGCCGAGACGATCTCGGTGTACGGCACCGAGCCGGTGTTCTGCGACGGCGACGACACCCCGTGGTCCAAGGCGTTCCTCGCCTCGGCCTACGCCTCGCGCGGCATCAAGATGCGGTTCACCTCGGGCACCGGGTCGGAGGTGCAGATGGGCAACGCCGAGGGCAAGTCCATGCTGTACCTGGAGATCCGCTGCATCCTGGTGACCAAGGGCGCCGGGGTGCAGGGCCTGCAGAACGGCTCGATCAGCTGCATCGGCGTGCCCGGCGCGGTGCCGGCCGGGATCCGCGCGGTGCTCGCGGAGAACCTGATCGCGAGCATGGTCGACCTGGAGTGCGCCTCCGGCAACGACCAGTCGTTCTCGCACTCGGACATGCGCCGCGTCGCCCGGTTGCTGCCGCAGCTGCTGCCCGGCACCGACTTCGTCTGCTCGGGCTACTCGTCGACGCCGAACTACGACAACATGTTCGCGGGATCCAATGTGGACGCCGAGGACTACGACGACTGGAACGTGCTGCAGCGCGACCTCCAGGTCGACGGCGGCCTGCGGCACGTGCCGGAGGCGGAGATCCTCGCCGCCCGCAACCGCGCCGCCCGCGCGCTGCAGGGCGTGTTCGCCCAGTTGGACCTGCCGCCGATCACCGACAAGGAGGTCGAGGCGGTCACCTACGCGCACGGCAGCAAGGACCTGCCGCTGCGGGACGTGCTGGAGGACCTGAAGGCGGCGCAGTCGGTGATGGACCGCGGCGTGACCGGGGTGGACATCGTGAAGGCCCTGGACGGCGCCGGCTTCACCGACATGGCCGAGTCGCTGCTGGCGGTGTTGCGGCAGCGCGTGTCCGGGGACCTGCTGCACACCTCGGCCATCCTGACGCCCGAGCTGGAGACGTTGTCCGCGATCAACGACGTCAACGACTACGCCGGCCCGGGCAGCGGCTACCGGCCGACCGGGGCGCGCTGGGAAGAGATGAAGCGTCTGCGCCACGTGGTGAGCGCGCAGAACCCGGAGCAGGAAGTCGTCTGAGGAGGAGTGCCATGACGGACACCAGTGTGGGCAGCCGGCGCACGCTCACCCTCGACGAGCGCGGTCCGGCCGGGCCGGGCACGCGCAGCGACGAGGTGGTGATCGGGTTGTCGCCCGCGTTCGGCGACTTCTTCACCAAGACCATCGTGGACATCCCGCACGCCGAGGTGCTGCGCGAGCTGCTCGCCGGCATCGAGGAGCAGGGGGTGCACGCGCGGGTCATCCGGTTCCGCGGCGGCTCGGACCTCGCGGTGATCGCGCACGCGGCGGCGAAGCTGTCCGGGTCGGGCATCGCGGTCGGCGTGCTGTCCCGCGGGACCACCATGATCCACCAGAAGGACCTGGTGCGACTGTCCAACTTGGAGCTGTTCCCGCAGGCGCCGCTGATGGACCTGGAGACCTTCCGCAAGGTCGGCCGCAACGCCGCCCGCTACGCGAAGGGCGAGTCACCGGAGCCGGTGCCCGCGCGCAACGACTTCATGGCCCGCCCGCGCTGGCAGGCGAAGGCGGCGCTGCTGCACATCAAGGAGACCGAGTTCGTGGTGCCCGGCGCCGGACCCGTCGAGCTGGACGTGCGGATCCAGCTGGCCGACGCGGGCTGATCGCCATGGCGCTCGTGGTTGGCGTCGACATCGGGAACTCGACCACGGAGGCCTGCGTCGCCGAGATCGGGCCGGGCGGGCGCGTGACGTACCTGTCCGGCGCGCTCACGCCGACGTCCGGGGTGAAGGGCACGACCGACAACGTGCCCGGGGTCGTCGAGGTCGTGCGGCGAGCCCTGTCGTCCGCCGGGCGGCCGGTGCGCGAGCTGAGCGCGGTGCTGGTCAACGAGGCCACGCCGGTGATCAGCGGACTGGCGATGGAGACGATCACCGAGACGATCGTGACCGAGTCGACGATGATCGGACACAACCCGGACACGCCCGGCGGTGCGGGACTCGGCGTCGGCGAGACCGTCGCGTTCGGATCGCTGCCGGACTGCGCACCGGGCTCGAAGGTGATCTGCGTGGTCGGGTCCGGAGTGGACTTCGAGGACGCGGCGGCGGGCATCAACAAGGCCGTCGCGCGTGGCGTCGAGGTCACCGGCGCGATCGTGCACGCCGACGACGCGACGTTGATCGCGAACCGGTTGTCCGCGCCGATCCCGGTGGTCGACGAGGTCACGCTGGTGGAGAAGGTGCCGCTCGGCATGCCTGCCGCGGTCGAGGTGGCCGAGCCGGGGCGGACGATCCGGACCCTGTCGAACTCCTACGGCATCGCGACCGTCTTCGACCTCGACGCCGAGCAGACGCGGATGATCGCGCCGGTCGCGCGGGCGCTGGTCGGCAACCGGTCCGCGGTCGTCGTGCGCACGCCCAGCGGGGACGTGACCGGCCGGCGCATCCCGGCCGGGAGCCTGACGTTGATCGGTGAGCAGGTCAAGCGGTCCGTGGAGATCGACGCGGGCGCCGCGGAGATCATGGCGACGTTGCGGCGGGTCCGGCCGCTGACCGACGCCACCGGCGAGGCGGGCACGCACGTGGGCGGCATGCTCGCGCGGGTCCGCGACACGATGTCCGAGCTGACCGGCACCGCGGTCGGCGCGGTGCGGATCCAGGACGTGCTGGCCGTCGACACGTTCGTGCCGCAGGAGGTGACCGGCGCGCTGGCCGGGGAGTTCGCGCTGGAGAACGCCGTCGCGCTGGCCGCGATGGTGCGCACCAGCCGCGGCCCGATGCGGCTGCTCGCCGAGAAGTTGCGTGAGGCGCTGGGTGTCGAGGTGCTGATCGGCGGGGTCGAGGCCGACATGGCGGTGCTCGGCGCGCTGACCACGCCGGGCACCGGGCGGCCCGTCGCGATCCTCGACCTCGGCGGCGGGTCCACCGACGCCGCGGTGGCCGGGGACGGGGTGGTGCGCTCGGTGCACCTGGCCGGGGCAGGCGACCTGGTGACGAAGCTGATCGACTCCGAGCTCGGCCTGGACAACCGTGAGCTGGCCGAGGACATCAAGAAGTACCCGCTGGCCAAGGCCGAGAGCTTCTTTCACGTGCGGATGGAGGACGGCACCGCGCGGTTCTTCGACGAACCGCTGCCCGCGGAGGCGTTCGCGCGGGTGGTCGTGTTGTCCGACGCCGGGATGCGGCCGGTGCCGACGCGGCACAACCTGGAGAAGATCCGCCAGGTGCGGCGCTCGGCGAAGCACAAGGTGTTCGTGGTCAACGCGTTGCGCGCGCTGGAGCAGGTCGCGCCGGGCGGCAACCTGCGGCAGATCGGGTTCGTCGTGGTGCTCGGCGGGTCCGCATTGGACTTCGAGATCCCGGACATGATCGCGGAAGCGGTGGCCGGGATGGGGATCGTGTGCGGCACGGGCAACGTGCGCGGCAGCGAGGGGCCGCGCAATGCGGTGGCGACCGGGCTGGTCGCGAGCCACGCGCTGGACGTTTCGCTGGAAACGGCGGGCTGATGCAGGGGCCGGCGGTGGTGGTGCGGTGCCTGGACGTGACTTCGCCCGCGCTGCGCGAGATCCGTGCCGGGATGGAGGAGGAGGGCGTGCCGCTGGTGGTCGAGGAGGTGTCCGAAGGGGACGCTGTTGATCTCGGTTATGCCGCTGCTCGGCTGTCCTCTTTGGATGTGGGGATCGGCGTCGCGGACGAGGTGTGCGTCCACCACGCCAAACGCCCGGCCGGTTCCCCCGCGCTGACCGGGTCGCTGTCCAGCGCGCGGGTGCTCGGACACAACGCGGCCCGCATGGTCGTCGGGATTCCGCTCAAGTGAAGGAGAAAACGTGGCACCACGTCTCGCACTGGCCGATGCCCAGCCGGTTCTCGAAGCCGCGCTGGCGAAGGCCGAGGAGATCGGGCAGCCGATGAACGTGGCCGTCGTCGACGACGGTGGGCACCTGATCGCGTTCGCCCGGCAGGACGGCGCGATCCTGGGCAGCATCGACATCGCGATCCGCAAGGCGCGCACGGCCGCGCTGCTGAAGATGACGACGGCTCAGCTGGGCGAGGCGGCGGCGCCCGGCGCGCCCTTGTACGGGATCGAGGTGACCAACGGCGGGCTGGTCATCTTCGGCGGCGGGATCCCGCTGGTGCGGGGCCGGGAGGTGGTCGGGGCCGTCGGGGTCAGTGCGGGCTCGGTCGAGCAGGACACCGAGGTGGCCGAGGCGGGCGTGGCGGCCTTGCCGAAGCGGGGGCGCCGCTGACAGAGTCCGGGGCATGACGGTATGGCCGATCCTGCACTACGACGACACGTCGGCGGCGCTGCGGTTCCTCGTCGACGTCCTGGGGTTCACGGAGGAGGTCGCCGCCCGGGACGACGACGGTGACGTGGTGCACGCCGAGGTGAGCTGGCCCGGCGGCGGGCGGCTGGTGTTCGGCGGGACGAAACACGTGGAGAGCGTGCACGGGCGGATGCGCGCGGGCAGCAACGCGGTGTACGTCGTGACGGACGACGTGGCGGGCGTGTACGAGCGGGCGCGGGCGGCGGGTGCTTCGGTCCTGGAGCCGCCGCAGCACGCCCGGTTCGGTTCCGGGGCCGAGTCGCTGATCTGCACGATCGAGGATCCGGAGGGCAACCTCTGGACCTTCGGCACGTACCGGTGAGCCGGGAGATCCGCTCGCTGGAGGACGTGCTGCGGCTGCTGGACGGGATGGTGGCGCCGGGCGTCCGCGGCGGCGGGTGGGACGGTTTCCACGCGGACCGGGATGTGCCGTTCGGCGCGGACAAGCCGGACGAGAACCTGGTGGCCTGGATCGAGGGCGGCCTGATCGAGCCGGGGCGCGCGCTGGACGTGGGCTGCGGAGCGGGGCGCAATGCGCGGTACCTGGCCGCGCAGGGCTTCGACGTGGACGCGGTCGACATATCGCCAACCGCGATCGAATGGGCGGCTGGGGAGCCCGGTGTGCGGTTCCACTGCGGGAACATCTTCGAGGTGTCCCTCCGCGGGGCGTACGACCTGGTCTACGACTCCGGGTGCTTCCACCACCTGGCGCCGCACCGCCGGCTGAGCTACGTGGACATGCTGCGGCGGTCGCTGGCGCCTGGCGGGTACTTCGGCCTGGTCAGCTTCGGCGACGGCGGTGCCGAGTTGTCCGACTCGGAGGTGTACGAGCAGGGCAGCACGGGCGGTGGGCTGGCGTATTCGGCGGCGGACCTGCGCGAGATCTTCGGCGAGCTGGACGTGGTCGAGCAGCGGGACATGGCGGAGCAGCCGGAGGACTCGGAGCTGTTCGGGAAGTCCGGCCTGCGGACGGCGCTCTTCCGGGCCCGGGGGAGGCGTGCGCGGGAGGACCGCGCCACGGTGCTGCGCGGGCTGCTGGCGGTCTACGACCAGCGCCACGACTTGGTCGACGCGCTGTGGGAGGCGACGGACCCGCAGGCGGCGGTGCAGGAGGTGCTCGGCGTCAGCGAGCTACAGGCGCGGGCGATCCTGGACCTGCAGCTGCGCCGCCTGACGCCGTGGCAGCGGGACTTGCTGCGCGAGGACTTGGCGCGGCTGGAGGAGTAGTCAGCACTCGCTCTTCGGGAGGTAGCCCTGCTCGCAGGCGTACTCGCGCTGCAGGTCGCCCGAGGTCTTGCCGCGGCCTGGACCGCCGGGGTCGAGGTAGCCCTGGTACTCGGGGCACTTCGGGTTGAACCGGCCCGCGTTGACAGCCCGCTGGCCGCAGCCGGGTCCGCTGTCCGCACGCGGTGAGCGCCTGGTCGTCGTGTGGGTGGACGAATTCGGCGGTGGTGCCACCGGGGTCGGCGAGGGCGGCGGGGTCGCCACCCGCGGCGAAGTGGTGGACGGCGCGGACATGGACGTCGACGGCGGTGCGGACGTGGCCGGCGGCGCGGCAGGCTTCTCGCCGCAGGCACTCGCGGCGAGGACCACAGCTGCCACCAACCCGGCGACGCGCGCTTTCACACCTGTGAATCGCAACCACCGCGGCCGCCGTTAAGCGAGAGACCATCGCAATTTGAAGACCTGCGGTATCTCATGCTGTGGGCTGAACGGCCACAACGTCGCGTCCATTCAGGTGATTCCAACGCCGATCAGTGACACCGGGAGCCGATGGCGCGATCTCCACTCGCGGTAACACCGTGGCCGCTTGTGGACGCTGGCGAGTAGGGGGCAAAGGGGCTTCCCCGCGCGCAGATCCTCTGGCATTCTGTAGGGCTCGTCGGGGGACGGCGGGCCCTGGAGCCAAGTGCTACCCAGGCCGTAAGCCCGTCTTCGCGAGGGAGATGCAGCGGAATGACCGCGCAGGTGGATACCCGCCGACTGACCGTTGTCGCAAACAAGGTCGGCGAGTGGCGGAAGAGGCTGATCGACCTAAGTCACCGCAATACGTTGCTCTACTTCCGAGACACGAAAACCGCGACCCTCGATTTGAGTCAGGCCGATGCCGAGGCGCTCGCCGCGCTCGAATCCGGCGCCAAGGTGAGGCTGCGTGCGCTCGTGCCCGATGAGGAACTGCATCGGGATGCTTGTCAACGAGCGCGGAACCTGAGCCGCAAGATACGCATCTTCGATGAGGAACAGGGCATCGATGTCGGGCGGGTTGCCTTCGGGCTGGTGCGGGCCTCGGCTCGTCGGAACGGGCAGGGCAGTGTTCCGGCGCTTCGAGCTCCCTTGCTCCTCCGGCCACTCGTGTTGACTTCAAGGACCGCGGCCGACAGTGATTTCACGCTTGCCTTGACCGATGAGGCCGAACTGAACCCCGTCCTGATCCACGCGCTGGATGAGCACTACGGCCTGGAGGTCGAAGGACTCGAGGACGTCCTCGAGTCGGCTGCTGACGGGACCACCGGCGTGGAGCTCGCTGAGAGGCTGCACGCGCGATTAGCCGATGCTGCCGCTGCTCACGGCATTGAGTTCACGTTCGAACGCGCGGTGGTCGTCGGTACCTTCAACTACGTCAAACTTCCGATGGTCGAAGATCTCGCGAACGCCACCGAACTGCTGACCTCGCATGACCTCGTCGCCGCACTTGCCGGGTTCGAGCCGGCGAAGCAAGCGCTGATCGCCGACGCCGGAGAGTTCCACACGCCGGGCGTCGACGAGCTCGATCCCGCTGACGAGTACCTCGTCCAGGACGCCGATTCGTCACAGCACCGCGCGATCATGACCGCACTGGGCGGGCAGCACCTCCTGGTGGAAGGTCCGCCTGGCACTGGCAAGAGCCAGACCATCGCGAACATCATCGCCGGTGCGGCGGCGACAGGGAAGAAGGTGCTGTTCGTAGCGGAGAAGCGGGCCGCCATCGAAGCGGTGCTCAACAGGCTCGCCGACGTCGGGCTGGATGGTCTCGTCTTCGACCTGCACCAGCAGAACGCTTCGAAACGGGAGATCGCGCAGCAACTCGCGCAGAGCCTCGACCGCGTCGCCAAAGAACCGCCCGTCGACACCGAGGAGCTGCATGAACGCCTCGTGGCGTCCCGGCAGCGTCTCCTCGACCACTCCCGTGAGCTGCACCTGCGCCGGGACCCGTGGAACATCAGCGCATACGAGGTCCGCTCCGAATTGCTGGACACACCGGACAACGGCGTGCCTGGTGTGTTCCGCGGCGCCCGCCTGCAGGCGCTGAACGCGGCCACGGTGCGCGAAGTCGAACGAAGGTTGAAGGACTTCGTCGAACTCGATGGTTTGCGGATCCTGCGCGGAGACACCCCCTGGGCAAACGCGGACGTCCGAACCGAGGACGATGTGCGCAAGATCCTGGTCGAGCTCGATCAACTCGCCGACGGGACGTTGCGGCGCGGCCAGGACGGGATGCACCGCCTGCTTCGGCAAACAGGGCTGGCCGCTCCCCAGGACATCGAGAGCTGGGAGCACGTCCTCCGGCTGCTCGACGACGTCTCGAAGAGCGTCGAGGCCTTCGGGCCGGAAATCTTCGGGGCACACCTCGATGCGTTCCACTGTGCTACCGGTGATCGGAAAGTCCGCGATCGGTACGCGCCGCACCTGACCCTGTCCTGGAAGCAACGTCGCGCGCTGGTGAAGCAACTCAGGTCGATGTCCCGCCACGGGCTGGTGAAGCGCCCGGCGTTGCACAGCGCGGTCACCCAGGTCCTCGAGCAGCGCGGCCGCTGGCATCGTCTGGGCGGACAGCACACTGTGCCCGCGCAGGTGGTCGGACTCGACGAAGTCATGCGCGATTATCAAACTCTGCGGACACAGCTGGCAGCGGTCGCGGCTTCCGCTCGACGCCCTGATCTGACTCCCGGTCCGGCGCACGAAGTCGAGCACAAGCTCGATGAGCTACGCGGCGACGGCCAGATGCTGTTCCGGATGCCGGCGTTGAACGCGCACCTGCAATTCTTCCGGCAACTGGCGCTCGATGACCTGTTGGCTCAGATCGCCCAGCGGAACATGACCGCCGAGCAGGCGTGGCAGACCTTCCGACGTGCTTGGCTGAAGTCTCTGGATGACGAGTTCAAGATCCAGTCAAGGGAGCTCGGGCAGTTCGTCCCCGATCGTCAGGACCGAGCCGCCGATGATTTCCGCGTGGCGGACACACGTCACCGGGCGCAGGCCGCTCGTCGGGTGCGGCGGCAGGTCGCGCGCATGGCGAGGCAGGCCGGTGACGCGTATCCGGAGCAGGCACGCGTGCTACGGCAACAGGCGAGCCGGAAGAGCCGGCACATGCCCACCCGCAAACTCGTCCAGCAGGCGTCGGATGTGCTGCTGTCTCTCCGGCCGTGCTGGGCGATGTCGCCGCTGGTCGTGAGCCGGATGCTTCCGGCCGAGCGGCTCTTCGACCTGGTCGTGTTCGACGAGGCGAGCCAAATCCAGCCGCACGACGCGATCACCGCCATCATGCGCGGTGAGCAGTTGGTGGTCGCCGGTGACGAGAAGCAGTTGCCGCCATCCACCTACTTCGAGCGGATCCTCGCCAGCGAGGACGGGGATGATGACGAGGACGACCTCGGTGACTACGAATCTATCCTGACCGCGTTGCGATCCGTCATCCCGACGACCCAGATGCTGAGGTGGCACTACCGGAGTGCTGACGAGCGCTTGATTTCCTTCTCCAACCGCGAGATCTACCGGGATGCGCTGGTGACCTTCCCTGGCCCGGCGAAGGACAATCCCGTCACACTGGAATTGGTGAACGGCGAGGCATCGCCAGGTCAGGACGGCTCTGCGCCTGCCGAGGTGGACCGGGTCGTCGAGCTGATCATGAACCACGCGCGGACGCGGCCTCACGAAAGCCTCGGTGTGATCACACCTGGTGAAAAGCACCAGGCCCGAATCGAACGCCGGCTGGCGCAAGCTCGTCGTGAGAACCCTGAGCTGGAGGAGTTCTTCTCAGAAGAGGTGGAACTCACCCGCCGGTTCTTTGTCAAGAACCTGGAGAGCGTTCAGGGCGACGAGCGCGACGCGATCATCCTCAGCCTGGGCGTGGCGCGCAGCGCTTCGGGGCGGATCAACCGGACGAGCTTCGGTTTGCTGAACCGGAAGGGCAGCGAGCGCCGGGTGAACGTAGCTGTTACGCGGGCGAAGAACCGGATGACCGTGGTCGCCTCATTCTCGTCCGCCGACCTCGACCCTTCGCCCGACGTCACGGGAACCGAACTTCTGCGCCGCTATCTGGACTTCGCTGAGCGGCTCGGGCGGATTGAACAGGTGGGTTCGCTGGGCAATCGGCCGCTGAACGGCTTTGAGCGCTCCATCCACGACGCCTTGATCGAACGTGGCGTGCCGGTCTATCCGCAATGGGGATTCTCGGATTACTGGATCGATTTCGCGCTGGGGCATCGCGACCATCCCGGACGTATGGTGCTTGCTGTCGAAGCCGACGGTGATCGATACCATCGCGCTCCGTCAGCTCGGGACCGGGACCGTCTGCGGCAGGCGCACCTGGAAAAACTCGGCTGGCGCTTCCACAGGTTGTGGTCGTCGGCTTGGTTCGCCGATCCCGCCAAAGAGACTGAGCGAATCATCGCGGCCTGGCAGCAAGCGATGGATGAAGCCGACGCGCCGGTGGAGGAGGCGCCCGTCCCGGACGACGACATCCAGCTCGCCGAGGAGGTTTCGGTCACGCGGGGTCCACGGCCCCGCGTCATTCCGGGGCTGTCGATCCAGCAGTACACGGAACGTCAGCTCATCGACGTGTGCCGGTGGCTGATGACCGATCGCTTGCATCTCAGCCGTGACGAGCGGTTGACCCAGGCGATGACCGAGCTGGGTTTCCAGCGCCGCGGCCCGCGGATCGTTGAACGACTCACTGCCGCGATCGATGTCGCACAGAGGCTGGCTGACCAGGAGGAGAACTGAGATGGTTCCGTTGGACCCGCGGACGCTCGATCGTCTGGCGAAGATCATCGTCGATATCGGCGGTCCTTATGAACGCAAGGGTTATGAACTCGAGGAGCTGCTGCGGAACGCGCAGTGGGAGGACGTGCCTGATTACGATGGCTCGCCGCGAGTGCCGTGGCTCCGGGAACAACTGGAGAAGCGGCGCGAGAACCTGGCCGAGATCGAACGTCTCCTGTGCCGGCTTTGTGACCCCGTCGAGTATGACGATGGTGAGGTCAGCGCGAATGAGTTCCGTGAGGTTGTCAACGCGAGACTCGAACCGGAAGGCCTTGTCGTCACGCTGGTTGGCGGTCGGCCGGTCGTCGGGCAGGCGGGCTCGGACGGATCTGCACCGACCTTCGCCGAACCACCGGATCTTCGCGGCAGGCTGGAGAAGCTGATCAGTGACCCGGCGACTGTGGAGGTGCTGATGGGCAGGGTCGAGGAGACCCGGATCTGCTTCTCGAACGGCGCCTACCGGATGGCGACGATCGGCATCGGAACGTTCATCGAGGGGTTGCTGCTCTCGGTCCTCCTCGAGCGTGACGATGACCTGCGGACGAACGGTTTTCCGGACGTACGTCAGCGGATCCCTGCGGAAAAGCGCTCGGGAAAGCGCGTTTCTGCGGACTTCGCGTCCATGGAACTGCTGATCGACACCGCGTTCGTCAAGGACTGGGTGCAGCTCGACGCCACGACATTCGCGCACACCGTGCGTGACTTCAGAAACTTCATCCACCCGCGCAAGGAGCTGGCCGAGCAGCCGCGGTTCGACGGAGATACGGTCATGCTCTGCTGGGGTCCCGTCCAGGCGCTGCTCAACGACCTGGAGCACAGTCTGCCTCCGGTGTGAGCCGCGTGCAGCGACATCGCCCGGCTACTCCGGCTTCGTGCCGAGCAAGTGGTGCGCTTCCAGCGTGATCTGCATCTTCAGCCGCTCCTGCGGGTCGCCCAGGCGGGCTCCGAACAGCTCCGTCAGCTGCGCCACCCGGTACCGCACCGTTTGCGGGTGGATGTCCAGCAACCGGGCGATCTCCAGGGTGGCTCCGTTGCACTTGAGCCACGCCAGGAGCGTCTCGGCCAGTCGTAGCTGCTGCTTCGCCGTCAGGGACGCGAACGGGGCCAGCACCCGGGCCGACAACTCGTCCAGCAGGAAGCGTTCCTGCAGCAACCACAGCGTCGTCAGGTGGTCCGCCGCATGCACCACCTGCGCGGCCGGGATCACGCCACCTCTCATCAACTCCAGCGTGCGTCGCGCCCAGTGGAGGGACGTTGCGGCGTCCGAGAGCCGTACGCGGGGGCCCACGGCTGCCCGCCAGTGGGGCATCTCCGGCAGGTCCCGGGACGGGTCCGGCGTGATCAGGCACGGCTCGGCGCCTTCCAGGTCCAGCAACACGTCGTCGCCGAGGGTGGGGGCGAACTGCTCCTCCGTCAGCGGCTCCAGTGCGACCACGGTGACCCACTCGGGCAACGTCCACTGCGCTGCCTCCGCCATCGACGCCACCGCCGCGGGCGATGACGGTGGCGTCGCAAGGATCAGCTCCAGCAGCCGGCGCCGCCGCCGTTCCAGTGTGCCCGTCGCGCGTGCCTGTGCCAGCGTGTAACCCTCCACGGAGTACGACGAAATCTCGTCCACGTAAGCGAAGATCGCTTCCGCGCTCACGCACAGCATCGGCACCGGCAACCGCATCGACTGGCCGAAGTTCGACACGTACCGCCAGGCCGCCTGGCCGCCAGCGCGGTACGCCGCCTGCAACGAGTTCAGGCTCCCGCCGTCGTGGTAGACGCGTTTGCCGACCTCGTGGAACAACTTGCCCCAGCGGTCCGGTGTGGACCGCGTGTCCTCGATGCTGTCCAGGCAGCTCACCACCGCCTGTTCGATGGCCCGCACGATCACCTCGCCGAACTGCCCCTCCAGTGGCTGGGCGTACTCGGGCACCGCGTGCTGGATCTCGTCGAGGATCCTCGTCGCCAGCCGGTCCGCGTGCGGGCGGAACCGCCGGGCGAGCTCCGCGGGCAGCGAGAGCCACAGTCGCCGTGCCTGACCGGTCGCCATGTCCCGAATCAACGCACATCCGCTCACACCACGCAACGCTCGCCCGCCGACACTGTCACGCCTGAACGCACCCGCCGCGGAAAATGTGTCACCGGCAAGCGAAAAACCTCGTCACCCCTGTTCCCGCGCGGACGCCGTTGTTAGCTTGGCGCTCCGGCCAGGTTGGGAGGAGGTGGATGGCAGGACTCGCGTCACGGTGCTTCCGGCACGCGCCCTGGGTGATCGCGCTGTGGTTGCTCGCCCTCGCCGGTCTCGTGCTCGCCGCGCAACACGCCGGCGCCGCGTACCGGGACACGGTCGCGTTGCCTGCCGCGGACAGCACCCGCGCCGCCGAGCTGTTGCCCAAGGGCGACATCGAACGCGTGGTCGTCACCACCCCGGGGACGATCGACACGGCCAGGGACCAGATCGAACCGCTGCTCCGCGAGCTGTCCGATTTGGACCGCGTCGTCCAGGTGGTGTCCCCCTACGCCGCACCGGAACTGGTGTCGGCCGACCGGCGCACCGCGGTGATCCTCGTCAGCTTCGACGCCCCCGCCGACCGACTCGGAGCCGAACTGGCCCGCGAACTCATCGAAACCGTACGAACGGACGACCTGACCGTCGGCGTCTCGGGACAGCTCGCCGCGATGACGGTCGGCGCGCCCAACCTCGGCAACGCCGGCATCGGCCTGCTCGCGGCCGCGATCGTCCTGCTGATCACGTTCGGCTCGCTCACCTGCGTGGTGCTGCCGGTGGTCACCGCGGCGGTGTCGGTCGGGTCCGCGCTGGCCGTGGTCGTGCTGCTGTCACACGTGCTGACCGTGCCGAAGATCAGCACCGAGATCGCCGCGCTGCTCGGCCTCGGCGTGGGCGTGGACTACGCGTTGTTCGTGCTCACCCGCTACCGGCAGGGGCTGCGCGAAGGCCTGCCGCCGAGAGCGGCGCTGGAACGCGCGGCCGACACCTCGGGCCGCAGCGTGGTCTTCGCCGGGGTCACGGTGTGCGTGTCGCTGGCCGGGATGTTCACCGTCGGCATGGCGTTCCTGGACGGCATCGCCATCACGTCCGCGGTGTCGGTCGGCCTCACCATGCTCGCGGCGCTCACGCTGCTCCCGGCGCTGCTGCGGTTCACCGGCATGCGGAAGCTGCCCCGGCATTCCGCGCCCGGCCGCGGCTGGGCCGGGCTGGCACGCTCGGTCACCCGTCGGCCTGCGCCCTACGCGATCGCCGCGGTGCTGGTCATCGCGGTGCTGGCGGCGCCGGCGCTGGGACTGCGGCTGGGCATGCCCGGCGCAGGCCACGATCCGCCCGGCAGCCCGACGAAGGTCGCCGACGAGCTGCTCGCCGAGGGTTTCGGCCCCGGCGCGAACGGCCAGCTGGTCCTCGTCGCCGAGCGGCCCGATCCGGTGGCCGCCGAAGCCCTCCGCGAGATCGTCGCCACCAGAGCGGACGTCTCGCCGGGACCGGTCCTCACGGTCACGCCCCGCACCGGCCCGGACGACCCGGCAACCGCGGAACTCGTGGGGTGGCTGCGGGAGGTCGCCGGTCCCGGCTGGCACGTCGGTGGCGCGGTCGCCGTGCAGACCGACTTCTCGGCCGCGGTGACCAGCAGGTTGCCGCTCTTCCTCGCCGCCGTCGTGGCGATCTCGGTGCTGCTGCTGGCACTGGTGTTCCGCAGCGTGCTGATCCCGCTGACCGCGGCGGTGATGAACCTGCTCACCGCGGGCGCGACGATCGGCGTCGTGGTGGCGGTGTTCGGTGGCCCGATCGAGCCGTACCTGCCGGTGTTCCTGTTCGCGGGCCTGTTCGGGCTGTCGATGGACTACGAGGTCTTCCTGATCTCCCGCATCCAGGAGGAGTGGCGCCGCACCGGGCACACGCGCACCGCGATCGTCGACGGGCTCGTCTCGACCGGGCGCACCATCACCGCGGCCGCGTTGATCATGGCGCTGGTGTTCGCGGCGTTCGCGTTCGTGGACAGCCGGGTCGTGCGCGAGGCGGGAGTCGGGCTCACGGTCGCGGTGCTGCTGGACGCGGTCGTGATCCGTTGCCTGCTCGTGCCCGCGGTCATGGTCCGGCTCGGCGCGGCGAACTGGTGGCCATCGCGTCGTCGTGAGCATCCGGCCGCGCCGATCCCTGACGCACGTGACAAAGCCGGGTGGATCCATTGAACGCCAAGGGTTTGATCGTTAGCGTCGGCCCGATGAAACACCGCGTGACCGCCGTCGTTCTCGCGTTGCTGGGGACCGTCCTCCCGGGAGTGTCCACCGCGGCCGGGGGTTTCGGCACGCAGTTCCTGGACATCCACGCGGCCGACGGGGTCGCGCTCGGTTCGATGGTGCTGGAGCCGTCGACCCCGGGGCCGCACCCGCTGGCCGTCCTCATCGGAGCGTGGGGCGGCGGCCGGACGCAGAACATCATTCCGGCACGGGACCTGGCGAACCGCGGCTACGTAGTGGTTTCCTACGGCGCACGGGGTTTCGGCGAGTCGACCGGTGAGGTCGAGGTCGCCGGGACGGAGGACATCAGCGACGTCACTACGGTGATCGACTGGGCGCTGCGCAACACCGACGCGGATCCGTCCCGCATCGGCGTCGACGGCGTCTCCTACGGCGCCGGGATCGCGTTGATCGCCTCCGGTTTCGACCCGCGGATCCGGGCCGTGGCCTCGCTGAGCGGGTGGGCCGACCTGGTCGCCTCGCTGAGCACGAACGACACCCGGCACGGCCTCGCCGGCCTGGTGCTCTACCTGTCGGGCAAGGCCAACGGCACGCTCAGCGCGGAAACCGACGCCATGCTGCGGACTTACCTGGAACCACGCATCTCCGACGCCGACTCGGCGGCCGTGATCGAGTGGTCCCGGCCCCGCTCGCCGGCGACGTACCTGGACCGCATCAACGCGAACCGGCCTGCGGTGCTGGCCATCCAGACGTGGAGCGAGACGATGTTCCCGCCGGGCCAGATGGCCGAGTTCTTCCAGCGCCTGACCGGGCCGAAGCGCGCCGAGTTCGTGCCCGGCGACCATGCGGCCACCGAGTCCGGCGGCCTGCTCGGACTGCCCAGCGACACGTGGACCTCGGTCTACCGCTGGTTCGACGCCCACGTGGCGGGCACCGACACCTCGATCGCAGGCGAACCGCCGGTCGTCACCCGCGCCCGCCCCGGCATGCAGCAACCGGCGTACCACTCCAATTGGGACGAGATGCTGGGCGAGCCGGAGCGCGCCTACCTCGGCGCGGACACCTTGCAGGACCAGCCCGCCGCGTGGAGCCGCAGCGTGACGGCGAACCGCGACACCGTCGCCGACGGCGGCGTGCCGCTGGCGACCTACAGCCTGGAGGCGATGACCGGCAACCCGCCGAACATCTTCCTGCCCCAGGTCGACCCGGGCAGCGGCGCGGTGTGGAGCCAGGCGCTCACGCGCGAACCGGTCGAGATCCGCGGCTCGATGCACGCACACCTGACCGTGATTCCGCCCGCCGCGACCGGCACCGCTGTCGCCTACGTCTACGACGTCGACCCGTTCGGCATGGGCAGCCTGATCAGCTACCTGCCCTACAGCTGGAAGACCGCGACGCCGGGGCAGCCGCTGCCTGCCGACTTCGTGTTCACCCCCACCGCCTACACCGTCGCCGCGGGGCACCACCTCGCGCTCGTCATCGACTCCAAGGACCCGCTGTTCCTGGACTGGAACTCCGGCGGCGGGCGGCTTGGTTTCGCCTCCACCACCGCCGATCCGGCCTGGCTCGACGTACCTGTGCAACCCGGGAGGGCTTGAGTGACCACCACCATCCGCGAGGAGTTCACCGCGCTGCGCGCCGGCGGCCTCAACTGGGATGTCCTGCCGTTGCGCCTGTTCGCCAAGGGCAACGCGAAGTTCTGGAACCCGGCCGACATCGACTTCGGCCAGGACGCGCGGGACTGGGCGGCGCTGTCGGATGCGCAGCGGTTCGCCGCGACGATGCTGTGCGCGCAGTTCGCCGGCGGCGAGGAGGCCGTCACGCACGACATCCAGCCGTTCCTGTCCGCGATGGCCGCGGAAGGCCGGTTCGCCGACGAGATGTACCTGACCCAGTTCTGCTTCGAGGAGGCCAAGCACACCCAGGTCTTCCGGTTGTGGCTGGACGCCGTCGGAGTCACCGGGAACCTGCACGAGCACGTCGAGGACAACCCTGGCTACCGGGCCATCTTCTACGACGCCCTGCCCACGGCACTGGAGCGGCTCAAGCACGATCCCAGCTCGGCGAACCAGATCCGCGCCTCGGTGGTCTACAACCACGTCGTCGAGGGCGTGCTCGCGCTGACCGGGTACTTCGTGTGGAACCGGGCCTGCCGCGCGCACGGAATCCTGCCCGGGATGCAGGAGCTGATCCGCCGCATCGGCGACGACGAACGGCGGCACATGGCGTGGGGCACGTTCACCTGCCGCCGCCATGTCGCGGCTGACGACGCGAACTGGCAGGTCGTGCAGGACGAGATGCAGGCGCTGCTGCCGCACGCCATCGCGCAGATCGAGTGGACCACGAAGAAGCTCGACGGCGACCCGTTCGACCTGCGGCTGGACGGTGTCATGGAGTACGCCGCCGACCACGCGATGCGCCGCCTCAAAGCGATCGAGTCGGCACGCGGGATGCCGGTCGCGCAGATCGACCTGGACTACAGCCCGGAGCAGCTGGAAGAGGACTTCCACGACGAAGACGCGGCGCGGTGAGCGGCCGTGAACCCGGGCCGCACGCTGCTGGTCGTCGCGCTCGGCGCGTTCGTGACGACACTGGACAACACGATCGTCGCCGCCGGGGTGCCCTCGATCGGGCACGACCTCTCGCTGGACCTCGCGACGCTGCAGTGGGTCAGCATCGGCTACATGCTGCCGTTCGCGGGCCTGCTGCTGGTCGCCGGGACGCTGGTGGACCGGTGGGGGCAGCGGGGCACGCTGGGCGGCGGGCTCGTCGCGTTCGGGCTCGGGGCGGTGGCCGGCGGCTTCGCGACCACCGGTGCGCTGCTGATCGCGGCACGCGTGGTGCAGGGCCTGGCCGCCGCATTCCTGGTGCCCGCCCTGCTCAGTCTGCTGCGCACCAACCTGGACAGCAGGCAGCGGGCCATCGGCGCGACGCTCTGGACGGCGTGCCTCGCGGTGGCGCTCGCGCTCGGCCCGACGCTGGGCGGGCTGCTGTCCGAGTACCTCGGCTGGAGCTGGATCTTCTTCAGCAACGTGCCGTTCGTGCTGGTCATGCTCGTGTTGCTGCCGGCGACCGCGGGCACCGGACGGGTGCGGGACGCACGGCGGCCCGCGCTCGGTGCGATGGTGCTGGTGACGGCCGGGCTCGTGCTGGTCGCGGCCGCGATGGTCGGACTCGGCGACGACGCCCGGCTGTCGGAGGCGGCGCCGCTGCTGGGCGGGCTGGCCCTGATCGCCTGGTTCACGGTGCGGGAACGCCGCGCGCGGGAGCCGCTCGTGCCGCGCGATCTGGTGCGGGAACGGGTGTTCACCGGCGCGCTGGCCGTGCAACTGCTGTGGGGACTCGGGGTGTCCGGGATCTTCTTCTTCACCCCGTTGCTGCACCAGGACTCGCTGGGCCTGAGCCCGGTGGGCGCGGGCCTGCCGCTGGTGCTGGTCGCGGTCGCCATCATGGCGGTGACCCCGGCGGTGCCGCGGATCATGGCGCGGCTCGGTCCACATCGGACGGTCTGTGCCGGGCTGCTGGTGGTGGCGCTCGGTCTGCTCGCCGTGGCCGTCATCAACCACATCCCCGAGGTGCCGCCGCGGATACCCGGCCTGCTCCTGATCGGCGCCGGCTCGGCCCTGACCACGCCGTTGACCTCGTACTCCCTGGAAATCATCGACGAACGGCACGCGGGCACCGCATCGGGACTGCTGACGGCGTCCCGTGAGCTGTCCAGCGCCATGGGCGTCGCGCTGATCGGCGCGGTGCTCACGGCCGTACGCGCCGCCCGGTTGGACGAGGGCGCGCTGGGCGGGCCCGCGCTCGCCACCGGTTACACCGCCGGGCTCATCGTCGCGGCGGCTTTGGAAATAGCCGGTGCGGTGCTCGCCCTGTGGGTGTTCCGCGCGCCCGCCCGCAAAGTTCTGCCTGTCGTGACAACGGAGTCGGCCGGATCCTCGTCCCGCGGTGAGTAAGCCGGGACACGATCGATTGACACCCCATTCAGCCCGAAAATAACCTCCGGCGCACGGATTTTTCGGGCACGGAATTCCCCGAGGGACTCGATGACTGAGAACTCTTCGTTCGCGACCATGCTCGGACACTGGGCCCGCGTGCAGGGCGACGAGATCGCCGTGACGTTCCTGGACTACCGCACCAGCGCGGACGGCAACGCGATTTCCCTGACCTGGCGCGAACTCGACGACCGCGTGAGCGCGGTGGCGGAGCGCGCCCGCGAGCTGGCCCTGCCGGGCGACCGCGCGGCCGTGCTGGTGAACCAGTCCGCCGACTACGTGGTGGCGTTCCTCGCGGCGATCCGCGCCGGCCTGGTCGCCGTCCCGTTGTTCGCGCCGTCCCTGCCCGGGCACGGCGACCGGCTCACCGCGGTGCTCGACGACTGCTCGCCCGCGCTCGTGCTGACCACCGACGACGAGCGCGACGACGTCAAGGGACTGGTGACCGGACCGGAAATCCTGGTGGTGGACGCGGTTCCGGCCGAGCCGGGCAGGCGGGAGTGGCCGGCGCCGGACCCGGACGACCTCGCCTACCTGCAGTACACCTCGGGTTCGACGCGCAGCCCGGCGGGCGTCATGCTGTCGCACCGCAACGTGGTCACCAACGCGCGGCAGGCGTTGCGGGCCTACGGCGCGCGGCGCGGCGCCACGTCGACGGTGAGCTGGCTGCCGCTGTTCCACGACATGGGCCTGATCCTCGGCGCCGGCGCGCCCGTGGTCGGCGGCCTGACCTCGGTGCTGATGGACCCACTGGCGTTCCTGGAGCGGCCGGAGCGGTGGCTGCGCGCGTTGTCGGCGAGCCCGGGCGCGATCAGCGCCGCGCCGAACTTCGCCTACGCCTACAGCGCGTCCCGGGTGTCCGAGCGGGAGAAGAGCTACCTGGAGCTGAGCCGGGTGGTGTCGCTGATCAACGGCAGCGAACCGGTTCTGCCGTCGACGATCGCGAAGTTCCAGGACGCGTTCGCCGAGTGCGGGCTGCGGCCCGAGGTGCACCGCGCGTCCTACGGCCTGGCGGAGGCGACGGTGCTGGTGTCGGTGACCGACGCCGGATCGCCGTCGCGGCAGGTCACCTTCGACCGGGACCGCCTCGCGGCCGGCACCGCGACACCCGCCTCCGGCGGCGCCACCACGACCCTGGTGTCCTGCGGGCGGCCGGTGGACCAGCGGATCCGGATCGTCGACCCGGACGGGCGCCCGGTCCCTGACGGCACGGTCGGCGAGATCTGGGTCAGCGGCCCGAACGTCGGCCTGGGCTACTGGGACCGGCCGGACGCCACCTTCGGCCGGCAGGTGCCCGGCGAGGACGGCGACTGGCTGGCGACCGGCGACCTCGGGGTCCTGTTCGAGGGCGAGCTGTTCATGACCGGCCGGATGAAGGACCTGATCATCGTCGACGGCCGCAACCACTACCCGCAGGACGTCGAGCAGACCGTCGAGGCCCACCCGGTGGTGCGGCCGCACTCCGCCGCCGCCTTCTCGGTGCCGGTCGAGGACGGCGAGGCGCCGGTGGTCGTGCTGGAACGGGCCCGCGACACCGAAGCGGACTTCGGCGAAGTGGCGGCCTGGCTGCGGTCCGAGGTGTCCGCGGTGCACGGCCTGCGGCTGCGGGACGTCGTGTTCACCGAACCCGGCGAGGTGCCGAGAACGTCGAGCGGAAAGATCAGCCGGGCGCTGACTCGGCAGCGCTACCTCGACGGCTCGCTCGACGCGCGGCGGCTCGCATGACGGGCCTGCGTGCGTGGCTGGTGGACCGGGTGGCGGCCGCGCTGGGCGTTCCCGCCGCCGAGGTCGACCCGGCGAAGCCGTTGCAGGAAACCGGATTGTCCTCCCGCGACGCGATGACGTTGACCGGCGACCTGGGCCGGTTCCTCGGCCGGTCGCTGCCCGCGACCCTGGTCTGGGAGCACCCGACGATCAACGACCTCGTCGCCGCACTGTCCGACGTGGAGCGTGAGGCGGCGGCGCAGTGGACCCCGGAGCCGGGCGAGCCGGTCGCCGTCGTCGGGATCGGGTGCCGTCTGCCCGGCGGCATCACCTCGCCCGGCGGGTTCTGGCGGTTCCTCGAGTCCGGCGGCGACGGGATCGGCGACCTGCCCGAGGGCCGCTGGGAGTCCTTCGCCGACGCCGCCGAGCTGGCCGCGCTGCCGCGCCGGGGCGGCTTCCTCGACGACGCGCTGGGTTTCGACGCCGCCTTCTTCGGCATCACCCCGCGTGAGGCCGAGGCGATGGACCCGCAGCAACGGCTGCTGCTCGAAGTCGCCTGGGAGGCGCTGGAGCACGCGGGCATCCCGCCGTCCTCGCTGCGCGGCACGCGTACCGGCGTGTTCGTTGGGCTGTCGGCCGCCGAGTACGGCTACCTGACGATGACCGACGTGTCCGCGATCGACGCGTGGTCCGGCACCGGCGCCGCCGCGAGCATCGCCGCGAACCGGCTGTCCTACCTGCTCGACCTGCGTGGCCCGAGCCTCACGATCGACACCGCGTGCTCGTCGTCGCTGGTCGCGGTCCACCAGGCGGTGCAGAGCCTGCAGCGCGGCGAGATCGGCACCGCGCTGGTCGGCGGCGTGAACCTGCTGCTCACCCCGGGGATCACCGCGAACTTCACCGAGGCCGGGGTGCTCGCCGCGGACGGCCGGTGCAAGCCGTTCGACGCGCATGCCGACGGGATCGCCCGCGGCGAAGGCTGCGGGGTCGTCGTGCTGAAGCCCCTGCGTGCGGCGCGCCGCGACGGCGACCGGGTGCTGGCGGTGATCCGCGGCAGCGCGGTCAACTCCGACGGCCGCTCCAACGGCATCACCGCGCCCAACCCGGAGGCGCAGGCGGCGCTGCTGCGGGACGCCTATGCCGCGGCCGGGCTGGATCCGTCCGTTGTGGACTACGTCGAGGCGCACGGCACCGGGACGCTGCTCGGCGACCCGATCGAAGCCGGGGCGCTCAAGCGCGTGCTCGGCCGCGGGGCGGACCGGCCGCTGCTCCTCGGCTCGGTGAAGAGCAACCTCGGCCACCTGGAGGGCGCGGCCGGCATCACCGGCCTCATCAAGACCGTGCTCGCGTTGTCCCGGCGGCGGGTGCCGCCGAGCCTGCACTACCGCGAGCCGAACCCGCACATCGACTTCGACGGCCTGCGGGTGGTCACCGAGCCGGCGCCGTGGCCGCGGTACTCCGGCGTGGCCAGGGCGGGTGTGTCTGCGTTCGGGTTCGGTGGCACCAACGCGCACGTCGTGCTGGAGGAGTGGCCGGCGAACCCGCGGTTCGCGGACGACGCCGGGCCGCACGTGTTCGCGGTGTCCCGCCGGTCGGCCGACGGGCTGCGGGACCGGGCTGCCGAGCTGGCCCGCTGGGTCGAATCGTCCGACGTGCCGTTGAGCGCGGTGGCCTCGACGCTGGCCCATCGCCGCGACAACCTGCCGGTGCGCGCCGCCGTCGTCGCCTCCACCCGGGAGGAGCTGGCTGCCGCGCTGCGGGACGTGCAGCCGGGGCAGGGAAGCCTCGACGGGGTCGTCTTCGTGTTCTCCGGCTACGGCTCGCAGTGGACCGGCATGGGACGGCGGCTGCTCGAGACCGAGCCCGCGTTCGCCGCGGAGGTGGACCGGCTGGACCCGGTGTTCCGCGCCGAGGCCGGGTTTTCGCTGCGGGAGGTGCTGGCGGGCGAGCCGCCGGACCTCGCCGCGACGCAGCTGGCGTTGTTCGGGATGCAGGTCGCCCTCGCCCGGCTGTGGCGGGCGCACGGCGTGACTCCCGCGGCGGTGCTCGGGCAGTCCATGGGCGAGGTCGCCGCCGCCGTCGTCGCCGGGGCGCTGGACGTCACCGACGGCCTGCGCGTGATGACGACGCGGGCGCGGCTGCTCGGCGAGATCGACTCGGCGGGCACGGGCGCGATGGCCGTGGTCGAGGCGTCGGCCGCGGAGATCGCCGAGTTCGCCGGGGTCGAGGTGGCGGTGTACGCGTCGGCGTCGCAGTGCACGGTCACCGGTGACGCCGAAGCGGTCAGCGCGCTGGTGTCGCATGTGGAGGGTCAGGGCCGGTTCGCGAAGCTGCTGCCGGTGAGCGGGGCCGGGCACTCGCCCGCGGTCGACGCGATCCTGGACCGCTTCCGCGCCGGGCTCGCGATCGAGCCGGGCAGCCCGGAGGTGCCCTGCTACACCAGCGTGCTCGACGATCCGCGCGACAAGCCGCTGTTCGACGTGGACTACTGGGCGGCCAACCTGCGCCGCCCGGTGCGGTTCGCGCAGGCACTGGCGGCGGCGGTCGAGGACGGCCACGGCACATTCGTCGAGATCGCCCCGCACCCGGTGGCCCTCGCGGCGATCGAGCAGGCCGGGGCGACCGGGCTGCCGACCGCGAACCGCAAGACCGACGAGCAGCTCGCGTTCTTGACCAGCCTCGCCCGCCTGCACGTGCTCGGCCACCCCGGCGTGTTGACCACCCGGGAGCCGAAGCAGCCGCCGGTCGATCTGCCCGGCGCGGTGTGGCGGCACGAGCGGTTCTGGGCTCACCGGCGGGCGCGGGCGGCAGGCCACCCGCTGCTGGGCACGCACGCCGAGGTGCCGGGCAGCAACCAGCGCGTGTGGCGCGGGGAGATCGGCACGGACCGGCATCCGTGGCTCGCCGACCACGCGGCCTTCGGCACGCCGATCTTCCCGGCGACCGGGTTCGTCGAGCTGGCGCTGTCCGCGGCCGGACCACGCGTCACCGACGTCGAGCTGCGCCAGATCCTGCCGCTTGGCCCCGAGCAGGAGGTCACGACTTCGCTGGTGGACGACGTGATCAGCGTGCACACCAAACCGGGCGACTGGGTCTGCCACGCGACCGCCCGCGTCGGCGAGGAGGTGCCGCTGGAGCCGCTCGGCCCGGTCGACGGCGACCCGGTCGACCTCTACGCCGCGCTGGACGCGATGGGCATGAGCTACGGCCCGGCGTTCCGGCTGCTGCGCGACGTGACCGCGGTGGCGGGACGCGCGTCGGCAGTCATCGACATGCCGAAGCCGGCCGGGCACGTCCTGCACCCCGCGCTGGCCGACGCCTGCCTGCACGCCCTGGCCGCCGCGACCGGACCGGCGCTGCGCGAAGCCGACGGGCTGTTCCTGCCGATGTCGATCGGCGCGGTCACGGTCGCCGGCGACCCGCGGTCCGGCGTGCGCGTCGACGCCGTCGTGGACTCGCTCTCCGGCGACGACCTGCGTGGCACGGTGCAGCTTGTCGCCGCCGACGGCGCGGTGCTGGCCGAGTTCCGCGACGTGCACGCCCGCCGGTTCCGCCGGTCCGCGCTGCCGGTTCCGTTGTCCGGCAAGCTGTTCGAGGCGTCCTGGACGCGGACCGGCCTGCCCGGTGCGGCGGAGGAGGACCGGACCTGGGTGCTCGTGCACCGCGGGGAGCCCGGCCTGCGGTTCGGCGACGACCGCGTGGTCGTGGTCCCGCCGGACGACCCGCGGGCCCTGCGTGCCGCGCTGGCGACCCGGCCGGACGGCGTGGTGTGGTTCGCGCCGGAGGCGGACGGCCCGGAGCTCGTGCACGAGGTCACGCGGCTCGTTGCCGAGCTCGCCGAATCGCCGGCCCGGCTGTGGCTGGTGACCGGTTCGGCGGCCGCGGTCGACCCCGGCGAGGCGGGCCGCCCGGACCTGGCGTGCCTGCGGGCGCTGGTGCGGGTCCTCGCGTTCGAGCACCCCGAGCTGCACGCGAGCCTGGTCGACGTCGACCCGGAGTCGCTGGACCAGCTGCCCGCCGAGCTGCGCGCGGACGGCCCGGACGACGAGATCGCCTGGCGCCGCGGCGTCCGGCACACGCGGGAGCTGACCCGGCCCCGGCTCGGGGCGGCCGGGCGGCAGGCGGTGCGCGACGGCGCCTACGTGATCACCGGCGGGTTGGGCGGGCTCGGTTTGGTCGCGGCCCGCTGGCTGGCCGATCGCGGTGCGACGCGGATCGTCCTGTCGTCCCGGAGCGTGCGTGCGGTCGACGTGCCCGGTGCGGTCGTGGTGGCGGGGGACATCGCCGAACCCGGGGTAGCGGAGCGGCTCGTCGAGGCCGCGACCAGCGGTGGGATGCCGCTGCGTGGTGTCCTGCACGCGGCCGGGGTGCTCGCCGACGGCGCGGCGGTGTCGCTGACCCCGGAGCAGCTGGCGACGGCGTGGCGGCCGAAGGCGACCGGCGCGTGGCGCCTGCACGAGGCCACGCTCGGCCACGACCTGGACTGGTGGCTGGTCTACTCCTCGGCGGCCGCGTTGTTCGGCTCGCCCGGCCAGACCGCCTACGCGACGGCCAACGCCTACGCCGACGCGCTCGTGGAGTGGCGCCGCGCCCATGGCCTGCCCGCCGCGACGATCAACTGGGGCGCGTGGGGCGAGGCGGGCGCCGTGGTCGGCACGACGAACCCGGTGCTCGAACCGCTCGGCACCGCCGAGGCGCTGGAAGCGCTGGAGGCCGTCCTGGCCCGAGACCGGGCGGCCACCGGCGTGGCCCGGCTCGACGCGGACGCTGTGCTCGAATTGTTCCCGCGCCTCGCCGACCGGCCGTTCTTCGACCTGCTCGTGCCGCGGCGCACGGCGGCGTCGGCGTGGCCGGGCATGGCGGCGCTGGAACCGGCGACCGCGCACGCGGCCATCGCCGACCACCTGACGTCGCTGGTCGCCGGACTGATGGGCTTCGCGCCGGAACAGGTCGACCGGCACGTGCCGCTCACCCAGCTCGGCCTGGACTCGCTGCTCGCGATGCGGGCGCGCGGCGCGGTCGAGCGGGACTTCGGCCTCCCGCTGCCGGTGCCGATGCTGCTGCGCGGCGCGAGCCTCGCCGAGCTGGCGGCGCACCTCGCGGAGCAGGCCGGGTTCGACGCCGGTACCAGTGCGGTCACCGAGGTCGTCGTCGGGCCGCGCGATCCCGCCGAGCGCTGGGTCGCCCGGCACTGGCACGACGTGCTCGGCAGCTTCTCCGGGGTGCACGAGGACTTCCCCGGCGATCCGGCCGAGCTGCGCGCGGCGATGTCGGCCGAACTGGCGGACCTGCCCGCGAACCTGTTCGACCGGCCGACGATCGCCGCGATGGCCGACCTGCTGCGCGACCGGATCGAGGGCTCCGGCCCGGTGCGCTGCCTGCGTGCGGGCACCGGGACCCCGGTGTTCCTGTTCCACCCGGCAGGCGGACCGGCGAGTGTCTACACGCGACTGGTGCGTGACCTGCCTGGCGAGTTCCCGGTGTACGGGTTCGAGCGGCTGGACGACCTGGACACCGTCGAGGCGAAGGCGGCCCGCTACCTGGAGATGATCCGCGAGATCCAGCCGCGCGGGCCGTACCGGCTCGGCGGGTGGTCGTTCGGCGGCTGCCTCGCCTACGAGTGCGCGCGGCAGCTGGACGAGCCGGTGGAGCTGGTGTTCCTGATCGACACCATCCTCCCGCTGCCTGCCGACGCGCCGGCCGAGGACCTGCTGCTGGACCGGTTCGACCGGTTCGCCACGCACATCGAGCAGACCTACGGCGTCGCGCTGGACATCCCGCGCGACGAACTGGCCCGGCTCGGCGAGGGTGAGCAGATCGGGCTCGTGATGCGGCAGCTGGCGGAGAAGGTTCCCGGGCTGGGCGAGGGCGTGCTGCACCACCAGTACACGTCCTATGTGGACGCCCGGGTTGCGGAGCGGTACGCGCCGCGGCGGTACGACGGTCCGGTGGTGCTGTTCCGCGCGCAGGAGCCGCATCCGCTGACCACCGCGCTCGACCCGCGCTACCTGCGTGCCGACGAGGCGCTGGGCTGGGACGAGTTCTGCCCGGACCTGGAGATCGTGCGGGTGCCCGGCGACCACGTCTCGATGATCGACCCGCCGCACGTGTCCGTCATCGCGGCCGCGCTCGGCGACCGGATCACACGGAAGTGAGGACCGCAGTGGACGTCCCGTTCGCCCCGACGACCGCCTACCGGATCGCCGACCTGGCCGCCCGCCAGGACGAAGCCGTGCGCATCGCCGAGAAGCGCGCGATCGACCGGCAGCACGCGAAGGGCAAGCTGACCGCCCGCGAGCGCATCGACCTGCTCGTCGACGACGGGTCGTTCGTCGAGCTGGACCAGTTCGCGCGGCACCGCTGCACCGAGTTCGGCATGGACGGCAACCGCCCTTACGGCGACGGCGTGGTCACCGGCCACGCCACTGTGGACGGTCGTCCGGTGTGCCTGTTCTCGCAGGACTTCAGCGTGTTCGGCGGCAGCATGGGGGAGGTCTTCGGCGAGAAGGTCCTCAAGGTGATGGACCTGGCGATGTCGATCGGCTGCCCGGTCATCGGCATCAACGACTCCGGCGGCGCGCGCATCCAGGAAGGCGTGGTGTCGCTGGCTTACTACGCCGAGCTGGGGCGGCGCAACGCGCACGCGTCCGGGGTGATCCCGCAGATCTCCATGATCATGGGCCCGTGCGCGGGCGGCGCGGTGTACTCGCCCGCGATCACCGACTTCACCGTGATGGTCGAGGACACCTCGCACATGTTCGTCACCGGGCCGGACGTCGTGCACGCCGTGACCGGCGAGCGGGTCACCGCTCAGCAGCTCGGCGGCGCCGCGGTCAACAGCGAGATCTCCGGCAACGCCCACCACCGCGCGACCGACGAGCGGGACGCGATCGACTGGGTGCAGACCCTGCTCGGCTACCTGCCGCTGAACAACCTGGACGCCGCGCCGGAGTACGCGGACGAGACGTCCCGCGAGATCACCCCGGCCGACCTCGAACTGGACCGGATCGTCCCGGACTCGCTCAACCAGGCCTACGACATGACCGAGGTGATCCGGCGCCTGGTCGACGACGGCGAGTTCACCGAGATCCACGGCGCGTTCGCGCCCAACATGATCTGCGCCTTCGGCCGCGTCCAGGGCCGCTCGGTCGGGATAGTGGCGAACCAGCCGCTCCGGCAGGCCGGGGTGATCGACATCGACGCCTCCGAGAAGGCCGCCCGGTTCGTGCGGTTCTGCGACGCGTTCGGCATCCCGATCGTCACCCTGGCCGACGTGCCCGGCTACCTGCCCGGCACCGAGCAGGAACGGCAGGGCATCATCCGGCGCGGCGCGAAGCTGATCTACGCCTACTCCGAGGCGACCGTGCCGAAGGTGACCGTGGTGACCCGCAAGGCCTACGGCGGCGGGTACGCGGTGATGGGTTCCAAGCACCTCGGGGCGGACGTCAACCTGGCCTGGCCCACCGCCGAGATCGCGGTGATGGGCGCCGAGGGCGCGGTCGAGGTGCTGCACCGGCACGAGCTCGCTCGCCTGTCCAGAGAGGACCGGGAGGCGGCTGTCCGGCGGCTGACCGAGGAGTACCGCAAGCACCACGCGAGCCCGTACCTGGCCGCGGAGCGCGGATACGTCGACATGGTCCTGCCGCCGTCCCAGACCCGGCTCCAGGTGGCTCGCGCGCTGCGCACGCTCCGCACGAAACGGCAGACGCTGCCGGCGAAGAAGCACGGCAACATCCCGCTGTGAAACCACCCGAGGAGAACCGATGAGAACCGACCGGGCCGGGCGCTGCCGTCGCCGCTGGGCCTTGCTGGTGTTACCCGTCGTCGCCGTGATCACCGGTGCCGCCCTGGCCGCGCCGGTGTCGGCCGCCACGGTCAGCGCCGACGATGGAGCGAAAGTGGTCAAGGAGACCTGGATCGACGACCGCACGGTCGACCTGGAGATCGACTCGCCCGCGCTGGGCGAGACCGGCATGGTGCGGCTGATCGTGCCGGTGAAGTGGCGCGCCGAACCCGCCCGGACCTGGCCGACGTTGTGGCTGCTGCACGGGTGCTGCGAACCGGCGGATTACCAGTCCTGGGACCGGTTCACCGACGTGAAGGCGTTCACCGCGGACAAGGACGCGATCGTCGTCATGCCCTCCGACGGCGAGGCAGGCATGTACACGAAGTGGTGGAACTTCGGGCTGAAGTCCACACCGGACTGGGACCGGTTCCACACCGAGGAGGTCCGCCAGATCGTCGAGCGCGGCTACCGCGGCGGCACGAAACGCGCGGTGGCCGGGGTGTCCATCGGCGGCTACGGCGCGCTCGCGTACGCGTTCCTGCACAAGGGGATGTTCGGCGCGGCCGCCTCCTACAGCGGGATCCCCAACACGTTGTTCCCCGGCACGCCCGAGGTGATCCAGGGCATCCTGATCCGCGCCGGGCACTACAACTTCTTCGACCTGTGGGGCGACGAGAAGGCGAGCTGGCCGATCTGGTGGTCCCGCAACCCGTACGACCACATCGACGACCTGCGCGGCACCGCGCTCTACATCTCGTGCGGCGATGGCCGGACCGGCCCGCTGGATCCGCCGGGGCAGTCCGATCCGCTGGAACCGGCGGCGCTGCTCACGTCCAAGAGCTTCACCGAAAAGCTGAAGCGAATGGGCGTTCCGGCCACTGTGGACTACTACGGCGCAGGCACCCACAGCTGGCCGTACTGGGAACGGGCACTGCACAACTCGTGGCCGGTGCTCGCTCCGGCTCTTGGTCTGTGAAGGAGAAAATGTGAAGAACCGCAATTTCCGCCGACGGCTGCTGGCCGCGCTGGTGGGTTTCGTGCTGCTCGCGGGCGGCGCGGTGGCCATGTCGGCGCCGTCCGCGGTGGCGGCTCCAGTTCTGCCGGGCCCGTTCGACGACTCGTTCTACACCCCGCCGTCGCCACTCCCGGCGGGCAACGCCGGTGACGTGATCCGCTGGCGGCCCGCGGTGCCGCTGATGAACGCGGCGAACGCGGACGCCTGGGAGGTCATGTACCTGTCGACGAACGCGCTGGGCGCGCGCAACGCGGTGACCGGCACGGTGCTGGTGCCGAAGGGCGTGGACCCGGCGAAGGCGCCGATCGTCGGGTTCGCCGTCGGCACGCAGGGCCCGGCGTTCAAGTGCACCCCGTCGAAAGCCATCGAGCGCGGCACGCTCTACGACCAGCCCGCCATCAACGACTCGCTGGCCAGCGGCTACGCGGTCGCGGTCACCGACTACGAGGGCTACTCGCCGAACACGGTGCCGACCTACATCACCGGGCAGTCCATGGGCCCCGCGGTGATCGACTCGGTGCGCGCGGCGCAGCGGCTTTCGCAGGCCGGGCTGTCCGACGACGCCAAGGTGATCTTCCAGGGCTACTCGCAGGGCGGCGGGGGCGCGCTGTGGGCGGCGGAGAAGCAGCCGGCGTACGCGCCGGAGATGAACCTGGTCGGTGCGGTGGCCGGCGGGGTGCCCGCGGACCTGACCGAGGTCGCGAAGGGCCTGGACGGCTACCTGGGCTTCGGCTTCCTGGCGTTCGCCGCGGTCGGCCTGGACACCGCTTACCCGGAGCTTGACCTGGACTCCTACCTCAACGACACGGGACGGCAGCAGATCGCCGAGGCCAAGCAGAACGCGTGCGTGGTGGAGCTGCTGACCAACTACGCGTTCAAGAGGATCTCCGACTACACGACGTCGAACCCGCTGGACACCCCGGCGTGGCAGGCGCGCCTGGCGGAGAACAAGCTCGGGGCGGCGCCGCCGCGGGTCCCGGTGTTCCAGTACCACGCCGCGACGGACGAGATCGTGAACACGCCCCAGGCGGACGCGCTGCACAGGCATTATTGCGCGGCGGGCGTGACGGAGCAGTGGAACACCTACGTGTCCGACCACTTGAGCGGCATTTTCGCCGGCAACGCCGACGCCCACCGGTGGATCGTGGACCGGTTCGCCGGAACGGAGGCCCCGACAAACTGCTGACGGCGGCTGGCGGTCTCTTGGCTTCGAGGGGGTTGCTGCTGGCGGTCCTTGGCTTTGACTCCACAGGTTTGCCCCGCCAAACGTGAGGGTTGGGCGGCCCGGCTTCCCACCGGACCGCCCAACCCTCACACACGTTGCCGCCCGGTGCCGCCGATGAAGGGCCCATTCATCCCCACACGACTGGCCTACTCACGCGGCCCACTCGCCCGGCCTACTCGCTCGGCCTGGTCGCTCGGCCCACTCGCCCGGCCTGGTCGCTCGGCCTACTCGCTCGGCCTACTCGCCCGGCCTGGTCGCCCGGCCCGGTCGCCCCGCGCCGGGCGCCGCCGCGCGGACTTCACTCACCTCCCGGCCCGTGTCGCGCCGATGAACGGTCCATTCATCACTTCGCGGCTGATCCATTCACGCGGCCCGGGCGCCCCGCCGCAGGCTCCGCTGCCCAGTTCGCACGCACCTCGCTGCCGGTGCCGCTGATGAACGGTCCATTCAACCCACATGACTGGTCCATTCACGCGGTCCAGGCGACCCACCTCGGGTTGCGACTCCCCGTCCCAGCCCTCGGCGGCGCGTGAAGGGGCCACTCATCGCTTCGCGATTGGTCCATTCACGTGGTGGAGGTGACTCGCCTTGGGTTCTGGCTCCCCGTCCCGGCCCTCGGCTGCGCGTGAATGGTCCATTCATCGCTTCGCGACTGGCCCAGTCGCGCGGCGGGGAGCCCCGCCGCAGCCTGGCGCCCTGCCGCAGGCTCCGCCGCCCAGTCCGCACGCACCTCACCGCTCGGTGCTGCCGATGAACGGGCCGTTCATCCCCATACGACTGGTCCACTCATTCAACCCAGGCACTCCACCAGAGGACCCAACTCCCTGTCCCAGCTGCCCCGCCCTGCATGAATGGTCCATTCATCGCAGCGCGACTGGCCCACTCGCGCCATCACGAAGTGTCCACCCGCGCAACCGCCGGTCATCTGAGCGCAATCGCCGGGCATCTCAGCGCAGGTGCCGCTCGAAGAACCGTCCCGCGCTCTCCAGTTCGAAGCGCGGCACGTCGGCGTGCCGGCCGGGGTTGGCGTGCAGGCTCTTCTCCTCCGACGCGAACGCGTCGAACAGCGCCAGGCCCGCCTCGCGCGGGATGAGTTCGTCGTCCCACTGGAGCAGGAACTCGATCGGGATCCGCACCCGCCGCGCGGCCTCCACCAGCAGATCTCCGGCGAGCCCGAACACCGCCGCGGCTATCCGCCGGTCTGCGGCGGCCAACGGGATCCCGGTCGCACTGCCCATCGACACACCCCAGAACCCGACCGGCCCGACCCCCGGCAGCGCGTCCAGCACCCGCTGCCACTCGGGCACAGCCTGCGTCGCCCGGGAGACGTTGTCCCGCGCGATCTCGTCGAGAACCGGCTCGCCCGCCGCCATCCGCTGCCGGATCAGCGCGCGGATCCGCTCGTCCTGCTCGGTGCGTGGCCGGTCACCGTGCCCCGGCGCGTCAATGGCCACGACCGACAAACCGCAGGCCCGCACGAAGTGGTGGGCTCGTGCCACCATGCCCGGGGCCTTCTTGTGCTGCCCGCCGCCGTGTGCCAGGAGCACCAGCGGACCGCCGACGGCGCCGACCGGTGACCAGAACACACCGGTGACGTCGCCGAGCGAGAACGAACGTTCCGAGACGCCGTCAGCAGCAGTCTCCGAGGTGAAGCGCATGAGTGATGCCTTTCGGGAGGAGAACCCAACCGGATACCGCGAAAATGGGTCTCACCTCCTCAGGCCGTCACGAACGCCGCGACGTTACCCATCCGCTCTCCTGTGATCAACATGGTTTTCCGGTTTTTCCAGAGCCCGTGTGCCAAGGTGGCCTCATGAAGGTGTTCGTCACCGGAGGCACCGGCGCGATCGGTGGGCACACTGTTCCCGCGTTAGTCCGATCGGGTCACCAGGTCACCGCGTTGTCCCGGAGCGCAGAAAAGGACGCCGTGCTCGAACGGCAGGGCGCGAAGCCCGTGCGGGCGGACCTGTTCGACCGCACGGCACTGGCGGAGGCGATGGCCGGGCAGGACGCCGTGATCAACCTGGCCACCGCGATCCCGCCGACGTCCAGGTTCCTGGTGCCGGGGGCGTGGCGGGCCAACGAGCGGATCCGGACGCTCGGCTCGGCGACGGTCGTGGACGCGGCGCTGGACGCCGGCGTCGGGCGGGTCGTGCAGGAGTCGGTCAGCATGTTGTACCGGGACCGGGGCGCCGAGTGGGTCGACGAGGACTCCCCGGTCGACCACTTCCCGATGACCCGCGGCAACTACGCGGCCGAAGCCAACGCGAGCCGCTTCACCGAGGCCGGGGGCGCCGGCGTCGTGCTGCGGTTCGGCTGGTTCTACGGCCCCGGCGCGGCACACGCCGAGGAGATGCTGGCCGCGGCACGGCGGCACATCGGCATGATGCTGGGTCCGCCGGAGGGCTACCTCTCGCCGATCCACCTGGCCGACGCTGCCTCCGCGGTGGTCGAGGCGCTGGCGGCGCCGTCCGGCACGTACAACGTCGTGGACGACGAGCCGCTGACGAAGCGCGCGTTCACCGAGGCACTGGCACGCGCCGCCGGAGCACGGCTGTGGGTACGCGGCCCGGGCCGGGCGGCGCTGCTCCTCGGCGAGCGGCTGACCTCGCTGACTCGCTCACTGAGGGTGAGCAACGCCCGCTTCCGCACGGCGACCGGCTGGGCGCCGCGATACCCGAGTGCGCGGGAGGGCTCGCTCGCGACGGCTGCGGCGCTGTCCCGCTGAGGGCAGGGTGCCCTTCGAGGGGAGGAGCGCGGCTTGGACTCCGCGACTGCATGCCGCGGTAGCCGAGTGCGCGGGATGGCTCGCTCGCGACGGCTGCGGCGCCCCTGCCTTGACGCCCACAAGAAGGGGTTCACAGGCCGGCGAGCCCCGGTCTGAGCGAACTTCATGCCGACCGGGCCGCGCCGTCCTGGTGAGCGCGCCGAAAAATCACCGCCGCCAAAACCCCCTCCTCGGGTGAGGCCGAACGGACGCCCGCCCCGGGCGCCGGCCCT
>NZ_AFWY03000019.1:0-122180 GCF_000231075.2 Amycolatopsis sp. ATCC 39116 | reverse complement strand
CGGCAGGCGGCGCGTCCGGGTCGACCGGGGCGTCGAGACCGTCCAGGCGGGCGGCCAGCCCGGTGCTGGTCTCCTCGCCCGGCGGACGGCGGCGCAGCGGCGGCGGCACGGCCTCCGCGGGCGGCACGGGCAGCGCGCCGGACTCCTGCGGGGGCAGCGGCAACGCCCCCGACTCCTGGGGCGGGCGGCGCACGAAACCGGAGTCCTGTGGGTGCGGTCGCCGCAGCGGCATCGAGTCCTGCGGCGGGGGCGGCAGCGCGCCGGTGTTCGGGCGCGCGAACCCGCCCGAGTCCTGCTGACCGCGGCGCGGCGGGGCGCCGGGAGGCTCCGGGGTGACCGGTCGCGGCAGGGCGGCCGAGCTCTGCTGACCAGGCGGAACGGGCTGACCAGGCGGAACGGGCTGGCCGGGGGCGGGCGGCTCGGGCGTCACCGGCCGCGGCAGGGCCGCGGAGCTCTGTTGTCCGGGCGGCACGGGCTGACCGGGGTTCTCCGGCAGGACCGGTCGCGGCTTCGCCGCGGAACTCTGCTGGCCGGGCGGGACGGGCTGACCGGGCGGGACGGGCGGCGCGGGCGGACCGGCGTGACCAGGCGGAACCTGCTGACCGGGCGGCGCAGCCGGGCCCTGTTCGGGACGGCGGAACCCGCCCGAGTCCTGGCGGCCGGGCGAGTCGGGCATGGCACGACGGCCGCCGTTGCGCCCGGGCTGAGCACCGTTGGGTCCCGCGCCGTTGGCGCGGACCCGGTCGATGATCGCCTGCGGGCCGGTCTCCGTCGGGTCCTGGGCGCGGCGGGGGCCCTCGTTCTCCTCCGGCGCGTCGTCGTCGGCCGCACGCCGGCGGCGCCGCCTGCCCTCGATGTTGCCGCCGTGCAGGGCGAGCAACTCGGCGACGGTCTTCTGCGAGCGGTCTTCTCGGCTCTCTCGGCTCATCGTGTCATCCCAAACAGCGCGTAGGGCCACAAGACGCGGGCTCGTGTACCGCACACGCCCACCACCGCCTTACGCATCCTTCCGCCTTTCACCGTGCCTGATCGAGCTCACCGAGGTCCAGCCGGTTGCTGTCACCGGTGGTTCTGCCGCGGCGAACAGTCGCCTCGTCACCGTTGGAGTGATCAAGTCGCCGCAGGATGACGCCCTCTCGCAGCGCCCAGGGACAGATCTCCAGTTCTTCCAGCGACAGCGCCCGCATCGCGGCCTGCGCCACCAGCGCCCCACCGGCCAGCTGGTGCGCGCGGCTCGCGCTGACCCCTTCCAGTTCGGCGAGGTCGGCCGCCTCCATCCGGGAGATGAACGCGATGAGCTGCCGCAGTGCGGTCTGGGACAGGGTACGGCGTACCCGCGGACCGGCTGCGGAGGGAGCCGCCCCGGTCAGCCTGGCCAGGGACCGGAAGGTCTTCGAGGTGGCCACCACGCGGTCCGGCACACCGAGCTTGGCGACTCGCTTCGCCAGCGGCGCCAGCTGGTCCTCCAGCCACGCCGACGTCGAGACCAGCTCGGACCGGGTCGGCGGGTCGTGGGCGAACCGGGTGCGGGTGATGCGGCCCGCGCCGAGCGGCAGCGACTCCGCGAGCGCCGGCTCCTCGTCGATCCCCATCGCGACTTCCAGCGAACCGCCCCCGATGTCGAGCACCAGCAACTGACCGGCCGACCAGCCGAACCACCGGCGCACCGCGAGGAAAGTCAACCGCGCTTCGTCAACACCGGACAGCACGTTCAGCTCGACACCGGTCTCGTCCGCGACCTTCCGCAGCACGTCGGAGCTGTTGTCGGCCTCGCGCACCGCCGAGGTGGCGAACGCCATCAGCTCCTCGCACCCGAGCTTGGCCGCGGAGACCTTCGCGTTCTCGATGGCCTCGACCAGCGCCTGCGCGCCCTGCTTGGAGAGGTGGTTGTTCTTGGTGATCTGCTCGGCCAGCCGCAGCACGGTCTTCTCGGAGTGCATCGGCGTCGGGTGGGCGCCACGGTGCGCGTCCACCACGAGCAGGTGGACGGTGTTGGAACCGACGTCGAGGACCCCTAGGCGCACAAAGCCCTACGGTACCGGTCCGCACCGTGTGCGGCCGCAAAGTGCCGGATAGGCCACCTCTGCTTGTCAGGACTCGAACTTGTACCCCAGGCCGCGGACGGTGACCAGGTGCCGCGGCGAGCCCGGGTCCGGCTCGATCTTCGACCGCAGGCGCTTGACGTGGACGTCCAGCGTCTTGGTGTCGCCGACGTAGTCCGCGCCCCACACCCGGTCGATCAGCTGACCGCGGGTGAGCACGCGGCCGACGTTGCGCAGCAGGTACTCGAGCAGGTCGAACTCCTTGAGCGGCAGCGACACCTCGCCGCCGTCGACGGTGACCACGTGCCGTTCCACGTCCATCCGCACCGGGCCTGCCGCGAGCACCAGCGGCGCCAGCTCGCCCTCGCCACCGGTCTCGCCGCCGCGGCGGAGCACCGCGCGGATGCGGGCGATCAGCTCGCGCGCCGAGTACGGCTTGGTCACGTAGTCGTCCGCGCCCAGCTCCAGGCCCACGACCTTGTCGATCTCGCTGTCCCGCGCGGTCACCATGATCACCGGCACCGCCGAGCGCTGCCGCAGCTGCTTGCACACGTCGGTGCCGCTCATGCCGGGCAGCATCAGGTCGAGCAGGACGATGTCTGCGCCGTTGCGGTCGAACTCGTCCAGGGCCTGCTGGCCGTTGGTGGCGACCGCGGCCGTGAACCCCTCCTTGCGCAACAGGAAGGCCAACGGGTCGGCGAAGGACTCCTCGTCCTCGACGATGAGCACTCTCGTCACTACTTTCCTCCCTGGTTCCGGCCGTCCTTGGCGGCGGTCACGACGAGCCGCGACAGCTGCGCGGGGGTCTGGTCGTCCGGGGCCGCGGGGGTTCCGTCCCCGTTGCGCCCGGACTGGTGCATCGGGATCCGCAGCGTGAACGTCGATCCCGTGCCCGGCATGCTCCACAGCTTGACCTCGCCGCCGTGGTTGGCGGCGACGTGCTTGACGATGGCCAGCCCGAGGCCGGTGCCACCGGTGGCGCGCGAGCGCGCCTTGTCCGCGCGGTAGAAGCGTTCGAAGACGCGCTGCTGGTCCTCCTCGGCGATGCCGATGCCGCGGTCGGTGACCGCGATCTCGACCATGCCGCCGGACAGGCGCCTGCTGATCGACACCGGGCTGCCCTGCGGCGAGTAGTTCACGGCGTTGTCGAGCAGGTTCGACAACGCCGTGACCAGCAGCGTCCGGTCGCCCTCGACGAGCAGGCCGCTCGGCTCGTCGGTGGTGATCTCGATTTCGCGGGACTCCGCGGACAGGCGGGTGCGGCCCAGCGCCTCCCGCACGACGGCGTCCACCTCGACCACGTTCAGGTCGGGCAGCCGCTCGGCGCCCTGCAGCCGGGACAGCGCGATGAGCTCGCTCACGAGCGTGCCCAGCCGGGTCGACTCGTGCAGGATCTTGCCGCCGAAGCGGCGCACCTCCTCCACGTCATCCGCCGCGTCCAGCACCGCCTCCGCGAGCAGCGCGATCGCGCCGACCGGGGTCTTCAGCTCGTGGCTGACGTTCGCGACGAAGTCCCGCCGGACGGCCTCCAGCCGGGCGGCCTCGGAGTGGTCGACCGCCTCGACGACGGTGAACCCCTCGCCGAGCGGGCGGATCTCGGCGACCACGGCCTCCGGCTGGCGGCCGCGGGCCTCCAGCGGCGACAGGTCGATCTCCATCGGGTCGCCGGTCTCCTCGACCTGCTCGGCCGCGACCCGCGCGCGCGGGTCGGCGCGATTGGCCTGGACCAGTCCGAGCGCCTCGGCGCGGCGGTTGAACAGCACCAGGTCGCCGAAGCGGTTCAGCACCAGGATCCCGTTGTTGGACGAGCGCACCAGCCTGAGCAGCAGTTCGGCGACGGTGGGGCCGGACGGCCGCCGCTGGGCCCGCCTGCGCTTGAGCCGCGGAACGAGGAGACCGGCGATCAGGCCGACCAGCAGACAGCCGACGGCCAGCAGGACCGCACCGGGCGCACTCACGGGTGAATCGTAAGCATGGAGGTGGCCGTTTGGCCTAGTACTGGCTGCCTTCTCGTGATGGCTGTGACACCTTCACAACGCGTGTTCGCAACCGGTTCAACCTGCGTTTACTCACCTCGACCCGGCTCGTGACCATTCACCCCGTCGAGCCGCGCGAGTTCCTCTTCGGACAGCCGCAGCGAAGCCGCCGCGATGTTCTCCTCCAGGTGCCCGACGCTGCCGGTGCCCGGGATGGCGAGCACGTTGGGTCCCTGGTGGAGGGTCCAGGCGAGCCGGACCTGCGCCGGGCTGACGCCGTGGTCCCGCGCGATCGCGGTGACGGTCTCGTCCTCCGCGCCGCTGGCGATGGCGAAGAACGGGACGAACGCGACCTTTTGGTCGGCGCACAGGCGGACGAAGTCGTCGTCCTCGCGCCGGGCGGTGAGGCCGTACTGGTTCTGCACGCACACCACCGGCGCGATGGCCTGGGCCTCGGCGAGGTGCTCCGGGCCGACGTTGGAGATGCCCAGGTGCCGGATCAGGCCCTCCTGCCGGAGTTCGGCGAGCGCGCCGAACCGGTCGGCGAGCGAGCCGGCGCCGCGGTCCAGGGTGCTGCCGATGCGCAGGTTGACGACGTCGAGGTGGTCCCGGCCGAGCTGCCGGATGTTCTCCTCCACCTGCAGCCGCAGCTGCTCCGGGGTCGCCTCCGGCAGGAACGAGCCGTCGAGCCCGCGGCCGGGGCCGACCTTGGTGGTGATCACCAGGTCGTCCGGGTAGGGGTTGAGCGCGGTGCTGATCAGCTCGTTGGCCGAGCGCAGCGGGGAGAAGTAGAAGGCGGCCGTGTCGATGTGGTTGACGCCCAGCTCCACGGCCCGGCGCAGGACGGCGATGGCCTGGTCGCGGTCGAGCTTCCCGCCGCCGGAGATGGCCAGCCGCATGGCGCCGTAGCCCACGCGGTTCACGGTGAGGTCGCCGAGCTGCCAGGTGCCTGCCGCGCCGGCGTTGATCGTTTCGGTCATGGCTCCAGGTTGGTCCGGCGCTCGCGGACGCGCCGCCGCTTGGCAACTTGCTGCCACACTGGTTGTCATGGACGTGCTGGTGCGGGGTGAGGCCGAGTTGTTCGCGCGGACGGCCCACCTGTTCGCCTCGGCTCAGGAGATCTTCTGCGCCGCGAACGACCTGCACACGTGGGCGGCGGCGCACCAGGTGCCGCACAGCAGGCAGCAGGACATGACCGGCCGGACCGTGCGGAAGCTGTACCGCCCGGCGTCGCTACTGCAGCCGGGCGGGGTGGCGCACCTGCGCGAGCGGGAGCGGCTGGGCGCGAAGATCCGGATCACGCTGGACGAGATCAACGAGACGATCGTGCTGGACCGGAAGGTGGCGATCCTGGCAGGCGGCGCGGCGAGCGGCGAGCGCGGCTACACGGTCGTCACCAGCCCCGAGGTGATCGGCAGCGTGACGAGCCTGTTCAACGCGGCCTGGCGGGCGGGCACCGAGCTGGCGATCTACGAGACGGAGTTCGCCGAGGTCAGGGCGCTGGCGCCGCGGATACTCGACGAGCTGGCCGCGGGCAGCAAGGACGAGACGGCCGCGCGGGCGCTGGGCCTGAGCGTGCGCACCTACCGGCGGCGGGTGGCGGAGCTGATGGACGCGCTGGGCGCGACGTCCCGTTTCCAGGCCGGGGTGCGTGCCCGGCAGCTAGGACTGGTCTAGCGCGTCGAGGTGGGCCCGCAGCGCCGACAGCGCCTCGGCCGGCGACCACAGGTCCGGGTGCAGGACCCCGTTCAGGCTCAGGCCGTCGATCAGCGCCGTGAGCCGCCGCACCTCGGTGTCCGGATCGTCGAGGTCCAGCGCGGCGAGGACGCGCCCGACCAGCGCCCGCGTCCCGGACGCCGCCTCGCGTGCCAGGTCCGCCAGCCGCTCGTCGGTGCGTGAGGCGACGGCGAACTCGAGGAACACGGTCACCTCGGCCCGCCGGACGTCGTCGAGCGGCAGCAGTTCGGCCAGCAGTTCGGTGCGCGCCGCCCGGCGCTCGGCCGGGGACAGCCCGCCGACGTCGCCGAGGGCTTCGACCTTCTCGGTCAGCCGGGCAGACACCCGGTCGATGACCGTCCGCATCGCGAAGCGCATCAGCTCGGCCTGGCCGTCGAAGTAGTGCCGGACGGAACCGACGTTCAGGCCGGCTTCGGCCGCCACCGTCCGCAGCGACACCCGGTGCAGCCCCTCGCGCACGGCCAGCCGGAACAGCGCGTCGGCCACTTCCGCCCGCCTGCTCTCCGGGTCCACGATCTTCGGCACCTGGCCTTTGTATCACAGGTGTGCTAACTTCTATTTATCACAGTTGGGATATAAAGGAGGGGTGGCTGTGGAAGCCGTAATCACCGTGCTACTGGTCCGGTTCGCGTTGATCGCGGCCGTGGTCGTGGCGCTCGCGCTCGTCGTCCTCGCGATCGTGCTCGTGCTGCACCGGCGCGGCAAGGGCGATCAGGCACGCCGGGTGGCGCGAACGGCGGCCGAGTTCGCCCAGCGCCGGATCGGGCGCTGAACGCGAAAACGCCGGCTCCTCCAGGGGAGCCGGCGTTTCGGCGGACTGGCGTCAGCGGCCCTGGTTGGCGACCGCGGCGGCGGCCTCGGCCGCGGCCTCCGGGTCGAGGTAGGTGCCGCCCGGGTTGACCGGCTTCAGGTTCTCGTCCAGGTCGTAGCGCAGCGGGATCCCGGTCGGGATGTTCAGGCCCGCGATGGCGTCGTCGGAAATGCCGTCCAGGTGCTTGACCAGGGCGCGCAGCGAGTTGCCGTGCGCGGCGACCAGCACCGTCTTGCCCGCGCGCAGGTCCGGCACGATCGCCGAGTCCCAGTACGGCAGCAGCCGCGCGACGACGTCCTTCAGGCACTCCGTGAGCGGCGCGTCCGGGCCGTAGCGGACGTCGGTGTCCTGGCTGAACTCGCTGCCGCGCTCGATCGGCGGCGGCGGCACGTCGTAGGAGCGGCGCCAGAGCATGAACTGCTCCTCGCCGAACTCGTCCCGGACCTGCTTCTTGTTCTTGCCCTGGAGCGCGCCGTAGTGCCGCTCGTTGAGCCGCCAGTCGCGGCGCACCGGGATCCAGTGCCGGTCGGCGACGTCGAGCGCGATGTTGGCGGTCGAGATTGCGCGGCGCAGCAGCGACGTGTGGACGACGTCGGGCAGCAGCCCGCTCTCCGCGAGCAGCTCGCCGCCCTTGCGGGCCTCCTGCTGTCCGAGCTCGGACAGGGGCACGTCGACCCAGCCGGTGAACAGGTTCTCGGCGTTCCAGGTGCTCTGCCCGTGGCGGAGCAGCACCAGCGTCCCAAGTTCGGCCATACCGCTAGCCTGCCAGAACACGCCGAGCGACCGGATGACGCCCGGAGCTTTCTACAGACAGTGTGTTACCACTCGGTAGAGGTTCGCCCGACCACTCCTTGACCGGTTGAACACCGCTCATGAAAGTGACACTTGCTGCACACCGTTAACACAGACAGTGAGAATCACTCGAACGGAGTAACCAGTAGTCTTGTGATTACTGGTGGACATCTGACAAGTTGGCTTACGTCCCGCTCGGCTGGAATTCCACGCACTCCCCAGCCGGACGCGGGGTACGACCGCAGCCTGTCTCCCCCCTGCCGGGCTGCGGCCCCGCCGGCCCCGTTGGCACTCCCCCTCGCCACCGGGTCCAGATGCGGCGGGAGCGTTCGCGGGGCGGCTTGAGTTCGCGACTCCCCCTCCCTCAAGCCGCTCCGCCCGCTCCTCCTGTTCGCTCGCTGCGCTCGCTCCCGGAGCGGGCGTTCGCACATTGCATTTGGGGGGCGACCCCCCAAACCCCCACGGTGCGAGCTTCTTGCGTTGGCGGGCGCTGGGCGCGATGGGCTTGGACCAGCGTCAGTCGTCGGTGAGGGTGCCGGGGTCGTGGGGGTTGTCGGGCTCTATCAGGTGTTTGAAGGCTTGTAGGTTTGCCAGGCTTTCGCCGCGGCTGACGCGCCAGTTCCATTCGCGCTGGATGCTTGTGGCGAAGCCCAGTTCGAGGATGGTGTTGAAGTCGCCGTCCGCGGCTTCCAGCACCTGGCCGAGGATCTTGTCCAGTTCCGGCTCGGTCACCGCGTCCTTGCCGAAACGGCCCACCAGGTAGATGTCGCCCAGTGCGTCCACGGTGTAGTGGACGCCGTAGAGCTTCGCGTTGCGGCGCAGCAGGAAGCGGTAGACCTGCTCGTGGTTTTCGTCGGGACGGCGGCAGACGAACGCCTCCACGGCGAAGGCGTGGTCGCGTTCGATGAGCCAGGCGTTGGTCTGCAGCTTCTTCGTGCCGGGAAGGGTGACGAAGTACTTGCCCTCGGCCTTGCGGTCGTACTTCAGGCCGGCTTGGTCCAGTGTTGCCCGGACGACCTTGTCCAGCGTCATACGGCGACCTCCTCGTGCAGCGCGGCCAGCGTCCGCGAAGCCGCCACATAGCTCTCCAACAGGGCGTCCGTGGTGCGCGCCCACGAGAACCGCCGCGCGTGCACCAGCGCGTTCTCCGCCAGCTCCGCCCGCCGCTCCGGCCGCAACGCCACACTGGCCAGCGCCCCGGCCCAGTCCCGCGCCGCGTGCGAGGGCACCAGCAACCCGGACACGCCGTGCGCGACCGCCACCGGCAGCCCGCCGACCTCGGCCGCCACCACGGGCGTCCCGCAGGCCTGCGCCTCCAGCGCGACCAGGCCGAACGACTCGTTGTAGCTCGGCACCGCCACCACGTCCGCGGCGCGGTACACCTCCGCCAGCCGTTCACCCGGCTGCGGCGGCAGGAACCGCACCACGTCCTGGATACCCAGCGACACGGCGAGCTCACGCAGGGCCTGCGGCTGTTCCAGCCCGGTGCCCGACGGACCACCCACGACCAGCACGATCAGCCGCTCCCGCAGCTCCGGCTGCCGCTGGAGCAGGTGCGCGGCCGCGTGCAGCAGCACGTCCGGCGCCTTCAACGGCTGGATCCGGCCGGCGAACGCCAGCACCACGGCATCGCGCGGCAACCCCAGCCGCCGCCGGGCCCCGGCCTGCGAGCCGGGCACGAACCGGTTCAGGTCCACCCCGGGCGCGACCGTGTGCACCCGCTCCGGAGCCGCGCCGTAGAGGTCCACCAGCTGCCGCGCCTCGACCGGCGTGTTCGCCACCAGCCGGTCGGACTCGGCGACCACCTGCTCCTCCCCGATCACACGGGTGCGCGGCTCGGGCTTGTCGCCCTCGGCGAGCGCGGCGTTCTTGACCTTCGCCAGCGTGTGCGCGGTGTGCACCAGCGGCACGCCCCACCGGTCCCGCGCGAGCCACCCGACCTGGCCGGACAGCCAGTAGTGCGAGTGGATCAGGTCGTAGTAGCCGGGCTCGTGGAAGGCCTCCGCGCGCAGCACGCCCGAGGTGAACGCGCACAGCTGCGCGGGCAGCTCGTCGCGGCCCAGCGGTTCGAACGGGCCCGCCGGGATGTGCCGCACCAGCACGCCCGGCGCCAGCTCGGCGACCGGGGGCTGCTCGGACGAGGTCGCGCGCGTGAACACCTCGACGGCGATCCCGCGCCGCGCCATCTCGACCGCGGTGTGCGTGATGTAGACGTTCATGCCACCGGCGTCACCGGTGCCGGGCTGCTCCAGGGGTGACGTGTGCACCGACAGCACCGCGACCCTGCGCGGCCAAATCGTCTGCGTCCGTCGTGATCCGCGCAGCGAGATCGTCACCTGGTTCAACTCCCGTGTCAGTCTCTTTCCGCATCAGGGCGGAGCCCGTGAACGACAACGCCCACGGGCCCCCGACATCTTCCCAGCGGTGCGAAACCGTCACAGCGCGGACTTGGCCTGCCAAGCGCTCCAGCTGACGAGCCAGTCCATCACGTCCGAGGTGACGACCGGTCCGAGCCGCGACCCGGTGATCTCCACGGGGTCGCCGATCAGGGCCGAGTCGAAGTAGTTCTTCGCGTCGGCTTCCAGCAGGTTGACGCAGCCGTGCGAGGTGTTGGCGCGCCCGATGTTGGCCGCGTTGTCCTGGTTTTCGTGGATGAACTCACCGTGGTTGGAGAACCGGCAGGCCCACTTCTTGTTGACGTTGGTGTAGCCGTAGCGCGCGTTGTCGAAGATCGCGCTCGGCTCCTTCGTCATGATGATGTAGGTGCCGTTCGGTGTGTTCAGGTTCACGTCCGAGTCCTTGCCGTTGCTGCACGGGTAGCTCTTGTACAAGGACCCGCCCCGGTACACGTTCATCTTGTGGTCCGGGGTGTGGATCTTCACGACCTGGTTGCGGCCGATCTTGAACTCGGTGGTGACGTCGGCGCGCGGGTAGGCCCCGCCGCCGAGGTCGATGCCGTACAGCTTCGCGTCGACCTTGACCGTGGTGTTGGCGGGCCAGTACTCCTTCGGCCGCCAGTCCACCTGCTGGTCGGACAGCCAGCCCCAGGAGCCTTCCACGTCGGTGGACGTCTCGATCTTCAGCGCCCGCTCCACGGCGGCCTTGTTCTTCACGGCGCTGGTAAACTTCACGCTCACCGGCATCGCGACCCCGACGGTCGCGTCGTCGGTGGGGTTCAGCGTGACGCGCACGGTGGAGGCCGGCTTGAGCGTCGAGAAGCTGCCGGTCAGCGTCACCGGCTTGCCGTCGGTGCCGGTGGCCGTCGCGTTGTAGGTGTAGGTCTTGTCGTAGCCGAGGGTCTCGCTGCTGGTCCAGGTGGTCTTGTCGTCGCTGAGCTTGCCCTCGACGGCCTTGCCGTCGGCGTTGGTCAGCTTGACCTCGGTGAGCGTGCCCTTGGCGACCTTGACGGTGACGGGCTGCAGCACGGGCACGTTCTTCGCGTCCGCGGCGGGTTCGGCGGTGATGACCGCGGCAGGAGGCGCCTCGGCCGTCGCCCCGCCCCCGGTCTGCGCGCCGCCGTCGTCCCCGCCGCTGGTGCACGCCGCGGCCATGGTCGCCGCACCCGCGGCGAGCGCGGCCTTGAACACCGTGCGCCTCTCGATCACCTGTTACCTCCGCACTCCGTACTTCTCCCGGACGTCAAAGCGACGCCCGGCCCTGCCGCGTTACCGGCGTGTCCCCCGCTGGGAGTATGTGCGGTATGACGACCAAGCGAACCGCAGTGATCACCGGCGCCAGCGCGGGCATCGGCGAGGCGACCGCCCGCGCCCTCGCCGAGGCCGGATTCCACGTCGTGCTCGGGGCTCGCCGCCTCGACCGCCTGGAGAAGCTGGCCGCCGAGTTGTCCGGAACCGCACACGTACTGGACGTCACCGACCCCGGTTCGGTTGCCGCATTCGTCCAGCGGGTTCCAGATTGCCACGTTCTCGTCAACAACGCGGGCGGCGCACGCGGCCTGGAGCGCGTCGAGGAGGCCGACGAGGACCACTGGCGCTGGATGTGGGAGGTCAACGTCCTCGGCACGCTGCGCATGACGAAGGCGTTGCTGCCGAAGCTGATCGCCTCCGGTGACGGCCACGTGGTGACCGTCACGTCGATCGCCGGCCACGAGGTCTACGACGGCGGTTCCGGTTACACGTCAGCCAAGCACGCGCAGTCGGCCCTGCACCGCACGCTGCGGTCGGAGCACCTCGGCGACCCGGTGCGGATCACCGAGATCGTGCCCGGCATGGTCGAGACCGACTTCTCCGCCAACCGGTTCGACGGCGACACCGAGCGCGCCGCGAAGGTCTACCAGGGCCTCACGCCGCTGACCGCGGAGGACGTGGCCGACGTGATCGCCTTCGCCGTCACGCGGCCCTCGCACGTGAACCTCGACACCATCGTCATGAAGCCGCGCGCGCAGCTCAACGGCAGCCGCGCCCACCGCGAGTGACTACAGCGAGCAGTTGATCAGCAGTGGTTCGGGACGCAGCGTGACGCCGAAGCGGGCGTGCACGCCGTCCCGGACCTCGCGGGCCAGCGCCAGCAGGTCCGCGGTGCTGGCCGAACCGCGGTTGGTGAGGGCCAGGGTGTGCTTGGTGGACAGGGACACCCGCCCGCCCGGCCCCGGGTGGCCCTTGCCGAAGCCGGCCCGCTCGATCAGCCAGGCCGCGGACAGCTTCACGCCGCCGTCGGCCGGGTAGCGCGGCATCTCCACGCCCTCCAGCGCCGGCGGGATCTCCGCGACGATCGGGTTGGTGAAGAACGAGCCCGCGCTCCACGTGTCGTGATCGGACGCGTCGAGCACCATGCCCTTGCCCTGCCGCAGCTTCAGCACGGCCTCGCGCGCCTGCGCCGCCGGAACCCGCGCGCCCTGCTCGACGCCCAGCGTGCGGGCCAGTTCGGCGTAGCGGATCGGCGCGGACAGCCCGTCGGCGCGCAGGGCGAACCGGACACTGAGGACGATCCCCCAGCTCTCCCCCTTGAGCACGCTGGTGCGGTAGCCGAAGCCGAGCTCGTCCGCGGTCATCGTGCGCACCTCGCCGGTGCGCCGGTCGTAGCACTCGATCGAGGTGAGCAGGTCGGCCACCTCGCAGCCGTAGGCGCCGACGTTCTGGATCGGCGTGGCGCCCACCGAGCCGGGGATGCCGGACAGGCACTCCAGCCCGCCGAACCCGGCCTCGACGGTCGCCGCGACGAACTCGTCCCAGTTCTGCCCGGCCGCGACCTCGACCTCGTCCCCGTCGATGCGCCAGCCGCTCGTCGCGATCTTGACCACGGTGCCGGGGAAGCCGTCGTCGCCGACGACGAGGTTCGACCCGCCGCCGAGCAGCAGCACCGGTCCCTCGACCGAGCGCACCGCGGCCAGCAGCTCGTCGGTGGTCCCGGCCACCACGAACGCGCGGGCTGGGCCGCCGAGGCGCAGGGTGGTGTGCTCGGCCAGGGTCGTCTGGGTCGGTGTTTCGAGACGGCTCACGAGCACAAACGGTACTGTCTGGCCTCATGGCATCCCGTATCGAGCACCGCGCGGAGTACCCCAACGGCGTCTCCGAGGTGTTCCGGGCCGAGACGAGCGAGGAGGCGCTGACCGCCCGCCTCGCCGAGATCGGCGGCAAGAACAGCGCCCTGCTCAGCCATTCCGCGGACGACAACGGCGCCAGGTACACGCTGCGACAGGGCATCGAGGCGGACAAGCTCCCGCAGATCGTCCGCAAGCTGCAGCCAGGCGACCTCTACGTCGACCGCGAGCACACCTTCACCCGCGACGGGGACGGCTACACGGGCACGGCGCGGGCCACGGTGAGCGGGATGCCCGGCGAGATCACCGCCCGCACCGAGCTGCGTCCCCGTGGCGACGGCTCGGTCGTCGAGACCCGCGGCGAGGTCAAGGTCAAGATCCCGCTGGTCGGCGGCAAGCTGGAGAGCTTCGTCGCGGGCGAGCTGACCAAGCTGCTGGCCCGCGAGGCCCAGTTCAGCCGCGAATGGCTGGCGCGCGCCCGGTAGGCGCGCCGACCCGAGGAACCACGAACCCCAACCGCCTGCGCCGCGTCGACCGCTGGCTGGCCGGCGCCCCCGAGGTGTCGGCCGCGCTGCGCCGCGCGCCGGACCCGCTCGTCGTGGACCTCGGGTACGGCGCGTCCCCGGTGACCACGGTCGAGCTGGCCGCGCGGCTGCGGCGGGTCCACCCGCGGGTCCGGGTGCTCGGGCTGGAGATCGACCCCGAGCGCGTCGCGGTCGCGAAACCCGCCGCGCGGCCCCCGTCGCTGGACTTCCGCCAGGGCGGTTTCGAGCTCGCCGGGACCCGGCCGAACCTGGTGCGCGCGTTCAACGTGCTGCGGCAGTACCCGGAGGACGAGGTCGAGGGTGCCTGGAAGCTGGTACTCGACCGGCTCGCCCCTGGCGGGCTGCTCGTCGAGGGCACCTGCGACGAGATCGGGCGACTGTCCACCTGGGTCACCCTGGACGCGGACGGCCCACGCACGCTCTCCTTGTCCTGCCACCTGGATTCGCTCGACCAGCCGTCCACTTTGGCCGAACGACTGCCGAAGGCGCTGATCCACCGCAACGTGCGGGGCGAGCGGATCCACGACCTGCTGTCCACACTGGACATCTGCTGGGCGACCGCCGCACCGCACCAGGCCTTCGGCGCCCGCGCCCGCTGGCTGGAGACCGTGCGGCTGCTCGCCGCGCGTGGCTGGCCGGTGCTGACCCGGCCGCGGCGGATCCGGCTCGGCGAGCTGACCGTGCCGTGGGCGACCGTGGCACCCGGAAGCAGGTAGGGACAACCCCACCAAAGTAGCGGGGGCGGCACGTACGGGCGTTCCCCGGGTTGTCCCTGATCTTGCCGGAAGTTGCTGGCTCAGGCGGTGTGCGCGGCGACACGATCGCCCCATGACCGCAACCCTCAGCAGGCAGTACGAGGCCGTCATCACGACGGACTCCGACATCGTCCAGGCGTGCCAGCGACTGCGGCACCGCGTGTTCACCACCGAGTTCGGCGCGGCACCGCACCCCAGCGGGCTGGACGCCGACGAGTTCGACGACGTGTGCGAGCACCTCGCCGTGATGCACGGGGGCGAGGTCGTCGGCACCTACCGGCTGCTGCCGCCCGGCCGGTCGGCGCGGCTGTACTCGCAGTCGGAGTTCGACCTGGACGGCCTGGCGCCGCTGCGGCCGCACCTGGTCGAGACCGGCCGGTCGTGCGTGCACCCGGACCACCGCTCCGGCGGGGTGATCAACCTGATGTGGTCGGCGATGGCGCGGTACGTCGTCGGCCACGGCTACCGCTACCTCGCCGGGTGCGCGTCGGTGTCGCTGACCGACGGCGGGGCCGCGGCGGCCGCCACGTGGGCGCTCGCGCAGGCCAAGCACCGCCCGCCGGGCGAGCTGCGGGTCGAGCCGCACCGGCCGTGGATCCCGCTGCCGCGCACCGAACGCCCGCCCAGCTACGCCCAGGTCCCGCCGCTGCTGCGCGGCTACCTGCGCCTGGGCGCGTGGGTCGGCGGGCCGCCCGCGCACGACCCGGACTTCGCGGTCGCCGACTTCTTCACCGTGCTGGCGGTCGACGAGATCGGCGAGCGCTACCGCAGGTTCTTCCTCGGGGAGAATTCATGAACCCGTGGGACGTGACTTCACCTTGTACCCCTCGCTGCGTCACCCACCGGCTGCCTGAGATCAGCACACTGCGGACCGTGCGACGGTGGCTGGCGCTGGGCTCGGTCCTCGCCGGCGTGCGGCGGGGGAACCTGCGCCCGCACGCCCGCGGGGTGCTCGACGCCCTCGGCGTCACCCTGGACGCGAACACCGACCTCCTGCGGGTGCCCGCGGGCACCGGCACCCTGATCGTGGCCAACCACGTGTCGTGGCTGGACATCGTCGCGCTGCTGGCCGTCGACCCGGTCGGGTTCCTGGCCAAGCGCGAGGTGCGCTCGTGGCCGGTCATCGGGTCGCTCGCGCAGGCCTGCGGGACCCGGTTCATCGCCCGGCGGGAGCTGCGGGAACTGCCCGCGGTGGTGGCCGGGCTGGCCGACGCGCTCCGCGCCGGCGAGTCGGTCGTCGTGTTCCCCGAGGGCACGACGTGGTGCGGCGGCCAGGGCGGCACGTTCCGGCGCGCCGCGTTCCAGGCCGCCATCGACGCCGGCGCGCCGGTGCGGCCGGTGACCTTCGCCTACTCCCAGGGCGGGCAGCCGAGCACGGTCGCGGCCTTCGTCGGCGACGACGCTCTTCTGCCGTCGCTGAGCCGCGTCGCGCGCGCCCGCGACCTGCGGATCGAGCTGACCGCGCACCCGCCGCTGGAGCCCGCCGGCGACCGGCGCGAGCTGGCCGCGCGAGCCCAGGACGTCGTCCGGTCCACCCGGGTCCCGGCGCATGCTTGACTTCCTGAACCACCTCGGTGAGCTGCTCCAGGGCGCCCTCGGATCGCCCTGGCTGTGGCTGATCGTGTTCGCGGTGGCGGGCCTGGACGCGCTGCTGCCGTTCATGCCGAGCGAGACGACGGTGATCACGGTCGCCGTGCTGCTCGGCACCGACGTGCCGAAGCTGGCGCTGCTCGCGCTGCTCGCGGCCGCCGGAGCGCTCGCCGGGGACTGCCTGTCGCACGCGGTCGGCCGGGGTGCGGCGCCCGCGCTGACGCGGTGGCTGCGCGGCGGGAAGCAGGACCGCTACGAGTGGGCTCGCGGACAGGTCGACCGCAACGCCGGGCTGCTGATCGTCGCCGGCCGGTACATCCCGGGCGGCCGGGTCGCGAGCGGGCTGGCGACGGGCAGCATGGGCGTGCCGTGGGCGCGGTTCATCGCGCTCGACGCGCTGGGCGCCGGGATCTGGGCCGTCTACAGCGTGATCATCGGCGCGATCGGCGGCGCGAGCTTCGACGGGCAGCCCGCCAAGGGGCTGCTGTTGTCGTTCGGCATCGGGTTGATCATGGTCGGTGTCATCGAGGTGGTGCGGCGGTTACGCTCACGGCATGCAGCACGCCGAGTACCTCGCGATGATCGAGGCGCAGTGCCGGGCCCTGCGCGCGGCCGCGGTGCGGACGGGACCGGAGGCGCCGGTGCCGACCTGTCCGAAGTGGACTGTCCAGCGCCTCGTCGACCACCTGGCGAAGGTCCACTCGTGGGTCCGGTCCGCGCTCGCCGATCCCACCGGCGCGAACGTGACCCGCGGGCAGCCGCCCGCCGACTGGACTGAACTGCTGTCCTGGTGGGACGAGCAGCTGCAGGGGATGCTCGCCGGACTTGCCGATCCCGCGGCGCCGGCGTGGCTGCCGTGGACCCGCTACGAGCAGACCACGCGGTCCTGGGCGCGGCGGCAGGCGCACGAGACGGCGATCCACCGGCTGGACGCCGAGCACGCGCTGGCAGGCAGCGCGGAGGCGTCCGCGGTTCCATCGCTCGTGTTCGACCCGGAGTTCGCCGCGGACGGCGTCGACGAGCTGCTCGCCTGGATGCTGCCGACGCGCGCGAAGTGGGACCAGTTCGACTTGTCCGGTTCGGTGCTCGTGCACGCCGCCGACGCCGGTCGCATGTGGCGGGTCGTGCTGCACCCGGGGCAGCCCGGGACGATCGAGCCGGTGACGGCCGCGTTCGAGGCCGACGTGACGGTCGCGGGCACCGCCGACGCGGTGTACCGGCGCGTGTGGGGGCGGCCCAGCCACGCCTCGGTGACCGGTGACGTGCGTCTCCTGGAGCCCCTGGCCGCGCCGTGACGGGGAGCGGCGGGGAAGATGGGGCCGTGTCCGAACGACGTTATGTGATCACCTTCGGCTGTCCCGACCGCACCGGCATCGTCGCGCGCGTGTCGTCCTTCCTCGCCGACGCGGGCGGCTGGATCGTCGAGGCCGCCTACCACACCGACCCGGACACCGGCTGGTTCTTCACTCGCCAGGAGGTCAGGGCGGACTCGCTGCCGTTCGGTGTGGACGAACTGCGGTCGCGCTTCGCCGAGGTGGCGACGTCGCTGTCGGCCGAGTCGAACTGGCGGGTCGAGGACACCTCCGAGCGCCGCCGCGTGGTGATCCTGGTGTCCAAGGAGGGGCACTGCCTGTACGACATCCTGGGCCGGGTCGCCGCCGGTGAGCTGGACGTCGACGTGCGTGCGGTGATCGGCAACCACGACAACCTCGCGGACATCACGCGGGCGCACGGCATCCCGTTCCACCACGTGCCCTTCCCTGCCGGCGACAAGGCGGAGGCGTTCGCCGAGGTGCGCAAGCTGGTCGACGAGCACGACCCGCACGCCGTCGTGCTCGCGCGGTTCATGCAGATCCTGCCGCCGGAGCTGTGCCAGGCGTGGTCCGGCCGGGCGATCAACATCCACCACAGCTTCCTGCCGTCGTTCATCGGCGCGCGGCCCTACCACCAGGCGCACCGCCGCGGCGTGAAACTGGTCGGCGCGACGTGCCACTACGTGACCGCCGACCTGGACGCCGGGCCGATCATCGAGCAGGACGTGATCCGCGTCGACCACGGCGACACCGTGCCCGACCTGGTGCGCAAGGGCCGGGACATCGAGAAGATCACGCTCGCCCGCGGCCTGCGGTGGCACCTGGAGAGCCGCGTGCTGGTGCACGGCAACCGCACGGTGGTGTTCTAGGCCGCGAGCACCGCGCCCGCGATCAGCAGCGTGTAGACACCGACGGCGGCCTGGATCGCCTTGGTGCGGCGGCGTTCCGGCGCGTGCCGCAGCAGCCAGGCCAGCCCGGGGACCACGAGGACCGCGTGCATCGTGACCGCGTGCACGAGCTTGAGCGAACCCGCGGTCGTGTAGGCGAGCTGCGGTTGTCCGCCGCGGGCGAGGGTGACGCCGTCGGCGATCATGATTGCGCCGACCACCATGGCCGCGAACAGCACGACGAGCCCGAACCGCAGGGCCAGCGTCATGCTCGGGCTGAGGTTCGTCGTCCGCCAGGCCGCCACGGCGAAGGCCAGCACGGTCACGATGATCACCGCGCCGCCCGCGGCCAGGCTGTAGGAGACGGCGGTGTCGAAGCCGGTCTCGAAGTTGAAGTGCGACGGCACCCCGCGCCAGACCTGCAGCGTCACCAGGGCGACCTCGACGACGCTCACCGCCGTGAGCGCGCCGAGGAGCGGGGTGCGGCGGCGGACCTGGAGGAAGCTCGTCGCCCAGGCGACGCTGGCCAGGGTGAGGCCGAAGGACAGGCCGAACGTCATGGCCTTGCGGTAGGACAGCGGCCCCTCCCACGTGGTGCCGCTCGCCACGAGGACCACCAGGTGCACGAGGCCGCTGGTGAACAGGACGGCGGCCACCACGTAGGCCACGCGCTCGACTGGCCGGGCGCGGGTCCAGAGGCTTTCGCGAAGTGCGAGGGTCATGCCGACGATGGTCGGCGTTCGGAGCTCTCGCGGCGTCTGCCTGGCAGCGTCTCTTCGCCGTACGTCGGCGGGCGTATCAGACGCGCACGAGCATCTTACCGGTGTTGGCGCCCGCGAGGAGGTCCAGGAAGGCCTGCGGGGCGTTGCGCAGCCCCTCGACGATCGTCTCCTCGTACTTGATCTCGCCGGAGCGGACCAGCGGCGCGACCTCCTCGAGGAACTTCGCCTGCAGGTCGTAGTGGTCGCTCACCAGGAACCCGCGGATGTCCAGCCGCTTGCCGATGATCTGGCCGAGGTTCCGGGGCGCGGCGGGCGGCTCGGTGGCGTTGTAGATCGAGATCATCCCGCACACGGCGATCCGCGCGTGCACGTTCGCCGAGTTGATGGCGGCTTCCAGGTGCTCGCCGCCGACGTTGTCGAAGTAGACGTCGATGCCCTCCGGCGCGGCCTCTTCCAGCTGCTTCGCGACCGGCGCGTTCTTGTAGTTGAACGCGGCGTCGAAGCCCAGGTCGTCGACGAGGTGCCGGACCTTCTCGGCCGATCCGGCGCTGCCGATGACCCGCTTGGCGCCCTTCACCTTCGCCAGCTGGCCGACGACGGACCCGACCGCGCCGGCCGCGCCCGAGACGAACACGGTGTCACCCGGCTGGAACCGCGCGATCTCGGTCAGCCCGGCGTACGCGGTGAGGCCGGTCATGCCGAGCACGCCGAGGTACGCCTCGCGCGGCGCCGCGCCCGCGTCGATCTTGGCCGCCTGCTTCGGGGTGACCACGGCGTGGGAACGCCAGCCGAAGCCGTGCAGCACCAGGTCGCCCGGCCGCAGGGCGTCGGTGTTCGACTCGACGACCTCACCGACCGCGCCGCCCAGCATCACCTTGCCGACCTCGTACGGCGGCGCGTACGACTTGGCCGAGCTCATCCGGCCACGCATGTACGGGTCGACGCTGATCTCCAGGTTGCGGACCAGGGCCTCGCCGTCGCCGGGCCGCGGCACCTCGACGTCGACCACGTCGAAGTTGTCCAGCGTCGGCGCGCCGTGCGGACGGGAGGCGAGCCGGATCTCGGTCGCGGTGGTGCTCATCATGCGCTCCAGTGGGTGTCGGAAGTGTGTCTCCACGGCTGCCAACACACTAACCGGGGCGCTGATTCCGCTTTGTGGCTGAGGCTACAGCCACCGCACCGAGCGGCGCGGCTAGACGAGCTCGGCGAGCTTGCCCAGCACCCCGTCGTAGATCCGGCGGAGCCCGGCCGGCGCGAAGGTCTTCTCGAAGAAGCCCCCGATGCCGCCCGCGCCCTGCCAGGTGGTCTCGATCCGGACGGTGCTGCGCTCGCCCGCGGGCCGCACCGTCCAGGTCGTGACCATGCTGGAGTTGGCGTCCGTCTCGACGAGGGTGCCCGCTTCCGGCTCGGACACACTCGCCGCGACGTCCCGCACCCGCTTGGAGGTGGCCTGCAGCTTCCACTTCGCCTTCGTGCCGGCGCCGGTGCCGCCCTCGACCACCTCGTAGTCGCGGTAGTGCTCGGTCAGGATCTTGGGCCGGGTCTCGGCGTAGTCCGCGACCAGCGCCCGCACCTTGTCGGCCGGTGCGTCGATCGTCCGTTCCGCGCTTGCGGTGACCTTCGCCATAACCCCTCCTGATCTGCTCGAACGCTGTCGCCCGCGACTCTATCGATCAGAGGAGGCCCTGCTGCGACAGCCAGTCCTTGGCGACGTCCGCCACCTGGTCGCCGTCCTCGTCGACCTGCTTGTTCAGGTCACGCAGCTGGTCGGTGGTCAGCTTCGCGCTCACCGCGTTGACCGCCGCGGCGAAGTCGGGGCCGCGCTCGTCGAGCACCTTCTGGTTCACCGCGGGCACGATGTTCTCGGTCGCGACGATCTTCTGGTCGTCCTCCAGCGCGGTGAAGTCGGGGTTGCCGACCAGGGGGTTCACCGAGTCGAGCGGGATCACCGTGACCGCGCCCGAACGCAGCTGCTCGACCCGCGGGCCGGACTCCTGGATGCTCGAGAACGTGACGTTCAGCTTGTAGACGTCACGGAAGCCGATGAAGCAGTTGGCCCGGGTGCCGCACTCCGGCGGGCCGCCCAGCACGACCTTGTCCAGCTTCTTCAGGTCGCTGATCGTCCGCAGGCCCTGCTGCTGCGCGAGATCGGACTTCACCACGTAGGTGTTCTTGTTCTCGGCAGGCGCGTAGTCCAGCAGCCCGACGCCGGACGGCTTGAACAGCTCGGCGAGCTTCGCGTGCTCGGACGCCGCGTCGTTCGGCGCCTGCTCGTTGAACCCGGAGCTGATCGCCGCGCCCTGGTACTCGGGGATGAACTGCAGCTCGCCCGACTTCAGCGACGGGTACACCAGCTCCCGCGAGCCGATGTTGAACTTCCGCTGGACCGGGTAGCCCTTCGCCTCCAGCGCCTGCGCGTACACCTCCGCCAGGATCTGGCTGTCCGTGAAGTTGAACGACGCCACCACGATCGGCGCGCCGCCCTTGCCCGGTGCGGCCGTGCCGCCGTCGTCCCCGCCGCCGCAGGCCGTGAGCCCGAGGACCGCCACCGCGAGAATCCCGGCCGCCCGCAGGCTCCGTGTCCACCGCATACCTGTTCACCCTCCCAGTGCTGTTCGTCGCCAGCGACCCTATCCGCGGGCACCGACAGAAACCACATAGTGAGATCGTCCGCCCGTCAGTGTCGGTCACCGCCCGTATGCTCGCCCGGTGAGCGAGTACGTGCTGGCCGCGACCGACCGGCCGCTGTTCGAGTGGCGCTGGGTGGAGCGCAACGCGGACGAGATCGCGCAGCGCCTCGGCGAGCACCTGGCGCTGACGGCGGCCGCGCTCGCGATCGGGCTCGTCGTGTCGGTCGCGCTGGCCGTGTTGTCGCTGCGCTGGCGCTGGTTCTACGCGGTCGCGCTGGGTGCGGCAGGCGCGCTGTACGTGATCCCGAGCCTGGGGGCGTTCGCGCTGCTGGTGCCGTTCTTCGGGCTGTCGTTCACCACGGCCGTGATCCCGCTGGCCACGTACACGCTGCTGATCCTGCTGCGCAACATCGTGACCGGCATCCAGCAGGTGCCCGCGGAGGTCCGGGAGGCCGCGATCGGCATGGGCTTCACGCGGCTGCGCCTGTTGCTGCAGGTCGAGTTCCCGCTGGCGCTGCCGGTGGTGATCGCCGGGCTGCGGGTCGCGGCCGTGACGACGATCGGGCTGGTCACGGTCACCGCGATGCTCGGCATGGGCGGGCTGGGCTTCTTCATCCGGCAGGGCATCCAGACGACCACGCCGAACCCGACGGCGATCATCGTCGGGATCGGGTTGTCGATCGTGCTGGCGGTGCTGGTGGACGCGCTGTTGTGGCTGAGCGAGCGGGCGCTGGCCCCGTGGGCGCGGAAGGCGGGGCGGGCGTGAACGCGTTCGAGCAGGCGCTGGACTGGCTGGGGCAGCCGGGCCGGTGGAGCTGGACCGACCCGGCCGGAATCCCGTACCGCACGCTGGAGCACCTGGGCTTTTCGGCGTTGTCGCTGGTCATCGCGGCCGCGCTGGCGGTGCCGCCCGCGCTGGTGCTGGCGCACTACCGCCGGGGCGCGTTCCTGGCCAGCAGCGCGGTGAACATCGGCCGCGCCATCCCGAGCTTCGGGTTGATCATCCTGTTCTGGTACCTGGCGAGCCGGTGGGAGGTGAACACGTCGTTCTGGCCGCTGCTGCTCGCGCTGGTGGCGCTGGCCCTGCCGCCGTTGTTCACCAACACCTACGCCGGGGTGGTGTCGCTGGAGCCGGAGGCCGTGGACGCGGCGCGCGGCATCGGGCACACCGAGGGGCAGATCATGCTGCGCATCGAGCTGCCGCTGGCGTTGCCGGTGATCCTCGCGGGCGCGCGGGTGGCGTTCCTGCAGCTGGTGGCGACGGTCGCGATCGGCGCGATCGTCAACGACGGCGGCGGGCTGGGCCGGTTCATCGTGGACGGGTTCGCGCAGGGCGCGGGCGGTTACGGCGAGATCCTGGCCGGCGGGCTGGCCGTCATCGTGCTGGCCCTGGTGTGCGAGGGCGTGTTCGCGCTGCTGGAGCGGTTCGCCGTGCCGCGGGGCCTGACGTTGTCGCGCCGGGCGACGATGTCTACGCGACCGGTTTAGCCAGGCCGTCGATCACCTCGGCGCCGGGCAACGACGCGAGCAGGTCGCCGGTGACCAGGAGTTTCCCGCCGCGGATGCCACTGCCGATGACGAGTTCCGGCGAGTCGGCGACGGCCTTGTCGACGAGAATCGGCCAGTCCGCGGGCAGCCCGACGGGCGTGATGCCGCCGTAGGCCATGCCGGTGAGGGCGACGGCCTCGTCCATCGGTGCAAAGGAGGCTTTGCGCACGTCCAGGCGGCGCTTGATGACGCCGTTGACGTCGGCGCGCGTGGTGGCGAGCACGAGCGCGGCGGCGAACCGGACCTCACCGGCGCGCTTCCCGGCGACGACGACGCAGTTGGCGGAGGCGTTCAACGGTGAGCCGTAGGCCTCGCAGAACGCGGCGGTGTCGGCGAGTTCGGGATCGATCTCGACGGCGCCGACGCTGTCGGCGTCGAGGGCGGCCAGTGCTTTGGCGACGGGCTCGGCGAGCAGGTCGGTGCGTTCGGCGGCCGGGTGGACGGTCAGCGTCCCGGCGATGCTCCAGGTCCTCACGCCGCCAGGATAGGGAATCGCCGGTTCACCAGTTCTTGCCGCCGCGCTGAACCTCGATCAGCCGCGGCCGCACGTCGACGAGGTAGACGAGGACGGCGACGATGCCGGCCAGCCAGAAGAGGCTGCCGGCGCCACCGAAGCCGAACAGCCCCATCGCGGCCGTGCCGGCGCCGGTGATGGCGAGCCAGATGGGCTTGGTCTTGCGGTCCGCGGCGTGGTAGGCGTCCGCGCGCTGGAGAAGGGCGTGCACGAACGCGCCGAGGCCCACCAGCGTGCCGGCCCAGCTGATGACCTGCATGATCCAGTACGCGATGAACGGCACGTCCCTAGCCTACGTCCCTTCGCCCCCGCCGTCGGATCCCCGGTGTCCAGAATGCCACGAACGCCCGGGCCCGTCACCGCCGTCCCCGGCGGGCCGCCCCTGGCTCACCACGCCGCCGAGCACACCGCACACAGCCAGCGGTTGGCCGAGCACACGCGGCACACCAACGAGCCCACGCACCGCCCAGCCCCGCTAGGCACCCCGTCACCACGAGCAGCCCCGCACAGCAAACCCTTCCTCGCCCACGCCCCACGCCCGGGGCAATCGCCACACAACTTCCCTCCCCTGAACACCCGCCCCCCGGGGCAACCGCCGCACCAACCGTCCCTCCCCGAGCACCCCCACGCCCCGCGGCAACCGCCACACAACAAACCATCCCTCCCCCCAAGCACCCCCCCGAAGCAATCGCCGCACAACAAAAGCCCACCGGCCGCGCCGAGCGGTGCTCGGCGCGGCCGGTGGGCTTTGCGAGTTGCCTGCGGTGGCTGCCGAGCCATGCGCCTCGCGCATGGTGGCCGCCCACCCGGGCGTGCGGCTTGGCCTACTTGGTCGTCTTCGGCGTGGTCGCGTTCGCCGGGCGCTTGGCCGGCGTCGTGCTCCGGCGGGTGGCCGGGGCCTTCGTCGTGGCGGTCTTGGGGGCCGGCTTGGCCTGCTCCTCCTTGACCTCGTCCTCGATCCGGTCCGCGACGTCGTCCGCCGCCTCGGCGACCTTCTCGCCACCGGCGCGGGTCCGCTTCGCGACCAGGCCGAGCACGTCCTCGACCTTCTCGCGCGCCTCGGTGCTCACCTCGCCGACCCGCTCCTGCGCGGTGGTCAGCGCCTCCTCGACCTGCTCGACCACGCTCTTCACGCGCGGCTCGGCCAGGAACTTGTCCCACGCCTGCTCACCGGTCTCGGCCAGCTTGTTGTACAGCTTGAGCGCGGCCTCGGTGTACTCGTCGATCAGCTTGCGCAGCTCGGTCGGGTCGAGCTTCTCCCGCAGGGTGGTCACCTCGGTCGGCAGCTCCTCGATGTTCTTCCGCGCCACCTCGCTGCCCTCGACGACCCGCTCGCGGGCCTTGCCCACGGCGTCGACCACGGCCTGGCCGGCCAGGTTGCCGGCGCCCAGGGCGGCCAGCAGCGGGGTGCGGAGCTGTTCGATGGCGGTCTTGGTGCTGGGCATTGTGCTCACTCCTTGGCGATGACGGTTGCTTGTCCTCGATCGCCGCCCGCCGCCGCGTTCTCCCGGCGGAACGACTCGTACACGTCGAGCAGGACCTGCTTCTGCCGCTCGGTGAGCTCGGCGTCCGCGCGGATCGCGTCGGTCACCGGTCCACCGTTGGGCAGGTCGAGGATTCCGGCCTGCACGTAGAGCGCTTCCGCGGAGATCCGCAGCCCCTTGGCGATCTGCTGCAGGATCTCCGCGCTGGGCTTGCGCACCCCGCGCTCGATCTGGCTCAAGTACGGATTGGACACTCCGGCGAGCTTTGCCAGCTGCCGCAAGGAGATCTTCGCGTTGTTGCGCTGCTGGCGGATGTACTCGCCGATCCCGGAGGCGATGTCGGCGACCTTCTCCACCGGTCCGCCCGCCGAATTCTCGTGGCCGTTGTCCTCCGACATGTCAGTCCATCTCCTCGCGACGATTCCAACGGTACGCGCGGGTGCTAGCTATTGCAAGCACCCTGCTTGCAACCATCGGGTGTTACTTGAGTCACCCGTTACGGTGGGGGTGTGCACAGCACGGCACGCCGCCGGCGCCAGCTGGCCGAGTCGCTGCGCCGGGACGGCATGATCACCGATCCGGCCTGGCTGGACGCGTTCCGGCGGGTGCCGCGGCATGCCTTCGTGCCCCGGTACTTCCTATCCCAGCCCGGTGGCTGGCGCGCCGTCGACCGCACCGATGGGGACTGGCTCGACCACGTCTACGCCGACCAGGTCCTGGTCACGCAGCTCGACGGCGATCCGAGCGCGTGGGAGCGCGCTCGCCGGGAGGGCGTGGTGCGTGGCAACCCGACGTGCTCGTCGAGCATGCCTGGGATCATGGCGGTGATGCTCGAGGAGCTGTCGGTGCACAGCGGGCACCGGGTGCTGGAGATCGGCACCGGCACCGGTTACAACGCCGCCCTGCTCTCCGAACGGCTCGGCTCGTCGCTGGTGTCCACAGTGGATGTGGACGAGGAGCTGGTGCGGCTCGCTTCGGAACGCCTGTCGCTGTGCGGGTACCACCCGACGGTCGCGGTCCAGGACGGCGCGGAAGGCTTGCCGGACGGTGCGCCGTACGACCGCGTGTTGTGCACGTGTTCGGTGTCGGAGGTGCCGATCGCGTGGCTGGAGCAGGCGACGCGCGGGGCGATCGTGGTGACCACCCTGAACCGTCCGATCGGCGCCGGCCTGGTGCGGCTGATCGTGATGCCCGGCCCGATCGCACGGGGCCGCGTGCTGAGCCGCGACGGCCGGTTCATGCCGCTGCGGGCGCACCGTCTCGCGGATCCGGCGTCGCTGCCGGAGATCGCCGGGCCCGCGCGCCCCACGGACCTGTCCGCGGAGGTGGTCCTGCACCCGTCGAGCCGGTTCGAGTTCTTCGCCGGGCTGGCGCTGCCGGGGGTGGTGCCGGTGTTCCGCGGCGAGGACGCGTTCCTCCTGCACAGCGACGGTTCCTGGGCGCGGGTGACAACGCACGCCGACCGAACGACGGTGGCCCAGGGCGGCCCGCGACGGCTGTGGGACCTGACGGAGGCCGCCTACCGGCAGTGGACCGCGCTCGGCAAGCCAGCCCGGCAGCGCTTCGGGATGACGGTGACGCCCCTGCACCAGGAATTCTGGCTGGACGACCCCGACGGCGACCACCGCTGGCCGCTGCAGTAGGTCACGTAGCCGCCGACTGGCCCGCGGCGCGCTCTGCCCCCGACCGCCCGCACGATACCGGGGCACTCCCCGCGCGTAACGACGAGGCCCGCACTCCGCGCACCCCAGAACGACCTCCGGCAACCAACACCCGACGCACCCCGCCAGCAACCACCGACAACCCAGCAGGCACACCCGCTAGCGATCACCGATACCCAGCGCACAGCGCACACCACGCGCCAACCGCCAGCCACGTCCCCAGCGGCGAGCACGCCGTTTGCCGGCTCCTACAGCCGAGCCCACAGCACCCAGCCCTCGGTCACTCCGCACCCAGCCCGACGGCCGCGACCACCGTCGGTCGTCGCGCTACGGCAGCCGGCTTTCGACCCAGCTCGCGACGTGCTCGACGCTCGCGTCGAGCGGCGCGGTCGTCGTGTCGACGAGGGTGACCGGCGGGTCGAGGGTGTCGGCGTTCTTGTGCAGCCATGTGTTGAACTCGAGCATCTCGGCGATGCGTGGTTCGTCCCAGCCGCGCCAGGCGGGGCGCGCCCGCAGCCGCCGGGCGAGCACCTCCGACTCGGCGACCAGCGCGAGGTAGTGGATCTCGCTGAACAGCGCACGCTCGGGCAGCGTCTCGAACTCCGGGGGCACCACGGTGCCGCACAGCACGACCGGCCGGCCGTTCTGGTGCACCATCGCGGCCATCCGCAGCCAGGTGCCCCGAAACGTCGGGTGCCCGTTCACGTCGTCGCGGAGGCCGGCCACCCACAGCACGTCCTGCTCCAGCACCATGACCCGCCCGCCGAGCCGCCCGACCAGGGCCGGGCCGACGGTCGACTTCCCCGCCCCGCTCGGTCCGGTCAGGGCGAACAGCGGCAACCGGCGGAAGGGCCAGCGGTGACCACACCGGTGGCACATCCGGACGTCGCCCTCCACGGCCGGGACCTCAGCCAGGTCCCCGCATCGAGGGCAGATGCGGGGATCCAGCATCGCTTCCGGCATGTGTCAGTCGAAGAGCTGCTCGAGGAAGCTCCGCTTGCGGTGACCGCGGTGGCCGTACGGGCGCGGCGAATCCGAGTAGTACCCGCCGCCCTGGTACGGCCGGGGCGAATCGGAGTAGCCGTGCCCACCCCGGTACGGCCGGGGCGAGTCGGTGTGCCCGTGGCCGCCGTACGGGCGCGGCGAGTCCCGGTACGGCGCGGTGTGCCCGGCCGCCCCCTGGTACGGCGGCGGAGCAGCGGCGGGCCCGCCGTAGTAAGCGCTCTCCGCGCCCACGATCTGCTCCAACTCGCCGCGGTCCAGGAAGATGCCCCGGCAGCCTTCACACTGCTCGATGTGGATGCCGTTCTTGTTCACGGTCCGCATCACATTTTGACACTTCGGACAAATCACGTATGCCACCCTACGCATGATCCGGCCCGCGGGGAGTGGGGTCCGCCAGTTTCCCGCCCGGAGCGCGTCATTCCGCTCGCAGCGCCTCCACTCTGGTGACCGCCCGGAGCGCGGGCAACGCCGCACCGGTCACCGCGAATACCAGGACCACCGCCGTCACGGCGGTGACACCGATGAAGCCCGCGTCCACGTGCAGGCTCATGTCCGCGCCCAGCAGCCGCACGAGGAGGGCGCCGGTGCCGATCGCCACCGCCACGGCGACCGCGACCCCGAACACCAGCGGGATCGCGTTCTGCCAGAGCAGTGACCGTCCCAGGACCGGCAGCGGCACACCTGACGCGTGCATCGCCGCGAAGGCCCTCCGCCGTTCGCTCAGCTGCCCGGCCAGCAGCACCAGCAGACTGACCGCCGCGATGACGAGTCCCAGCAGACCGCCGGTGTAGAGCAGCCTGTTGACCGCGGCCAGGAAATCGTTCCCCCCGCCGTAGTACTCGTCCTCGCTGTACGCCGTCGCCTGCCACCCGAGCGGCCCGAGCGCGGCCCGGACCCGGTCGAGGGCACCCGTCTCGCCTGGAGTGAGGAGGAGCTCGATCATCCGCCCGCCGTCCGGCAGGTGCTGGGCGCTCGCGGCTGCCGGCGTCACCGCCAGGCCGACACCGTGGGCGACGCCAGCGGTGCCGGGAGAGATGGTCGCCGCTTCCGCCGGGACCGTGAACGGCGTTTCGTCCACGGTCATGGTCGAACCTGGCTGGACTCCCGACCCGGCCACGACGTACACGGCGCCGTCGACACACCCGGACGTTCCGAAGAGGTGCTCCAGCACCGGGCACGGCGCGACCAGCGATTCCACCGGCCCGCCGGTCCCGGGGCGCGCCGCCAGCCGTTGGATCGGGTACGCGCCGACCAGCCCTGGCGTCCCCTCGAGCAGGCGCATCGCCTCCGCTTCGGCGTCGTCGGTCACGCTGAGGTTCCCGGTCCCGGTCCCGGTGGCGACCCGAGCGCGATCCGCGTCCGCGGCGGCCGAGCCGATCATCGTCTGCAGCGTGATGACCCCGGCCAGCACGACCACCACGCCTGCCACGACACGGTTCGGCGTGCCGCTGTCGAGCTGCAGCCGCCGGACGGCCAGTTGCCACGCCGGGCTCCCGCCCCGGATCCGCCGCACCACCAAGTCGGTGATCCACGGCATGACCGCGGGCACGCCGATCAGCAGGAGCGTCGACCCGGCGAGCAGGAACGGCAGGGTGCTGGCCGGACGGGACGACACTCCCAGCAGCTTGTCCGGCAGCAGAAGCACGACACCGAGCGCGATCAGGACCAGCCGCCACCACAGCCGTCTGCGCTCCGGCTTCGCGTTGCGCAGGACCGCGAGCGGTTCGACGACGAGCCGCCGCAACCCGAACCAAGCCGGCCCGACCGCGAGCACCGGGACGAGCAGGGCCACCACCACCCCCAGTGGCCAGCCCGGCACGAAGTCCGGGCGGAAGACGGTGATCCCCTCGAACTCCAGACCCGCGGCCGACCCGCGCACCGCGAAGTAGATGGCCAGGCCCAGCACGCCGCCGGCCAAGGCGCCGGCCAGCGATTCACCGGCGGCGATCCGGTGCACCTGCCCACGCCGCGCGCCCGCGAGGCGGAGCGTGGACAGCCGCCGCTCACGCTCCGCACCGCCGATCCGGCTCGCCGCGCTGAGCAGGACGAGCATCGGGATGAGCAGCACGACAACGCCGACGATCAGCAGGAAGACCAGCTGCGGGGACGAGGAGTCCGGTGCCCCGCCCGCCCCGAAACCGGTGACCGCGACTCCCCCGTTCGCGGCACGGATACCAGTGGTGCCGACGTAGGCGAACAACTCGTCCGGGCCGGCGAGCCCCTCCGGTGCGATGGTGCCGACCACGCGCCCCGGGAATCGCTGCTGCAGCAACGGGTCCACCGCGAGCCGCTCCGCGAGCGCCGGCGACAGGACCGTTTCACCGGCTTGCGGGATCGCGACCAGACCGGGTGGAACCGGCGCGTCCGGGCCGACGGCGTCCAGCCAGGTGATCGTCAACGTCCGGTCTCCCACCGGGGTGAAGTTGGAAGACAGGTACAGCGACGCGGGCCCGTCCACGGCCGCCGGTTCGCGCGCGGCGATTCGGTCGCTTCGCTCACTCAGGGCGTTGATCGTGCTCGCGAGCAGCAGGAGCATCGCCAACGACAGACCGATGCCGATCGTGGTCAGCACCAGGCGGGGCAGGTTGGCGCGGAACGTCCGGCCGCCCCCGACGGCCAGCCGGAAGCCCAGCGCGAAGTCGTTGAGCCAGCTCACCGGACGGCCACCCGCTCCGGTGTCCGGCCGTCCCGGACGATGACCTCGCGGTCGGAGTACGCCGCCACCCGCACGTCGTGCGTGACCAGCACTACCGCGGTGCTCAGCTCCTTCGCCGCCGCCACGAGCAGGCGCATCACGCGTTCGCCGTTGAGGGAGTCCAGCGCTCCCGTCGGCTCGTCGGCGAAGACGACCTTCGGCGTGGTGATCAGGGCCCGCGCGATCGCCACCCGCTGCCCCTGGCCGCCGGACACCTCACCGGGCCGCTTGCCGGCGAGGTCGCCGAGCTCGAACCGGTCGAGAGCCGCCCGCGCCGACGCCTCAGCCGGCTTGCGCTTCATCCCGCCCAACCGCAGCGGCAGCGCGACGTTTTCCAGGCACGACAGCTCGGGGACGAGCTGGCCGAACTGGAAGACGAACCCGAACTCGCTGCGGCGCAACGAAGATCGGTCTCCGTCGGACAGGCTCGCCAGGTCGCGCTCGCGGTAGACGACCCGGCCGTCGTCCGGCGGCACGATCCCGGCCAGGCAGTGCAGGAGCGTGGACTTGCCCGACCCGGACGGCCCCATGACGGCGACGATCTCCCCCGCGTCGATCTCGAAGTCGGCGCCGCGCAACGCCTCGGTGGGCCCGAACGACTTGCGCAGACCGGTGGCACTGAGCAGGCTCATGCCTTCACCTGCCCGGCGAGCTCGTCGAGGCGGGCCGCGGTCAGTTCGAGCCAGCGCAGGTCCGCTTCCAGGTGGAACAGCGCGTGGTCGCAGATCAGCGTGTCCGCGAGGTCGCCCTCGACTTTGCGGCGGGTCAGCTCGCGCATGACCTTCAAGTGCGCGGCGCGCTGGGTGTCGAGCACCGTCGCCGCGTCGCGACCGGACATCAACGCGAGCACGACCTTGGTGTACAGCGTGTTCTGCAGGTACGCCTCCGGCTTCTCCGGAGTGCTGAGCCACTGCTCGACGTCGGTGATCCCGGCATCGGTGATCGCGTAGCTCTTGCGCTCCGGACCACCGCCCGGCTCGACCCCGCTCTCGGTGACCAGGCCGTTGCGGAGCAGGCGCGCCAGCGTGGCGTACACCTGCCCGTAGTGCAGCGGCCGGTCGTGCCCGAAACGCTCGTCGTACGCGCGTTTGAGCTCGTAGCCGTGCCGGGGGCCCGCCTCGAGCAGGCCGAGAAGTGTTTGTCCGATCGCCATGGACAGGACTATACACACAGTGTAGAGTCGCTGTCTATACACCCGGTGTATAGCAAGAACCCCCAGCGCGAGTGGGAGTGGCAAGCGCTGGGGGCTCGAGCGGGCGATCCAGCGGTCGCCTCTCGGCGAAAGGCGCGACACGGCTCCAGCAGGACTGGTGTTCCGTGACGGCGAAGAGGTGAGGCCCGGGGGACACGGACCGGATCGGCCACCCGGTCCAGCAGCGCCCCTCGACTACTTGTTCCAGGAGGTCAGCAGGCACAGAGACAAAACGGGTGACCGGCCGGATCGGCGTAGACCCGGAACCTCGATGCGTCGTCGAGCATTTTCGCGCCCAGCGACAAGGCACGGCTGTGGGCCGCTTCGAGATCCGTCACGTCCAGGTCCAGGTGGAGCTGCTGCGGAACATCCTGCCCCGGCCATTCCGGCGCACGGTAGGACTCGACGCGCTGGAAGGAGACCCGGACTCCATCCAGACCGTCGAGGACCACCCAGCTGTCGTCGTCCACCTTCGGCTGCGGCAGGTCCAGCAACCGTGCGTAGAACCCGGCCAGCTCCACCGGATCCGGGCAGTCGAGAACGATCGCGCCCAGTTTCGGAACGGCACCCATGCGATTCCTCCAGCACTCGAACGGCCAGCAAGCGGATAACCAGTGAAAGGAGTATGCAAGTTACGCGACACGTCCGCAACCACCGTCCGGCTTACACTGGTGACGTGAGCTCGACGGACGTGTCCCTCGTGGTGGATTTCCTCAATACCCTCGACGTGGAGGACGACACTGATGTGCTCACGAACACAGCCTCCTGGCGCGCCTGGAGCCATGAACGCGGGCTGGAAGCGGGCCCGGTGTCCGCGGCGCGGTCCGCCCGCACGGCCCTGCGCGCCGCGATCGGCGACACCTTGGACGCGTCGCCGCTGGCGGTTCCGGTCACGATCGAACTGGCCGTCGGCGGGCCGACCCTGGTCACCCGCGACGCGGTCGGTGCCGTGATGGCCGCGGCCGCCAGGTTGGCGGTGCTCGGGCAGTGGACGCGGGTGAAGATCTGCCCGGCGGACGACTGCCGCTGGGCGTTCTACGACGAATCCCGCAACCGCTCACGCACCTGGTGCTCCATGCAGGTGTGCGGCAACCGGGAGAAGGCGCGCAGCTGGCGCCAACGCCGGGCCTGAACACCCGGTGGAGTTGCCCACAGCACACCTGTGGACAACTCGTCCACCTGTGGACAACCCGGAAAGATGCAGGTCAGCGCATCTGCTGCGCCGTGTCGGCTGCCGAAACACGCCTCCACCGTCCTGCGGGGCAGCCGGACGCGCTTGGCTGCCACCAGCCGGGCGTGGCATCGGCTGTCCTGACGCCGCGCCGTGCAGGGCGGAACCGTCGGGCCGCGGTAGGTCAGAACAGCAGCTGGGCCACGGTGTAGATCACCAGGCCGGCGAGTGCGCCGACGACGGTGCCGTTGATGCGGATGAACTGGAGGTCCCGGCCGACCTGCAGTTCGACCTTTCGCGAGGTCTCCTCCGCGTCCCAGCGCTCGACGGTGTCGGTGATGATCGTGGTGATCTCGGTGGAGTAGTTGCGCACCACGTAGGCAGCGGCGCCCTGCACCCAACCGTCGACCTTGCCGCCGAGGCCTTCGTCGGTCACCAGGCGCTCGCCCAGGTTCCGCAGGCCCTCACGGACGCGGCGGCGCAGCTCGCTCGACGGGTCCTCGGCCGCGTTGAGCAGCATGCCCTTCGCGGTGCTCCACGCCGAACCGATCAGCTTCTGCACGTCGGGGTGGTCGAGGATCTGCTGCTTGACCTGCTCGGCGCGGGCCATGGTCTCCGCGTCGTTCTGGAGGTCCTGGGCGAACTCGCCGAGGAACTTGTCCAGGGCCAAGCGCATCGGGTGGTTGACGTCGGTCTTCACGGCCCACGCGAACGACAGGACCTCGCCGTACACCTTGTCGGCCAGCATCGCGTCGACGAACTTGGGCGACCAGCTCGGGGCGCGGTCGGAAACCACGCGCAGCACGGTGGCGTGGTTGTCGCGCACCCACTCGTACGCGCGGTCGCACATCAGGTCCACGAGCTTGTAGTGCGCGCCGTCGGCGAAGACCTGCTCCAGCAGCTTGCCCAGCGGCGGGCCCCACGGCTGCTCGACGACCCGCCGCACCACCGCCTGCTCCATGACGGCCTGCACGTCCTCGTCCTTGAGCACCGTCACGACACCGCGCACGACGGTGGCCAGTTCGGAGGTGACCCGCTCGGCATTCTCCGGCTTGGCCAGCCACTCGCCGAACCGCCGGGAGACCTGGACGCGCTGCAGCTTGTCGCGGACCACGTGCTCGGACAGGAAGTTCGTGCCCACGAACTCGCCGAGGCTGCTGCCGATCATGTTCTTCTTGCTGGGGATGATCGCGGTGTGCGGGATCGGCAGGCCGAGCGGTCGCCGGAACAGCGCGGTCACGGCGAACCAGTCCGCCAGCGCGCCGACCATGCCCGCCTCGGCGGCGGCCCGCACGTAGCCGACCCAGCCCGGCCAGCCGGCCGACTGCGCCCACGTCGTCAACAGGAAGATCACGGTCGCGCCGAGCAGGAAGGCGAGCGCCACCAGCTTCATCCGGCGCAGCGCCCGCCGCTTGCCCTCCTGGTCCGGGACCGGGGGAAGGCCGATGTCAGCGGGGGTCAGTTGCTCCACGACCCCATTGTCCGTGAGGATCGGCCATTATGCGCGAACCAGCTCTCGTCCCCCGGCTGCGGCCGTTCACGTCGACCATCTTCGCGGAGATGACCGCGCTCGCCGTGCGCACCGAAGCGGTCAACCTCGGCCAGGGCTTCCCGGACACCGACGGACCGTCCGGAATGCTCGACGCCGCGAAGAACGCGCTGTTCGGCGGCGCGAACCAGTACCCGCCCGGGCCAGGGCGGCCGGAACTGCGAGCGGCGATCGCACGCCACCGGGCGCGCTACGGGCTGTCCTACGACCCGGACAACGAGATCCTCGTCACCGCCGGCGCCACCGAAGCCATCTCCGCGGCGCTGCTGGCGCTGACCGAGCCCGGCGACGAGGTCATCGTGATCGAGCCGTATTACGACTCCTACGCGGCGGCGGTCGCGATGGCGGGAGCGACCCGGCGGGTGGTGTCGCTGGTCGAGGGTGCGGACGGGCGGTTCGCGCTCGACCTCGACGCGCTGCGGGCCGCGGTCACCCCGGCGACGCGCGCGATCCTGGTGAACTCGCCGCACAACCCGACGGGAACCGTTTTCACGCGCGAGGAGCTGTCGGCGATCGCCGACCTGTGCCGGGAACGGGATCTGATCGCGGTCACCGACGAGGTGTACGAGCACCTGGTCTTCGACGACGCCGAGCACGTGCCCCTGGCCGCGTTCCCGGGGATGCGCGACCGGACGGTGTCGATCTCCAGCGCGGGCAAGACGTTCAACTGCACCGGCTGGAAGATCGGCTGGGTGTGCAGCAGCCCGGAACTGGTGGCTGCGGTGCGGGCGGCGAAGCAGTTCATGACCTTCGTGTCCGGCGGGCCGTTGCAGCCGGCCGTCGCGCACGCGCTCGACCACGAACTGCCGTGGGTGGAGTCGCTGCGGACCTCGCTGGCGGCCAAACGAGACCGGCTGTCGGCGGGCCTCACGGCGGCGGGCTTCAGGGTGCGGCCGAGCCTCGGCACGTACTTCGTGTGCGCGGACGTGCGGCCGCTGGGCTTCACGGACGCCGCCGAGCTGGCGTGGCAGCTGCCGGAGCGGGTCGGGGTGGCAGCCGTGCCGGTGAGTGTGTTCACGGACAACCCGGCGGAGTGGCGGCACGTGCTGCGGTTCGCGTTCTGCAAGCGGGACGAGGTGCTGGACGAGGCGATCGAGCGGCTGCACAAGCTGGCCTGAGCGCGGTTCGGGCCCGACGGAGGCGGCGCATCGGCGCGAATACCTTGCCCGGGCGCGATCGCGGGTGGGTGGGTGCACCGCGAGATCGCGGCCGGGCTCGCGGCCGGGCTCGTGGATGGGCATACCCGGGGGCGCACCGGGCGTGAGGCTGGAGCGCCGGACGGCTGTGGCCGGAGGGCCGAGAGGTCACAGCGCCGGGAGCCGGAGCGCCGGGAGACCGGAGCACCGGGAGACCGCACAGCACCGCAGGCCGTAAGGCCGCGGGCGAAGGGCCGCAACGTCCAGCGCTGGAATGCCCAGAGCCGCAACCGCGCGGCGTCGGGCCGGAGCGCCGGAACTGAAACGCCGGAATAGCCGGTCGAGCCAGCGCGCCAGCGAGCTGGTCGAGCCGGAGAGCCGGAGAGCCGGGGAGCCAGTCGAGCCGGAGAGCCGGACACGGAACTCCTGCACCCGGCGGCCCGCGGCCGGGTGTCGGCGCACTGCGCCTGCACCCGGCGGCCGGCGCAGTGCGGCGCCGGGCCCGGTGAGCCCCTCCGGCTCGCGCGCCGCCGTAGCGAGTCCAGTGCGCGGCCGCGCTCCTCCGGCTCGCACGTCGCCGCAGCGAGTCCAGCGCGCGGCCGCACTTCTCCGGCTCGCGCGCCGCCGGGCCCGGTGAGCCCCTCCGGCTCGCACGTCGCCGCAGCGAGTCCAGTGCGCGGCCGCGCTCCTCCGGCTCGCGCGTCGTCGTCGCGAGTCCAGTGCGCGGCCGGGCCTCCCGGGCTCAGGCGTGGTCGTAGCCGTGGGCTTCCAGGTAGCGGCGTAGGCGGTCGAGGGCTCTGCGGCGCGTCGGGCCGACGCTGCCGATCGCGATGCCCAGCTCGGCGGCTATATCGGCGTGTGTGGCTGGTGGATCTTGCATCAGGAGTTCCACCAGGCGCCTCTGGGCGGGCGGCAGCTGGGTCACCGCCCGATGTAGCAGAGCGTCCCGCTCACTGGCCAGTACTTGGCGTTCCGGGGTGAGCTCGTCGGGCCGGTCGCACTCCGCTGGGATCTCCCGCCGCCGCGACTCCAGCACCCTCAGCGCCTGCCGGCGGGCCGTCGTCGCCAGCCAGGCGGGTAGGCGGGCCGGCTCCCGGAGCTCCCGCAGCTGCGCCAGCGACACCCACGTGTTCTGGCAGACGTCGAACGCGTCGGCGTCGCCGAGCCGGTGCGCCCGCGCCACGCGCAGCACCACCACCGACAACCCGCGCACCAACGCGGACCACGCGCCCTGGTCGCCACGCCACGCGCGGGCCAGCAACTCGATCAGTTCGATTTCGGTCATTGCACCCCTCGCGATCACCGGTCCCGACTCAGATGGCTCGGCCTGCGCGGAAGCTCCCGAAAACCGCTGGTAGGCGAGAAGTTGAGTAAAAGTACGCACACGTTGCGTGATCAACTAACGAACAGACACACGGAAGGCGGAACCAGGGTTCCGCCGTACGGGGCTGGATCGATCGCTTTCGAGGTGAAACACTCGCCACCGGCAGGAGAAATCAGGCTGGGATCAGCACACCTGATGACCAGGCCGGAACAAACTTTCCGTAGTCGTTCGTGGACGGTGGTGGTGGCGATGCGCGACGCGATCAGCGCGCGCCACTCCGCGCGAACACTTCCGGTCGAACTCAAGCTGCTGCTCGCGGGCGGATTCGTGCTCGCGGGCTGGCTGCTCACCGCGGTCCTCGGCGCGCCATCGGCCGCCGCCGACGAGGCGCCGTCCGAACCGGACACCGTCACCACGCAAGAGCAGCCGAACCTCCTCGGCACGGTGACCGGACTCGTCGACGTCGTCACCGACACGGTGAACACCACACTTTCGACCGTCACCGACACGGCGGAATCGGCACTGACGACCGTCACCGAAACGGCTGACCAAGCGACGCAGCCGATCACCGGAATCGTCGACGAGACCGTTCAGACGATCACCCCGAAGGCGCCCGAGCGGTCCGAACCGGCCGACACCGGAACCGTGGACAGCGAGCCGGCCGTCACCGAACCGGCGCCCGCGCCCCCGGCTCCCGCCGAACCTCCCGCGCAGCCTCCCGCCGAGCCGGCCCCCGCGCCCGTGCACGCGGTCACGCACCACGCGCCCGCCGTCAAGCACGCGACAGCGCCGGCGCAGCACCAAGACATCCCGGATCCGGTGCGCGCGGACAACGCCCCGCCGGCTCCGGCACCCACCGACCCGGGTGATCCCGGCGTCGTCATCACCGTTTCCCACGACTCCGGCAACGGCAGCCGCGACCTGCTGGCCGTCCTCGGCCCGCGTGCCTCCGCAGCCCCGGTTCAGCCGATCGTGGGAGCGCTGACCAGCGGTTTCGTGGGTATGGGCACCGTAGCGGGCCTGCCGCCCACTTCGCCCGACTGACGCGAAACCCGTTCACACAGGCGACCCGCGTCCACAACAAGATCAACTAGCGGGCCCCTCCGCAGCACACCTCTGCCGCCCGAGGGCCGAATCCCAGTCTTCCCGACCGGCCAACCGCGCCTGGCCGGATCGGGCGCTGGTCCCGGCGTCGCGATGCCCCCGCGACGCCGGGGCCCCACCGGGCACGTGTCGAGAGCTTCCGCTCACCGCGCCGAGCAGAAGCCCGATGCGCGCCTAGCCGCGATGACCCGCCGGCACGTCGAGGGGCGGTGCCGGCGGGTCACCGTGGAGCCCGGCCCGGAGCGATCCGGGCCGGGCGTCCCGCAGCCGGTGCGCTGGACGTCTTCGCCGAACTTCCTCCCTGGAGCGGCGAACGGACGACCAGCGCACCGGCTGTTCTTCCGGAACCTGTCACGCCACCGGCAGGTCGTCGGCAGGCTGCACGCGCACCGAGGCCGCCCCCAGCGCCAGCCGGGTCACCGCGTCGGTCAAGCGATCCGCCGGCTGCGCGAACGGGATCCGCAACCAGTGCTCCAGCCCGCCTTGGGCGCTGAACCTCGAACCGGGCGTGATCTGCACGCCGTGGTTGGCCGCGGCGATCGCGAGCCGCGTGCTCATCGGTTCCGGCAGGCGGCACCACAGCGACAACCCGCCCGACGGCACGCGGAACCGCCAGTCCGGCAGCTCCCGCCGCAGGGCCTCGGTCAGCGCGTCCCGCTGGGAGCGCAGGACGGCCCGGCGCGCGGCCGGGTCCGGGTCGCCCGCGTCGAACAACTCCGCCAGCACCAGCTGCTCGAACACCGGCGACCCCAGGTCGGATGCGAACCGCGCCGAGGTCAGGCGGGTCACCAGGTCCTCCGGCGCCCGGATCCAGCCGATCCGCAGCCCGCCCCAGTGCGACTTGGACACGGTGCCGACCGTGATCGCCCAGTCCCCGGCGAACGCGGCCAGCGGCGGCGGCCCGTCATCCCCCTCCAGGTCCAGCTCGACGAACGTCTCGTCCACCACCGCATGCGTTTGCGTCCGGGCCAGCAGCGCCCCCAGCTCCGCCCGCCCGGACGCGTCGAGCCGGTAGCCGGTCGGGTTGTGGAAGTCGACGATCAGGTACGCCAGCCGGGGCGCGGTCTGGCGCACCGCGGCCTCCACCCCCGCCAGGTCCCACCCGTGCTCGCCGAGCGCCACCGGCACCGGCGTCGTGTGCGCGGCGCGGATCGCGTCCAGGGCGTTCGGGTACGTCGGCTGCTCGACCAGCACCCGGTCGCCGGGGTGGGTCAGCATCCGCAGCACCAGGACGAACGCGTGGTGCGCGCCGTTGGTGATCAGGATCTGCCCCGGCGAGGTGGGCAGGCCGCGCGCGGTGTAGCGGGCGGCGATCCGCTCGCGCAGGGACGCAAGGCCGGTGCCGGTGTAGCCGTGCCGCCCCAGCTCGTCGACGAGCAGCAGCCGGGCGCGGTCGACCGCGGCCATCACCCCCGGGGCCGCCGGCGTCGCCGCGCGGACGAGGTCGATCGCCTGCGGCACGTCCGGCGACACCGGCTCCGGTGTCTTCCCCCGCGGCTTGGTGATCCACGATCCCGCACCCCGCCTGCTGGCCACGAGTCCCGCCTCGCGCAGGCGGTCCAGCGCGGCCGCCACCAGGGTGCGGCTGACGTCCAGCGCCTCGGCCAGCTCTCGCTCCGAGGGCAGCCGGGTGCCGACGGGCAACTGGCCGTCGAGGACGCCCAGCTCGATCGCCGCCGCGAGGTCCGCGGCGCCGTGACGCGAACCACTTCGACGCCACATGCCGAGCACAAGGGCCAATCTGCGGGCCGAAATGCGACCAATGGGGTCCATGGCAGCCAATTATCCCGAATTGGCTCTGGTTATCCAGTCCAACTGGCCGCAAAGTGGTCGGCGTGACTGCAATCGATCTTCGGCCGGTGCGCGTCTCGGTCAGCCCCGCGCGCCGGCTCACCCAGCTGATGGGCGGTCTCGCCCTCTACGGCACGAGCATGGCGATGATGACGCGCACCGGGCTCGGCCTGTCCCCGTGGGACGTCCTCCACGAAGGACTGGCCGCACGCACCGGGCTCAGCTTCGGCACCGTCGTCGCCATCGCCTCGGTCGGCGTGCTCGCGTTGTGGATCCCGCTCCGGCAGCGCCCCGGGCTCGGCACCGTGATGAACGTGCTGGTCATCTCGGTGACCGTCGACCTGGTGCGAGCCGTCCTGCCCGACCAGCACGCACTCGGCTGGCAGATCGCGCTGCTGCTCGGCGGCGTCCTGCTCAACGCCGTGGCGACCGCGGTGTACGTCGGCGCCCGGCTCGGCCCCGGCCCGCGCGACGGGCTGATGACCGGGCTGGCCGCCCGCAACACCTGGTCCGTCCGCTCAGTGCGCACCTGCATCGAGCTCACCGTGCTGGCGGCGGGGTGGTTCCTCGGCGGCACGGTCGGCGCCGGCACCGTGCTCTACGCGCTCGCGATCGGGCCACTCACGCAGGCGCTCCTCCCCCACGTCACCTGGCGCGAGTCACGCTAGCGCCTGCCGGACCCGCCGCGCGTCCACGTCGAACCGGGCGAGGACGTCGGCGGCGGGTCCGCGCAGCGCGGTGAGCGCGAGCAGGATGTGCTCGCTCCCGAGTTCCTTGCCACCCAAGGAGATCACCTCCTTCAGGCACACCTGCAGCACCTTCTTCGACTCGTCGGCGAACGGGATGTGCCGCCGCTTCCGCCCGCCGCCGCCACCGGCGAGCGCGTTCGGCCCGTGCGCCTGCTCGACGCGGTCGAGGATCGCGTCGACGTCGATGCCGAACTCGCCGAGCGCCTCGGCGTCGGCCTCGGTGATCCCGCCGCGGCGGCGCACGCGCGCGGTTTCGGCGGCGACGTCGTCGAGCGCCACGCCGAACCCGGTCAGCAGGCGGGCCGCCTTGCTGTCCGGGAAGTGCAGCAGCGCGACTAGCAGGTGCAGCGGGTCGATCCGCTCCGAATCCAGCCGGATCGCGTCCTGCTGCGCCTCGACGACCACCTCGCGGGCGTCCGCGGTGAACTTCTCGAACATCACTGCCTCCCGTACTTCTTGTGCACGGCCTGCCTGCTCACGCCCAGCTCGGCCGCGATGTCCTGCCACGACCAGCCCTGCGCCCGCGCGCTGCGCACCTGCACGGCTTCGAGCTGTTCGAGCAGCCGCCGCAGCGCGGCCACGGCACGCAGGCCGACCTGGGGATCGCGGTCGCCGGCGCGGGCGGCCAGATCGGTTGCCTTCGTCATGACGTCAACCTACGTTGACACCACCACCTTGTCAACCAAGGTTGACGGCTAGGGTCGGACGGGTGATCCACGTGGCCGAACGGCCCGGCGTCGGCCTCGACGGCCGCCCGCGCCCCACCGAGGACCGGGTCGTGGTGCTGGACCGGGCCGTCGCGGTGCTCGACGGCGCGACCTCGGCCGACCCGGACCAGCCCTCCGGCGGCTGGTACGCCGAACGCCTCGCGGCGCAGCTCGAACGGGAACTGCCCGGCGATCTCCGTCCCGCACTGGCGCGGGCGATCGCCGCTGTCGCACGGGAACACGGCCTGCGCCCGGGATCGTCGCCGTCCAGCACCGTGGCGATGCTGCGCTGGGACGACGACCGGGTGGACGCCCTGGTGCTGGCGGACAGCCCGATCGTCGCGTTCGGACAGTCGGCCGACGTGCTCGCCGACGACCGGCTGGCCACCCTCCGCCGCGCGGGGCGGTTGCGGACGCAGCAGGCCGTGCGGGCGTTGCGCAACCGGCCCGGCGGGTTCTGGGTCGCCGAAGCCGATCCGTCGGCCGCGGACCACGCGCTGACCCGCAGCTGGCCGCGCGCCGCACTGGACGCCGTCCTGCTCGCCACCGACGGCGTGTCCTGCGGTGTCGACGACTACGGCTTGTTCACCTGGCCCGAAGCCCTGCGGCTGGCCCGCGCCCGCGGGGTGGACGCGGTGCTCGACACCGTCCGCGCGGCCGAGGACGGCGATCCGGACGGGACGCGCTGGCCGCGGGCCAAGCGCCACGACGACCAGGCGCTGGTGCTCGTCGAGTTCGGGCGACCCTAGGGGAAAGATCGGGGACTTCTCCGGATCTTCCGTGGGCCGCACAGCGGAAAGCTGCTTCCATGGGGATTTCCGAAAGAGCCCGGCCCTGGCTGCTCGCGGCGAACGTGGCGATCGGCTGGGGACTGTTCACCGCCTTCATCCTGCACGTGGTCAGCGGCCGCAACCCCGTGTCGGACACCCTGTCCAGTTACGCGCTCGCCGACGGCGGGGTCGGCCTGCTCGGCGCGAGCATGATCGCGATCGCCGTCGGGTCCGTCGCGCTGCTCGCGGCGCTCAAGGCCGCCGGCCACCAGCTGAGCCGGACCACCCAGGTGCTGTTCTGGGCCTGGTCCACCGGGCTCGTCGCGGCCGCGTTCTTCCCCGCCAGCTACCCGGAACGGTTCGACCCGGTGAGCGGCCAGATCCACGAATACGCCTGCGCCATCGCGTTCCTGAGCCTCGCCGCGCTGGGCTGGACCCTGCCCGCCGGCCTGCGGACCCACCCCGCGGTCGTGCGGCTGACACTGCTGACGCTCGGCGGTGTGCTGCTGTTCGGCGTGAGCTACCTGGTTCCGGGCGTGCTGCCCGTCGGGCTCAGCCAACGACTCGCGCTCGCCGCGGACGTCGGCCTGCTGATCACGATCGCCCGCGTGGTCGCGGTTCCGGCGCCGGTTCCGGCGAAACCGCGGGAGCGTGTATCCAGCTGACCCCCGGCGCCCTCTGTTCCAGCAAGGGCCGGGATGGTCCGGCCGAACTGGGGGCTTTCTGGGGGGAAAGACTTCATGACCGACGTCATCACGCAACCAGCAGCGACGCTCACCGGGCCGGGCTTCGGCCTCACGAAGTTCGCCGACCCGCTGCGGGTGCCGCCGCTGATCCGGCCGCACTCCTGGTGGCACCAGGACGAAATCACCGTCAACATGGTCCGCTCACGGGTCCGGCTGCACAGCCAGCTACCGGAAACCGAGGTGTGGGCCTACGAGGGCCAGTTCCCCGGCCCGACCGTGGAAGTGCGCAGCGGCAAGCAGTTGCGCGTCAGCTGGAGCAACGACATCGACGGCACCATCCCGGTGGTCGCCGTCCAGCAGCACGCCGAACTCGCCGACATCACCGCGCCGGTGCGCACACCCGGCTGGCGCAACCCGGACGGCACACCGCAGCCGGGCGCCGAGATCATCGACGGCGTGTCCGCGCTGCCCGCGTGGACCGTGGTGCACCTGCACGGCGCGCGCACCGGCGGCGGCAACGACGGCTGGGCGCACAACGCGGTGCTGCGTGGCGCGTCCCAGCTCGCGGAGTACCCGAACGGCCAGCAGTCCGCCACGCTCTGGTACCACGACCACGCGATGGCGGTGACCCGCTTCAACGTCTTCGCCGGGCTCTCCGGGATGTACCTGATCCGGGACGACGAGGAGGACGCGCTCGGCCTGCCCGCTGGCGACCGCGAAATCCCGCTGATCATCACCGACCGCAACCTCGACACCGATCCGGCCACCGGCGCCCTGACCGGGCAGCTGCTGTTCAAGATCCCGTTCATCACACCGGCCGGTCCCGACGGGCCGAAGGTGCCGATCCCGTTCACCGGGCCGTTCACGCTGGTCAACGGGGCTATCTGGCCGCACCTGGACGTCGACGCGCGCTGGTACCGGTTCCGGCTGCTGAACGCGTCGAACTCGCGGTTCTACCGGCTCAACCTCGTCGACGAGACCGGCGCGGTGAACAACGACGGCGTCCGGATCATCGGCACCGACGGCGGTCTGCTGCCCGCGCCGGCCGCGTTCCCGGCGGCGGGCCTGGTGCTGGCGCCGGCGGAGCGCGCGGACGTGCTGATCGACTTCAGCCGGTACCAGGGGCAGAACCTGACGCTGCGGGACACGCTGGCCGACCGGACCGAGCCGGACGTCATGCAGTTCCGGGTCGAGAACCGGGAACGGCACGACCAGTTCACGCTGCCCGAGGTCGTCTCGCGATCGTACGTGCGGCTGCACCACGGGACGACCGTGCCGGAGGACCACGACCACGTCTTCGTCGCGCTGGTCCCGCCGGGCACCGGGGGCGAGGCTCACCCGCAGATGTGGGAGCTGCAGGAGGTCACCGACCCGGCGGAGTTGCCCGCCCAGTTCCCGGCCGAGGGGTTCATCCAGCTCACCGATCCCGCGGACGGCGCGGTGCGCACCTTCCGGATGGTGGCGAGCCTGTTCGACGACACCACCACGTTCTTCATCGACCACGACCGGTGGGCGATCTGGAACTTAGTCAACCTGGGCGGCCCGACCCACCCGATGCACATCCACCTGGCCGAGTTCCAGATCCTGACCCGCCGCGCCTACCCGCTGGACGCGGCGGGGAACGTGATCGGGTTCGACCCGGCCGTCGGCGGGACGCCCGCGCCGCTGCCGGTGCCCGGTGACGGCAGGCCGCTGGAGAAGTACGAAGAGGGCTGGAAGGACACCTTCCAGGTACAGGCGGGCGAGTGGGTGAGCGTGGCCGGTCACCACACCGGGGCGACCGGCGAGTTCATGTACCACTGCCACATCCTCGACCACGAGGACGAAGGCATGATGCGGCCGTTCGTCGTGCACCCGCCCGAGGTGGCGCGGTTCCACGTCCACCCCGGGTCGTCTCATGGGGGCGGTCACTGAGGTGACCGGGCCGGCGGCGTCCCTGGGTGCGGGGCGCCGCCGGTTGCCGCGTCAGAACGCGGTGCGACCGCCGTCGACGACGATCGTCGTGCCGGTGACGTAGCGGGCCTCGGACGAGACCACCCAGGCGACGAGACCGGCGACGTCGGCCGGTTCCCCGCCGAAGCCGAGCGGGGTCTCCTTCACCAGCCCGACGGCGGCGGTGTAGTCCGGGCTGCGGCTGGTTCCGGTGGCGATGTCGCCCGGCGCGACGCCGACCACGCGGACCCCGTGCTGGGCGAGGTCGCAGGCCAGCGCCCTGGTCAGTCCGCCGAGCCCGGCCTTGCTCGCCACGTACGCGGGCACATCGCGCTGGGCCTGGAACTCCGCGATCGAGCTGATGTTGACGATCACGCCCTGGTTCAGGACGAGCTGGGCGAACGCCTCGCGGGCCAGGCGCAGCGGCGCCTTGAGGTTGGTGTCGACGATCCGGTCGATCAGCTCGTCGCTCGCGCTTTCCACCGGCCCGAAGGCCGCGTAGCCGCTGATGCCCGCGTTGTTCACGAGGACGTCGAGCCGTCCGAAGTGGCGCACGCACTCGGCCACCGCGTCCCGGCAGCCGCCGCCGGTGGCGAGGTCGTGCGCGCCGACCTGGATCAGTTCGGCGAACGGGTGTTCCGCGAAGAGTTTCCGGCCTTCGCTCGCGTCCTCTTCGGTCCGCTGGACCACGAAGACGGTCATCCGCTCGGCCGCCAGCCGGGAGGTGATCTCGGCGCCGATGCCGGTGGCGCCACCGGTCACCAGCGCCGTGCGTTGCGCACCCATCCGCCACCACCTCCCTGAAACGTGCGTTTCAAACTACAAGGCGAGGCGGAAGAGCGTCAACGGCCGCGGGTGCGGGCGTAGTGGGCGCGTGCCTTCGCCCGGTTGCCGCAGCGCGACATGGAGCACCACTGGCGGTTGCGCTTCGGCGAGGTGTCCGCGAACCGCAGCCCGCAATCGTGGTACGCGCAGATCCGGACCTCGGCCTCGCCGGTCGCCAGGTCGATCGCGTCCACCGCCAGCGCGCCGAACGCCCCTTCGACGGGGTCCGGCGCGTCGAGCCGCCGGTGCGCGACGCCGTCGCCGTCGATGCGCAACTGCGGCACCGGCGCGTTGCGCGCGTGCCGGTTCAGCAGGCGGACGTCGGCAGGCCGCCCCTCACCCCGCGCGACGCGGTCGACCGCCTCCCGCAGCGCGATCGCCGCCGCGAGCGAGTCCGGCGACGCGGGCGCCGGCCGGGGCAGCAGACCGGCGAGCACCAGCCACTCGACCAGCGTGGACGGCGAGGTCAGCAGCTCGCGACCGCCGCGGTGCCGGTCCCGGAGCGTGTTCACCAGGTCCAGGCACGGGCGGCCGCCGTCGAAAACCCACTGCGCCTTCACCGGGTCCAGTGTACTCTAACCCATATAACCGGTTAGGAAGGTGAGACATGGACTCGCACATGGCGACCGTCAACGGCATCCGCATGCACTACCGGCGAGCCGGCGAGGGTCCGCCGGTCGTCCTGCTGCACGGCTGGCCCCAGACCTCCTACTGCTGGCACCGGATCTTCGACTCGCTCGCGCGGGAGCACACCGTCATCGCGCCGGACCTGCGCGGCTACGGGCTCACCGACAAACCGCGGACGGGCTTCGACAAGCGCACCATGGCCGCCGACGTCTCGGCCCTGCTGCACGAGCTCGGCTTCGGCTCGGCGAGCGTGGTCGGGCACGACCGCGGCGGCCGGGTCGCGCACCGGTGGGCGCTGGACCGTCCGGACGAGGTCGAGCGCCTGGCCGTGCTCGACATCATCCCGACGCGCGAGATGTGGCGGCGGCTCGACGCCGGTGTCGGCCGCGGCTACTGGCACTGGCTGTTCCACCTGCAACCCGACCTGCCGGAACTGCTGGCAGGCAAGGACATCGCGGCCTACCTGGGGTACTTCTTCGAGCGCTGGACCTACCAGCGACAGGGCCTCGCCCCGGAGGCGATCGCCGAGTACGTCCGCGCGTTCTCCGCCCCGGGCGCCCTGCGCGCCGGTTTCGACGACTACCGCGCATCCTTCCCGGACGACGCCGAACACGACGACGCCGACGCCGGGCGCAAGCTCGCGATGCCGGTGCTCGCGTTGTGGGGACAGGCCGGACTGCTCGGCTCACTGCCCACCTTGGACATCTGGCGGGAGTACGCCGAGGACGTCACCGGCGAGGGGCTGCCCGAGTGCGGCCACTTCCTCGCCGAGGAACAACCGGAGGCGCTGCTCGCGCACCTCAAGCGCTTTCTGTGATCCGGAAGACCGGGAAGCCGGGCGCGATGCCGCGCAGCACCTCGTCCGGCGACCGGTGGTCGACGCCCTCGAAGAACCGGCTGACCTCCCACGCCCACCGCTTCAGGTAGGCGCGCAGGATCACCGGTTTTTCGTCGTCGGCCAGCTCGGCGAACCGGAACGTCTCGACGCGGCGCCCGACGCGCAGCTGACCCTCGCCCGCCGCGCGCAGGTTGCGCACCCACTGCGTCTGCCCGCGCGGCGCGACGAGGTAGCGCTGCCCGCCGACCTTCAGCAGGTTCACCGGCGTCGACCGGATCTCCCCCGACTTGCGGCCGCGGACCAGCAGCACCCGGCTGCCCGCCAGGCTCACACCCAGCTTGGTCAGGAACTGCACGGCCACGTTGAAGACGCTGTCACCCTTGCCGGGCTTGAGGTAGCGGTCCACCTGGGTTCTCCCTTCTGCGAGAGCGGTGCTCTCTGTTGAGATCAGTGAACACCTCGGCGGAGCGACTGTCAAGAGCGGTGCTCTCTAATTTGTTCGCCGCTCTCTCGCATGGCACACTCGACGGCATGCCAGCCAGCAAGACCGCGCGCGAACGGGCCCGCGCCGAACTGACCCGCGAGATCAAGGACGAGGCGCGCCGCCAGCTCGGCGAGGTCGGCCCGCACGGGCTGTCCCTGCGGGCCGTCGCCCGCGAGCTGGGCATGGTGTCCTCCGCGCTCTACCGCTACTTCCCGAGCCGCGACCACCTGCTGACCGAGCTGATCATCGACGCCTACAACGAGATCGGCGAAGCGGCCGAGCGCGCCGACGACCCGTCCGCCGCACCGCGCGACCGCTGGCTGCGCATCTGGGCCGCCACCCGCGACTGGGCGAAGCGGAACCCGCACGAATACTCGCTGATCTACGGCTCGCCGGTACCCGGTTACCAGGCGCCGCAGGACACGATCACGCCCGCCGGACGCGTGGCGCTGGCGCTGGTCCGCGTCATGGAGTCCGCCGACCTCGCGCCCGCGATGCCCGGCCCGCCGCTGCCCGTCGAGCTGGCCGAACAGGCACGCAAGGTCCAGACCGCGCTCGGGACGTCGCTCCCGGAGGCGGACCTGGTCCGGCTGATGACCGCGTGGACCCACCTCTTCGGCGCCATCAGCTTCGAGCTGTTCGGCCAGTACGCCAACACGGCGGATCCCGCGGACGCCTATTTCGACTACACGGCAGGGCAATCGGCCGCTTTCGTCGGCCTGCCGTGAAGGGTTTACGCGTTGTGGCAGACTCGTCGCATGGCGGCGGATGACGAGGTGCTGCGGGCCGTCGAGGGAAGCCTCGACCGGCCGTCGGCGGCCCGGGTGTACGACTACTTCATCGGTGGGAACCACAACTACGCGATCGACCGCGCGTTCGGCGACAAGGTCCGCGCGCGGCTCCCGCTGATCCCCGACTCCGCGGTGGCGTGCCGTCAGTTCCTCGGCCGCGCCGTGCGGTACGCGTCGAAGTCGGGGATCCACCAGTACGTCGACATCGGCTCCGGCCTGCCGACCGCGGGCAACGTGCACGAGGTCGCCGACGAGGCCCGCCCGGAGCACGACACCACCGTCGTCTACATCGACAACGAGCCGATCGCGCTCGCGCACTCGCAGCTGCTGCTCGCCGACACGGCGGACCCGGACCGCCACCACGCGATCGCGGGCGACCTGCTGGAGCCGGTCGACCTGTGGGAGCGGGTCGGCGAGACCGGGGTCATCGACTTCGAGCAGCCGGTCGCGCTGGTGATCAACGCGGTGCTGCACTTCATCAAGGACGAACAGCAGCCGCACCAGGCGCTGGACTTCTACCGCGAGCAGCTCGCGCCGGGGTCGTTCCTGATCATGTGCCAGCTCACCGACGAGAACCCGGCCGACGACGAGGAGCGCCGGGCGCTGGACGACCTCAAGGCCTACTACGAGACCACCACGAACCCCGGGCAGTACCGCTCGCGGGAAGAGTTCCTGAAGTTCTACGGCGACTTCGAACTGGTCGAGCCGGGGCTCGTCTACGCGCCTGAGTGGCACCCCGACGAGAACGCCCTGTTCGCCGACGCGCCGTCGAAGTCACGCATCCTCGCCGCGGTGGCCCGCAAGCCGTAGGGCCTGTCCTCAAAGCCAGATGAGCAGTGTGGCCAGGTCGATCATGCTCCGGTAGGAGGTGGCGGTCTTGTCGAATCGGGCCGGTCAACAGGATCGACAAGGGCCGTCCGTGGCCGTCGCAGGCGAGGTGGATCTTGGTGGTTGGTCCGCCGCGGGACCGGCGATGGCATGATCATGTGGTTCGCTGTGCCCGCCGCACGAGTGCGCTTCCCCCTGTGTGGGACGCGGTCATGCGGCGGGCGCCGGCAGCGTGCTGATGCGCCCGCACGATGCTGGAATTGACCGAGACTTCGCGGTCGAGTTCGTCAATCGCCTCGGCGATGACACGAACCCGTGCCACCAACGCGGACAGAGTGCCGGTGCGTGACCAGCGCCAGAACCGGTTGTAGACCGTCTTCCGCGGCCCATACCGCTCCGGCAAGTCACGCCAAGCCACCCCGGTCTCGGCCTTGAACAACATCCCATTGATCACCCGGCGGTCATCGACCCGCGGACGTCCCTTCGTCCCCGACGCCGGCAGCGATGGCTCGATCACCTGCCACTGCTCATCAGTCAGCTCGTGCCCACGCACCGCAACCCAAGATCAAACCAGGTCGAATCTCCAACTTTGAGGACACGTCCTAGGGGAGGTACTCGCTGAACCAGGCGGCCGCGAGCTGGGCGACCCGCTCCAGCGCGCCGGGTTCCTCGAACAGGTGCGTGGCCTTCGAGACGATCTCGATGTCGTACCGTCCGCCCAGCTCGGCGGCCGCCGACTGGTTCAGGCGCAGCACCTCCTCGTCCCGCGCGCCGACGATCAGCAGCGTCGGGCACCGCACCTGGGTCAGCGCGTCGCCGGCCAGGTCGGGGCGTCCGCCGCGGGACACGACCGCTTGCACGCGGTCCGGTTCGGCCGCCGCGGCCCGCAGCGCGGCGGCCGCGCCGGTGCTCGCCCCGAACAGGCCCAGCGGCAACCCGGCCGTCTCCGCGCGCCGGGACAGCTCGGCCATCGCCGCGCGCAGGCGTTCGGTCAGCAGGTCGATGTCGAACCGCCGGTCGCCGTGGTCCTCGTCCGGGCTGAGCAGGTCGAACAGCAGCGTGGCGAACCTGTTGTCCTGCAGCTCGCGCGCCACCGCGATGTTGCGGGCGCTGTGCCGGGAACTGCCCGAACCGTGGGCGAACACGACGACCCCGATCGCGTCGGACGGGACCGTCAGATCGCCCTGGAGCCCGGGGTCGACGGTGAGCGGAACGGTCATGACGTCTCCAGCAGTTCGATGACCTCGTCGTCGCCGGTCTGGCGGAAGTCGGCGTACCACTGCCCGACCGACCGGAAACCGTGCGGCGCCAGCAGGCACAGCACCTCGTCGGCGTCGCTCTTCAACGCCGCCGCGGCGTCCGGCGCGCACACCGGCGCGGCGAAGACCAGGCTGTGCGGCCGGTCCGCGCGCAACGCCCGCAACGCGGCCCGCGCGGTCACGCCGGTCGCCAGCCCGTCGTCGACCACCAGCACGTCCCGTCCGGTCCGCGGCTGCGGCGGACGTCCGCGCTGGTAGACCACGGCGCGGCGGCGAGCTTCGGCGCGTTCGGCCCGGCACACCGCCTCCAGCTGCGCCGGCCGCAGCCCGAGCATCGACAGCGACCGCTCGTCGTAGTAGGGCGGGCCGTCCGGGGTGACCGCGCCGACGCCGAACTCCGGCTGGCCGGGCGCGCCGATCTTGCGGGCGACCGCCACGTCCAGCGGCGCGCCCAGCACCTGGGCGACCGCGTGACCGACGACCACCCCGCCACGCGCCAGCCCCAGCACCAGCGGATCGCGCCACTCGCGTTCGGCGAGCAGCTCACCCAGCCGCAGACCCGCCTCGTGGCGGTCGCGGTACTCGTGTCGCCGCCTCATGCCACAGGTCTACCCCTGCCGGAGATCGTCAACCAGGCTCACCGCGGCGCTTGCGGTGCACGACCCAGGCCAGGTCGATCACCATCCCCACCGCCACCAGGGACATCAGCACCGTCACCCACCACATCTCGATCGTGGCGAACAGGACGGCGGCCCCGGCGGCGAGGAGGATGCCGATGGCGGCGAGCCAGATCCGCAGCGTCAGCGCGCTGTACGCCGGCGCGGCGCCACCGAAACCGGCGGTCGGATCGTGGTAGTCCGGCAGGCCCCGCTGGTACTCCTCGCGGCTGCGAGGCCGCTCACGCGGGATTCGCATGCTCCCCGGCTACCCGCCGGGCCCGCCGCGGACACGTGGCCGCCCTCACCCGGTCCGGCGACGAGCCGTTTGGCCGGCCGCGCACTGGGTTACCGTGGCCGCGAACCCCATTCCGCCAGGAAGGAACACCCAACGCCGATGAGGCCGGCCAAGCACCTGACCCGGCGACTGCTGCTCGTACTGGCCGCCGGGGCCCTGCTCGCCGCGGTGGTCGTCTACGCCGGCGGCGACGAGGCCGAGCAGCAGCCCCCGGCCGCCGCTCCGACCACCGCGCCGCCGCCGCAGCCGCGCATCGCCGCCGCCGAGGGGCCGGACGCGTGCGCCACCGTGATCGGCGAACTCACGCCCCGCCAGCGGCTCGCGCAGCTGGTCGTCGTCGGGGTCGACGCGTCCGACCCGCAGGGTGCGGCCGACCTCGTGCGCACCGAGCAGGTCGGCGGGATCTTCCTCGGCGGCAACGCCACCGCGCTGCTCGAAAACAAGGCGCTCGACCAGGTCCAGCAGGCCGGGCGGCTGCCGGTGTCCGTCGCGGTCGACGACGAGGGCGGCCGCGTCCAGCGGCTCGACGACCTGGACGGGTCGATTCCCAGCGCCCGCAAGATGGCCGCCACGATGACCACCGGCGAGGTCCGCGAGCTCGCGCGGGAACGCGGCCGGGCGATGGCCGCGCGCGGGGTGACCGTCGACTACGCGCCGGTCCTCGACCTCACCGACGGCGCCGCCGGCGACGTCATCGGCGACCGCTCCTTCAGCGCCGACCCGGACACCGCGCGCCGCTACGCGCAGGCCTTCGCGGCGGGCCTGGAGGACGCCGGGATCCAGCCGGTGGTCAAGCACTTCCCCGGTCACGGGCACGCGACCGGCGACTCGCACAAGGGCTCGGTGACCACCCCGCCGCTGGACGAACTGCGTGAGAACGACCTCGTGCCCTACCGCAACCTCGCCGACTTCGGGTCCGCCGCCGTCATGGTCGGCCACCTCGACGTGCCCGGCCTGACCGGTGGCGAGCCCGCGTCGCTGTCGCCCGCGGCCTACCAGCTGCTGCGCGGCGAGTTCGGCTTCGACGGCCCGGTGCTGACCGACGACCTCGGCGCGATGAAGGCGGTGACCCAGCGCTACCCGCTGCCGCAGGCCGTGGTGAAGGCCGTGCAGTCCGGCGCGGACCAGGCGCTGTGGTCCTCGGGCGGCCGGGTGACGACCGTGCTGGACGCGATGGAGAAGGCGACGGCCGACGGGACGCTGTCCGCCGAGCGGGTGACCGACGCGCTCACCACGGTCCTGCGCGCCAAGCACGCGTGCTGAGAAGTGGGGCGGCTGCGCCGGCCGGCTCCTCGACGCTGAGGGTCCGGCCGACGCAGCGGGATCTGGGGCGTGTCGCCGCGGGAAAGTCTACGTAACCTTCGCGGCGGCTCAAGGTCTCGTGTTCGGATCGAAATAGTCCCTGGTCAGGCGGCACCCTGCATGATCTCGTGCCGTTGCGGCCAGTGCGACCAGAACGCCCCGGTGTAACCGAGCTCGATGAGCTTGAGCAGGAACGGGTTGTCCGCGTAGTTGTTGTCGTCCTCGGTGATGCCGGGCAGGGTCGGCAGCATCACGCGGTGGTACTCCGACGCGGGCACCAGGTCCCACAGCATTTGCACGCTGTTCACCCACCGCCCGTTCGGCGACGCGATGGTCGCCGGGTCCTCCGGCAGGTCCGGCGACAGGAAGTAGACCGGGCGGAAACGGCCGTCGCGGTCGAAGGCGAACTGCCGCTCGTACTCGACGATCGAATCGCACATCGCCCGCGGCTTGAGCACGATCGGCTCGACCGCCGAGTCCGACTGCAGACCGGGCAGCGTGCGACGGCCGGCGCACTGCTCCGCCATCCGGATCCCCAGCGGCGAGTAGGGAAACGCGCGGATGCCGAGGCTGTAACCGGCGACCGCGACGTCCAGGTCGAGCGTGCGGCGGACCGCCTCGGTCATCGTCACCGCCGTCTCCCCCGGCATGCCGAGCAGGACCTCGACCATCACCGGCAGCTCGACCTTGGCGATCTTGGCGCACAACGCGCGCACGTCGTCGAAGGTGTAGAACCGGCGGCCGCCGCCGGAGACCTTCCAGCCGTCCAGCACGTCGTCGCGCACGTGGTCGGGCGCGAGGTTGATGCCCGCGCACCCGGCCCGCACGAGCAGGTCGAGCAGCTCGTCGTCGAACGGCGTCGGCTGCGCGTAGATCCACAGCTTCAGGTTGTGCAGCGGCGTGGAGTGGTCAGTGTCGCGGCGGCGGATGATCTCGCGGAGCACGTTCTTGCTGTGCGCGATGACGAGGTTGAACTCGCTGTCGGTCGTGTGCAGGTCGTACACGCCCTGCGCGGTCAGCGCCTCCATCTCGTCGACCACGCACTCCACGGCGCGGCGGGTGAAGTGGGTGCCCTTCGCGTCCGGCTCCACGCAGTGCGCGCACGAGTAGGCGCAGCCGTTCTTGGTGAGGATGTTGCCGAGCCCGCCGCCGCGGTAGTAGCGCAGGTTGTCGACCTTCCACGGCTCCCCGGACCGGCGGGTGTAGCTCGTGGTCGTGTTGATCGGCGAGGACAGCGGGCGGCCGCGGCGGCCGAGCCGCGGCACGACCTTCTCCACCCGCCCGCCGCCGCGGTTGACCAGCAGCCCGGGCACGGTCTCCGGCGGTTCCCCGGACAGCAGCGCATTCGCCAGGCCGACGATGATTCCCTCACCCGGCCCCTTCACCCCGAATGGAATGCCGAAATAGTCGACCAAAGCGAACGGCATCGAGGAAAAACCGACACCGCCCGCGATGATCGGGGCCGCGCTGTGCATTTTGATCTCGTCGATGATGGCGCGGTGGTCGGCGAGGAAACCACGTTGCTGTTGCGCGTAGATCGTGTCGGTGTTGCGCACCGTCACCCCGACCAGCATCGGCGTGTGGCTCGCGAAGTACTCGCGCAGCACGGTCCACCAGTCGTCCCGCCGGAACGTGAGGTCCACGACGTCCACATCGAACCCGTCGGCCTCCAGCGAGGTCGTCAGGATGTCCAGCGCGTACGGCGTGATCGGGGGATGGACGAGATTCGGGTTGACCAGTGTGACCAAAGACTTTCCCATGGGACTCCCACTCCTGCGCGAAAAAGAGCAAAACTTTCGCTGCAAAAATGGCAAAAGCGGGATGGGGAAATCAGGGGTTGTGTTTCACTGGCGCCGTCGCCACTGCTTCGCCGTGCGCGCGGCGGCACGCAACTCGTCCGGGGGCACCTCCAGCACCCGGCTCAGGTGGCTCTGCCAGTACGGGCCGGGCACGCGCTTGCCCCGCTCCCAGCGCGAGACCTCGCCACGGCCCAGGCTCTCGTTGCCCGAGACCGTGACGAGTTCGTCCGCGAGCTGGTACTGGGTCAGCCCGCGCTCGTGCCGCGCGGACCGGATCAACCGGCCGATCGGCATCGAGTCGCGGGCGGCCACGGCAGCGTCGGCGCTCATGACGCGGAAGCTACGAGCGCCGCCCCGCCGACACGATCCGTTCGGCGCACGGTTTTGTCCTCATCACGCACGATTCGCCCCTTCACAACTCCAGTAGACGTCCAGACCGTCTGTGCAACGTCGCGTTGGGTGATTCACCGAACCGCTCCCGGTAGGCCGCCGCGAAGCGGCCGTGGTGCATCAGCCCGTACTTGCTCGCGATTTCCCCGACTGTCGTGACCTCGACCTGAGCGGCCGACAACTCGTCGTGCACCCGCTGCAGCCGCACACCGCGCAGGTACTCGCTGGGCGAGCTGCCCAGCTGCTCCCGGAAAGCCTTCTGCAGCGCCCGCACACTCACCCCGGCCTGGTGGGCCAGGCTGCCCGGCGTGTGCGGGGCCTCCGGATGGCTGTGGATCAGATCGAGCGCCGCCCGCAGCGACCGCGAGGGCACCGGGCGGTCCCGGCCCTCGATCATCGCCGTGTAGTTGTGCGGCTGCGCGAGCAGCAACCCGGTGATCAGGTTGCGCTCGAACTGCTCGACGGCGGCCGGGTGGGAGAGCATCGTGTCGGGCTGGTCCAGCTCCGAGACGCCGTAGGCCAGCTCCCGGTACCAGCTGCGGCCGTAGCCGCGGGTGATGTCCATGCCCAGCCGGAACCGCACGGGCTCCGACACCGAGCCGCCGATGAGCTCGGCCAGGCGCGCCTCCAGCGCCGGCCGCTCGATCCGGATGACGAACTGGGCGCAGTCGTCGGACAGCCGCATCCGCAGCGGGTCGTCCGTGCCGACCACACCGGCCGTGTCCGGCGCGGAGTTGATCTGCTCGCGTCCGCACTGGACCATGCCCCGGCCGATCACCGGAGCCAGAACCACGTAAAAGGAGCCGAGCTCGCCGGGTTCGACGCGCACGTCGGTGCCGTAGGCGACCACCGCGATCGCCACGTTCTCCAGCCGCCGGCAGTTGACCTTGGTGTTCAGCCGCGGGTTGCGGCCGACGGTGTTCATCGAATGTGGGCAGAACAGGCGCCCCACCCGCTCGCGGGTCTCGTCGACGTCTCGCGAGTGGAAGAGCCGGTACTTGTCCAACGGCAGTACTGTCATGTCCCGGGCAGTCGAAAAAGATCAACGTACGGTGGCGCCGACTCCCATACACCTCCAATGCACCACTGTCCGTTGTTGGCCGTTCAATTGCTACCGACGAACGGGCGAATTTGCCATGTGCAATTTGCATCCGACGCGTCGGACCCCGGTTGATCAGGGGTTTTACTATTCGGCGGCCGGTCGCAGGACCGCCGTGAACTGTCGAAGGGCACCTCCCTGCTCGACGATGCGGTAGCCGGTCAGCTGGTCCGCCTTCGACCAGACGCCCTCGGCCACGTCGACGACGTGTTCGAGGTGGCTCAGGGTGTAGACCCGGCGCGGCAACGTGAACCGCACCAGCTCGCGCGGCGCGGGCACGTCCGGCCCGCCGTCGGGGTCCCGCCTGCCGAAGACGAGCGTCCCCAGCTCGGTCACCCGCACCCCGCCCGCCAGGTAGAGCGCGTTGGCGAAGGCGGTCGCGGGCAGCTGCTGCGGCGGGATGTGCGGCAGCATCGCGCCCGCGTCGACGTACACCGCGTGGCAGCCGGTCGGCTGCAGCACCGGCAGTCCCGCCAGGCCCAGCTGCTCGCCGAACCAGCGCGCGCACTCCGCGCGGTACCGCAGGTAGTCCGGTTCGACGACCTCCAGCAGCCCCTCCGCGAGCACTTCCAGATCGCGCCCGGCGAGACCGCCGTAGGTCGGGAACCCCTCGAACGCGATGAGCTGCTCGCGGGCACGGGCGGCGAGACCGGCGTCGCGCAACGCGATCAGCCCGCCGATGTTCGCCATGCCGTCCTTCTTGAGGCTGGCCCAGCAGCCGTCCGCGAGCTCGAAGACCACGCGGGCCACCTCGCGCGGCGACAGGTGCCCGTAGCCGTCCTCGCGCTCGGTCACCAGGTACGCGTTCTCGGCGAAGCGCGAGGCGTCCAGGTACAGCGGAACGCCGTGGGCGTCGCAGAGCTGCCGCACGTCCTTGACGTTGCGCACCGAGACCGGCTGCCCGCCGCCCGCGTTGTTGGTGATGGTGAGGACGACGCACTTCACGCGGTCGGCCGAGGTGCGCAGCAGGTCCCGCAGCCTGCCGGCGTCCAGGTCGCCGCCGAACGGGTTCAGCTCCCCCGGCGCGACCGGCACCGGCAGGTCGACCGCCTGCGCGCCGGCCGCTTCCACGCTGGCGCGCGTGCTGTCGAAGTGCGTGTTGCTGACCGAGATGTCGCCGGGCCGCAGCAGCAGGCCGAGCAGGATCCGCTCGGCCGCGCGTCCCTGGTGGACCGGCAGGATCTCGCCGTAGCCGGTCAGGTCGCGCACGACGGCCTCGAACCGCTCGAACGACCGCGCGCCTGCGTAGGACTCGTCGCCCCGCATGAGCGCGGACCACTGCGCGGCCGACATCGCCGCCGTGCCGGAATCGGTCAGCAGGTCGATGGTGATGGCACGGGCGGGCACGCGGAAGAGGTTCCAGCCCGCCGCCACGAGCGCGTCGCGGCGCTCCTCCGCGGTGGGGAACGGGATCGGTTCGACCGCCTTGATCCGGAACGGCTCCATGAAGGGCGGCACGGGCGGCTCCTCGCTGGTCAATTCGGACAACCAGACCAGCCTGGAGCGACCGCCGGGCGTGGCGGTAGGGGCCAGTTCGGGCTCCATGGTGAGCTGGGACACAATCGGCGCGCGAACGGGCCGCCCGGCCCGGCGACGGCGGAGGATTCACGTGTGGAAGCAGCGGCCGACGACGTAGGCTTCGCCTTTCAACCGCTCTACAGCCTGAACACCGGCGGCGTCGTCGGTGTCGAAGCCCTCGCCCGGCCCGCCACCGGGCGGATCCACGACCTCCTGCGCGCCGCCCAGCGCCGCGGACGCCTGGTCCACGTCGACGCCGGCCTCGCCGCGCAGGCGGTCCTCGCCGAGGCCACCCACGAGACGCTGCTCCCCCTGCACCTGAACCTGACCGCGCTGTCGGCCGCGGCGCCGCAGCTGGTGCTGGACCCGCTGCTCGAATCGCTCGGGCGCACCGGTCGCCGTCCACGGGAGATCGTGCTGGAGATCGGCGCGCCGTTCCACGGCGTCTCGCCGAAGGCGCTGCTCGCCGGACTGGAGCGGTTCGCCGAGCTGGGTTTCCGCCTGGCCTTCGACGGGCTCGGGTCCGGCGACCTGCCGCTGAACCTGCTCGCCGAAGCCGGCGTAGCCCTGGTCAAGCTCGACCGCACGACGCTGCGGCGGCTGCCCGGCGAGGCGGCGGCGGTCGCGCTGGTCGAGTCGCTCGTGCACTTCACCTCGCGGACCGGCATCCGGCTGGTGGCGACCGGGATCGAGGCCGAGGAGCAGCTGTCGGCGGCGCGGCGGCTGGGGGTGCGGATCGTGCAGGGCAACCTGTTCGCCCCGGCCCGCGCCAACGCGATGCCCTCCGGTCTGGTCACCGCGCCGCCTGGGCCCGCGACGCCGGTGCCGCTGACCAGGGCGGCCGCGCCGCGCGTGGACGACTTCCGGCACCCCGCGACGACGCTGCCCGACGACGCGACGTGCGATGAAGTCCGGCGGGTGCTGCTGGACCACGACGCGCCGAGCGGGATCGTCGGGATCGACCCCGCCGGACGGCCGCGGTGGTCGATCGACCGCGCCCGGTTCCTGCTGGACCTGACCGGCCCGTACGGGCACGCGCTGCACGCGAACAAGGCGGCCGCGCGGCTGGCCGACCCGCCGCGCACCATCCGCACCGGAGCGGGCGCGCTGGAGCTGCTCGACCTGGTCGCCGACGCCGACCTCACCCGCACCGCCGACGACATCATCGTGGTCGGCGCGGACGGCGAGTGCCTCGGCGTGGTTTTCGTGACCGAGATCGTGCGCGCGATGGCCGAGGCGAAGATCGAGGAGGCGGCCGCGCTGAACCCGCTGACCCGGCTGCCGGGCAGCGACACCGTCGCGCGCGAGGTGGACCGCCGCATCGCCGCGGGTCGGCCGCTCGTCGTGGCGTGGCTGGACGTCGACTCGTTCAAGCACATCAACGACACGGTGGGCTTCGCGGCGGGCGACGACCTGATCCGGGCGCTGGGGCGGACGCTGACGGATCTGGCGGCGAAGCTGCGCAGCGTCACGGTGAGCCACGTCGGGGGCGACGACTTCCTGATCGCCTGCGACATCGACGAGATCCCGGCCGTCGCGGACACCCTGCTGGGCACCCCGTGGACGGCCGAGCACCTGACGGTCACGGTCTCGCTGGCGACGGTCGTGTGCGCCGGCACGGCGGCGAAGTCCTACCGCGAGGTTTCCCGGCTGCTGGCGCCGCTGAAGAAGCGCGCGAAGGACGTGCCGGGGTCGAGCTGGGTGAACAGCTGGCCAGGCACCGACCGTTTCGAGATACTGCGTGGACAGGGCCACGACTCAATGCGCGTCCCAAATCAAGTCCGCTGACAATTGTGCGCCCGTTCTGGCTAACCCGCTCGGGTGACGACAGTGAACAACTGACGAATTCGGCGACCGTTTCGCATTTCGCCACCCGGTAGGGTGACAGTGCAGGCCTCTTCGTGATCAACCCCGTCATAGCGCGCACAGGCGCATCTTGGAGCAACCGTGAAATCCGCCCCTTTTAACGCCGTTCTACCTTCCTCCCGTGACCGTCCCAGAGTTCGATCCCACCGCGAAGCCGGGGTACATCTACGAGATGATGGCGGACCACCTGGAGGCCCGCATCGAGGCCGGTGAGCTGCGCCCGAACACGCCGCTGCCGGCGGAACGACGACTGGCCACCGAGTACGGCGTCTCACTCGGCACGGCGCGCCACGCGACCCAGATCCTCCGCGAACGCGGCCTGGTGTTCACCATCCGCTCAAAGGGCACCTTCATCGCCGACGAGAATCGGAGAAGGCGCCATCAAACGTGAGAGCTTCTCAAAGTAACAGTCGAAAGGCAATAGTCCTACACTGATACACCCACCTACTTCCGCACGAACAGTGTCAAACTAGAGTGCGGATGCACGTGCATTAGCATCACCGGTGTTGCTTGAGGAGTGATCGTGGTTCCCGATCTGCCCGCGAACCCGCTGTCGATCGAACTCACGCTCACACACAGCCGTTTTTGGTGGCAGATCGACGACGAGGATGAGCAGCCGGAACAATGGGACGCGTCAGCCGACGTCTCTGAGCTCGACATCTGCCCGGTTGACCTGCGCCACGTCGGGACCATCTCACTCGTTATCGCGGATTTGACGAAAGAGCGCAACCTGCTCGACTCGGTGGTACTCGGTGAGTGGGCACTGGAGTTCATCGCCGAGACTGTGATCGACCCGGACCAGGGCAAGCTCCACCCGGAACTGGACGCGCAGATCAGTCAGGGGCCGCCGCGAATGGTCATCCTACGGCGCGTCGAGCTCGTCGAGCCGTGGCGCGGTCACGGCTTGGGGGCCGCCCTCATTGCCAGCGCGCTGCGCATACTGTCGCCCAACGCCCGTCTCGCCGCTTGCCGGGTCTCGCCCCTTGATTTCGCCCGTCCCGGTTCGGATCGGATCGCTGCGGAACTCTCCAGCCTTCGAGCTGGCAACATGCTGGAGCGCATCGGGTTCCAGCGCTGGCGAGGTGTCCACCTCGTCGACTTGCGCGACGCAGCGCTGGTGGACGCTCGCATGGACTTACTGGACCAGTGGTGGCCTCGCCAGGACGAGGACTGACAGCCGCGCTAGACGGACGACCCCCGGCGCTGCGTCTGCTGCGGCGTTTCGCCGAACCTTCGCAGATACCACTGCTGGAACTGCTCGTTGTCCCGGAAACCCATCCGGTCCAGGGCAGCTGTGAATTCCCTGAGCCCGCCACCCGATTCCAGGAGAAGCGCGTGCACGCGGTCCAAACGCACCCCACGCAGGAACTCGTGCGGTAGACAGCCTTCGTACCGTTCGAAGGCCACCAGGAGATCTTTCAACCCAGTACCTGCCTCCGCGGCGTACTCGCTCATGGTTGTGTCCGCCACCGGATTCGTGCGCATGAGCAACTTCACGAAGTTCACGGTCTCGAATCCGACGACAGACCGTTCTCCTTCGGTTGTCGCTTCGCTGTGCTCATGGGACTGGTTGCGCAACAGCCAATCGACGAAGACGTGATCCGCATAGCGAGCGAACCTTGAGCGTCCCCCGACGAAGAACCGGTTGACGGTGGTCGCGAGCGTGTGCCCCGGATCGGCGACCAAGGCAACCTCCGGGCTGAAGGTGATCGTGTCGTTGGGCCAGAACCCCGCCAGACGCACGAGCCTTCCGTGCATGACGTGCTGCTCGATCCTCGCCACCTTCAGCAGGCAGTCTGCCTCCGGCGCGATGGCGAACTGCTGGTCCGGGGACACGGTTACGATGCCGCCTGGCCCGACATCGAGGTACGCGCCGCTGTGCCGGCACATGCATCGTCCCTGCAGGACGATCAGGGAGACGTAAGCGTGCCTTGGCGTGTTGAGCCGGGCAATGACCGGTGCGCCGTACGTCAGCATCGCCGACACCGCGCTGGTGCCGCTCCGAGTTCGCATGCGCATGTCGATCTCGACATGCTCGCCGGTCCGCCTCAGCTCGTGCTGTCCGAAGATCGGTTCGACGGCGGAGCGGGCCAGGGCGAGATCCCGGGTTCGGAAGTACGAGTCAGCCATCGTGCGTCCTCCTCATTGACGGAGCGTCAGGTCCGGCGTCTCGCCGAACGCGGCTTGGTACCAGGGGACGAAGGAGTGCACATCGAACCCCCAGCGTTGCGTGACTTCGTTCAGTGTGACGTCGCGGGGGTCAGCAGTGAGCAGATCACGCCGAGCGCGTTGCAGACGAACCCCCAACAGGTGATCAGCGAGGGTCGCGCCGCGGTGATGCTTGAACGCGGCCCTCAGGTGGCGCAGGCCTACGCCGAGGTCCCGCGCGACCGCAATCTCCGTCGGCGGCACCCCGGACCCCGTCTCGATCAGCTCCACCGCACTCCGGACCAGTCGTGCGGAAGCCGGCTTCACGGGCTCGTCGATCACCGAGCTGTAGTTGTTGTGCTGGACAGCGAGAAGCTGGAAGATCATCGCCTGCTCGAACCTGTCGATACGGACCGGGGAGACCAGCACCGCATCCCGCTTGTCCACACGTGCGACGCAATCCAGCAAGGACCTGTACCAGGATCGGGGCGCGCCGTAAGCCACGTGCATGCCCAGCTCGAACCGTACGGGCTGCCGGAGATCCTCACCGAGGAACCCCGTGAGCACGGTTTCGACTGCGGACGAGTCAATCCGGAGGAGGACCAGACAGCTGTCCGCCGTCAGGGACATCCGAAGCGGTTCCCGGGACGAGCTCACCACGATGCGATCACGAGTGGCCAGGACTTGGTCCTGGCCCGAGCTGACGGTGCCCTGTCCACGCAGGTGTGCCTGGACCACGGAGAAGGAGCCGGTCTCGCCCGGCTCCACGAGAACAGGTGCACTGTACTCCACGTAGTTGACCACGAGGTGGTGCAGCCTTGTCGAGTTCATCCGCGCGTCGAGGGGCCAACGAGGATCGATCACGTCGAGGCGGTGCGGACAGAGCACTCGCGACATCTCGTCCCTGACCTCGTCAAGATCACGGGACCGAAAGAGTGCGAACTGATCTAATGGTCGTTGTTGCATGATCTACTATTCATCGCGAAGGCGGATAATCGATCAAGGCCACGCGGTTTGCTCGCTTGACCCTTCTCAGCCATGAAGAACGAAGTTCAACGGCCTTCATAGTACTCACGGCGGAGCGGCGAACAAGGCCGCCCGGGGAGCAGAAACGAGTTTATTCCGCCGCGATCACGAGGAGTTCCGCGATGTGCACGGCACGTACGTGCGACTTTCGCTTGCGCAATCCAGTCCGCAGTTGCCGGAGGCAGCCCGGGTTCACGGCAACAACATAATCGAGGTTCGCCCGCTCAATCTCGTCGATCTTCGTTTCTAGAATCCTCTGACTGTCTCGCGGACGAAGGATCGAGTACGTACCCGCCGCACCACAACAAGTCGCCGCGGACGGCAGCTCAACGTACTCGGCGACGACACGGAGGAGCTCGCGAGGTTGACGGGAGACCCCGAGACCATTTCGCAGATGACACGAATCCTGCAAGGACACGCGCGCCGGCCGGTTCCCGATAGTCACCTGACCTTCCGGCACACCACTTTCTACCAGATACTCACTGAATTCCCTCACCCGATTCCGGCCCAGTTGGCGCGCGAGGTGGGCAGCGCACCCGCCGGAGGTTGTGACGATCACCCCACCAAGTCTGTCTCCCAACGCTTTCGCCATCAGCGCACCTGCCCAGGAGTCACCGTTGTGTGCGTGGAGCGCACCACAACAACCCTGGTCGGCCGGTACCGCAAGGGCAGGCACAAGCCGCTTCGCCGCCCGGGACACCTGCGGGAACAGGCCTCGCTCAGCACATCCCAGCATGAGCGAAGGCCCATCCTTCGTCGCCGAACTCCGTGCATGCCTGCGGAACCACCCCTGGGCCCGCACCACCCGGGTCTGGGCGACCAGGAACATCAAGAGCCGCGCACGGAGCGGAGCCTTGCTGCCCCGCCACTGATGATCGCGCCACTGTTCGAGCAGATCCCCGTACTGGACCCCGGCTGGGCACACCGGTTCACACGCGCGGCATCCCAGACAGTACGCGGCTTGTTCCACCAGTGTCGGGTCCTGGTCGTCGAGCTCCCCGGATTCCAGCGCTCTCATCAGCGAGATCCGTCCACGCGGCGAAGCCGCTTCCTGCCCAGTGGCCTGATACGTCGGGCATGCCGGAAGGCAGAACCCGCACGAGATGCACCGGGCCAGCAGCTCATTGTCGAAGATCATGATCCGAGCTTCCCCGGATTGAGGATTCCGGCTGGATCGAATGCCCTTTTGATCCGGCGCAGAAGTTCGACCTGTTCCTGCCCCAGACGTTCGCCGAGGAACGGCAGTTTCGCCGCACCAACGCCGTGCTCACCGGTGATGGTGCCATCCAGGCGAATGGCAGTGCGGAAGATTTCGGCGAAAGCCTTGTGCGCACGCTCCACGGCGTCGCCGTCATCGGGGTCGAGGACACACGTCGGATGGAGGTTGCCGTCTCCAGCATGCCCGAAAGTGGCGATCCGGATATCGAAACGGTCGGCGATCTCGTCGATGCGGCTCACCATTTCCGCCAGCCTGGGTCTGGGCACGCTCACGTCCTCGAGGATCGTGAGCGATCCGAGCCGCGACAGCGCCGGCAAGGAGCACCTGCGCGCCGCGAGCAGTGCTTCCGACTGGGCGACGTCCGGCGCGACCGTGACCTCGATCGCGCCGGCCTCCGTACAGATCCGCCGCATCCGGGACATGTTTCCTGTGACGACTTCGGCCGGGCCGTCGTCGCCGAAGAGCAACATCGCACCGGCCTCGCGTCGCAACCCCAGTCCGGTGTAGTCGTCGACGACGCCGATGCACTTCTTGTCGAGGAACTCCAGAGTCGCCGGAACGATCCCGTTCGCGATGATCTGGCCCACGGCGTGGGAAGCGGCCTCGAGTGACTCGAAATAGGCTACTCCGGTCAGTGTTTCGGCTGGTTTTGGCAGGAGTGCGACCGTCGCCTCCGTGATCACGGCAAGCGTGCCTTCAGACCCGGTGAGCAGGCGGGTCAGGTCGTAGCCTGCGACATCCTTCCAGAGCCGCCCACCGGTGCGGATCACCTCGCCGGTGGGGAGGACCGCCTCCAACCCCAGTACGTAGTTCCGAGTCACCCCGTATTTCAGGCCGCGAAGACCGCCCGCGCACGTGGCGATGTTGCCGCCCACGGTCGCGGTCACGCGGCTGCTCGGATCAGGCGCGTACAACAAGCCTCTGGCTTCGGCACACTCGGCGAGGCGAGCGGTCGTCACGCCCGGTTGGACCCGGGCGAGCATCTCGTCCGTGCTGATCTCGACGATGTGCGTCATACGGGTCATCGACAGCACGACCCCGCCGCGAACCGGAACGGTCGCAGCACACAGGTTCGAGCCCGCACCGCGGGGCACCACGGGAACTCCGCGGTCGCTCGCGAGGCTCAAGATCCGCGACACCTCGCTGGTGGTGCATGGGAACACCACAAGACCCGGCGGCTGGTGGAACAGCGGAGTGGCATCACGCGCGTAGACCGACAACTCCCCCGGCGCCGTCCGGACGTGGTCCGGCCCGACGATGTTGGCCAGCGCGGACGCGAAGTCGTGGTCCACGTGCGTCACGCCTGCCCGCACACAGATCGCTGCCGGCCGAGGCCGGTGATCTCGATCTCGACGACATCGCCGCTACGCAGGTACTCGAACCGCCCCGACAACGCAACCCCCTCGGGGGTTCCCGTGTTGACGAGATCACCCGGTTCGAGAACGAGGAACTGCGAAAGGTGCCAGATGATCTCGTCGACAGTGAAGATCATGTCCGAGGTCTTCGAAGCCTGGCGCGCCTCGCCGTTCACCCAGGACCGCAGCTCGAGCACCTGCGGATCCGGCACGTCGTCTGCCGTGACCAGCCAGGGGCCCAGCGGGTTGAAGGTTTCGCAGGACTTGCCCTTGGACCACTGTCCTCCGGGACGCCCCAGTTGGAAGGAGCGCTCGGACACGTCATTGGAAACCACATAACCCGCGACGCAACTCCTGGCATCCTCCGGCGTCTCGAGGTACCGCGCGCGTTTGCCGATGACAACACCGAGTTCGGCCTCCCAGTCGGTCTTGGCCGACCCGCGTGGGATCAGCACGTCGTCACGAGGACCGATGATGGTGTTCGGCGACTTGTGGAAGAGAATCGGCTCGCTAGGCGGCTCGTCGCCGGACTCCGCGGCGTGCGCCGCGTAGTTCTGGCCGATGCAGTAGATGGCCGACGGCCTCGCGATGGGCGGAGCGACCCGAAGCCCGCTTACGTCGATCTCGAACAACGCGTTGGTCTCCAGTGCTGCCCGCACTCGATCCGGTCCGCCTGAAGACCAGAACGCACCGTCGATCTCCGGGGTGATCGGCATGAGGTCGTAGTACCGGCCTCCCTGGCACACGACCGGGCGCTCGCTACCAGGCTCGCCCAGCTGCATCAGCTTCATCAACAACTCCGGCATTCAGGAAGTGGACGGACGGGAGTCGCCCGCGTAGGCGATGACGTCCAGTTCGAACTTGATCCGTTCGGTCAAGCAGTTCGTCAACGTGGTCCTGGCAGGTAACGGCGGCTGGAAGTACTCGGCGTAGATCCGGTTGTACTCCGGCAGGTCCTCGGCGCGTTGGAGGTAGGCGCCGACCTTGACGACGTCGCCAAGCCCGAGCCCGAGATTTGCGAGGATGCCGATGACGTTGTCGAAGGAACGTCGCATCTCCTCCTCGAACGTGCCGGGCACGATTTGCCCATCGGAGCCCACAGCCGCCTGTCCCGACACGAAGACGAAGCCACCGGCGCTGAAACTGGGGGAAAACCGCGACTTGTTGCCGTCGAGGCTTGCCCGCTTCGCGGCCGTCATCGACCGGCTCCATCACGGAGGGCAGCCTCGAAACGGGTCAGCGCTGCGTCCAGTTCGTCGCCGCCGTGGCTCGCGGACACGTACCAGACGCCTCTGCCGGTAACCCAGATTCCGTGCTCGACCAGCGATTTCGCCAGCCTTTCATAACGAGCGAGGTCGAGTTGCTGCAGCGACCGGTAGTCGGAAACGTCGGCGTCGCCGAACGACACGTGGAACGCCGCCGGCACCCCCTGCACCCGCAACGGCAGTCCGAATTCGACACCGAGGTCCCGCAGCCCCACGATGAGGCTTCGCGAGTGTTTGGCGATCCGCTCGTACGGCGGGTCCTCCAGCAGGCTCGTCAGTGCCGCGGTTACGGCGGCTGTCGCCATGACCGAGCTGTTGAAAGTCCCGGAGTGGTTCACTTCTCCGGTTCCGAAACGGCTCATCAGCTCGCTGCGCCCCACCAGAGCAGAAACCGGGAAGCCGCCTGCCAGCGCTTTGCCGTAGGTGGCCAGGTCGGGCGTGACTCCATAACGTTCCGCGGCGCCACCCAACCCCAGCCTGAAACCGGAAATGACCTCGTCGAAGATCAGCACCGCGCCGAACTCGGTGCACAGCCGGCGCACCTCTTCCAGGTAACCCGGTTTCGGCTCGATGACTCCAGCGTTGATCATGAGTGGCTCCATGATCACGGCCGCGATCCGGTGCTGTTCCAGCGTCTCTGCCACCTGGACCGGATCGTTCCAGGGCACAACCACGAAATCGTCCAGATGACTCTCGAGCTGTCCTGCGCTCGCGGTTCCCCAGTGACCGTCTCGCGGGCTCGTCAGGACGTTGTCCAGCCAACCGTGGTAGTGGCCCTCGAAACGCATTACCTTCGTCCGCCCTGTCGCCGCGCGAGCCAGGCGCAAGGCAGCCTGCACCGCCTCGGTACCCGAGACGCCGAACCGCACCATCTCCGCCCAACCCACAGTGCGGCAGACGAGTTCCGAAGCTTGCACCTCGAGCTCGTGCTGCCCTCCGAAGATGACGCCGTTCCGGCAGGCCTCGAACACGGCGTTGACGACAGCTTCCGGTGCGTGTCCAAGGAAGTTCGGGCCCTGGCCGAGCAGGTAGTCGACGAAGTCTCGCCCGTCGACGCTGTACAGCCAAGCCCCTTTGGCCCGCTGGATGAAATCCTGCGCGCCGCTCAATCGGACGTTGGAGTGCACTCCCCCGGGGGTTCGCAACTGCGCACGTTGCCTGAGCTCGGCGGAACGCAGGCACGTCCCCGGCGAGTCGTTGAGCATGGAAATCCCTCCCGCGCCGCCGAACGGCCGACACCCCTCCTGCCGGGAACCCGCCGAGCTGCGTTTCACTAGATAAAACTGACAATCTATTGTGCTCAAGGTACGGCTCATTCGATCAGGCCGTCAAGGGGGCGCGTTCAACCAGCGGTGAAGCCCTTGGCCCCCTGACAGTCGATCGCGCAGCTGACTAAGCTCTGAAACAATCACATTGGCAACCGAAACGAGGAGGAAGACGTGGCTCGCCGTCGCAAGCAGGACCCGGACGACACCGCTTCGGGCGGAAGCGCTCGCGTAGAAGAGGAGCGCGACTACTCGGTACGCGCCGTCGAACGCGTATGCCTGATCTTGAACCTGCTGCAGGAGTCCGTCGACGGCATCACCCTCAACGAGGTCGCCCAGACGACCGGCTTGCCGAAGTCCTCGGCGTTCCGCTACCTCTGGACTCTGGAGAGCCACCGCTACGTCGAGCGCGACGAGGAACGCGGTCTGTTCCGCCTCGGCCTCGGCTTCGTCGGGATGCAGTCGAGGCACCTCGAGATCCTGCGCGAACGCGCGCGCCCGTCACTCGCAGCGCTGCGCGACGAATTCGGCGAGACGGCGAATCTGGGGCTCCTCGACGGGGACCACGTCATATACATCGACATCGTCGAGAGCAGGCGTGGCGTGCGCCTGGCCGCCGCGCGCGGCGATCACGATCCCCTGCACTCCACCGCGTTGGGCAAGGCGATCGCGGCGCACCTTCCCGAGGACCGGGTTCGCAGCCTGCTGGAGACCACGGGGCTACCTCCTCGGACGTCCAGCACGATCACTTCGCTGGACGACTACTTGGATGAACTCGCCAAGGTGCGCCGCGCCGGCTATGCCGTGGACAACGGGGAGAACGAGGAGGACGGTCGCTGTGTCGCGGTACCGCTTCTCGCGACACACCTGCCGGCAGCGATCAGCGTGAGCGGGCCTGCCTCCCGTTTCTCCATGCAGGACGTGAAGCGAGTGGCCAAGACGCTGATCGAGGTGGCTGCGGGGATCGCCACGAACCCGTTGACCGAGGAGCGTTGATCCGGTCAACGGTTTCGGTAGACGACTTGGTCTTCGAAGGGGTACATCGGCCTGCGCCGGTGCAGGTACTCGAAAGCGCCCAGGTTCATGGCCGCGATGCCTGGCGTGTCCACAGTGACGAGTTTCTGCGCGACGGGGGCGTAGGCCGCCCGGGGGGCGTTGCATCCCTTCGCGACCACCACCCGGTAATCCCGGACGTCGATGCCCAGCGAGCGGTACTGCTGCAGGCTCGTGTTGGCTGTCTGCTTGCTCATGACCACCAGCGTGTGCCCGTCTGAGGTGTCCAGCACAGCGGTCGGACCCATGTCGAAGAACCGGAACCCACCATGTGTGGGTCGAGGCTCCTCGAAACGCCCATCGGCCAGCCGGCGCACGACCGCCTCGACCCGGACCGGTTGACCGGCCGAATGCGGATGGCGCGCGCCGACCTCGAGGGCCACCTCAGCCCCCTCACCCGCATCCATGCACTCCGCGACTGTTTCCGGGTCCCACAGGGTCTGCAGCAAGGAACGCACTCCTACCTGCTGGGCCACGGCCAGGATGACAGTCGAGTCCCCGGGTGCTCCACCCCCCACGTTGTCACCCACGTCCAGCAGAACCACTGGGCCGGCGTCAGCGTTCCGCGCCAGGTCGAGCGCTGCCCGCACGTCATGCCCCTCGCCCTGCAACTCGCCACGACAGGACCAGATCTCGTCCGCGAGCTCGTCCGCGGCCGCCGCCGCTGCCCGCGGATCCCCGTCGTGGATCGAGATGCACGACATGCCCATGTGCGACACGTCCGCGTACGGGAACCCCTCGACCACGCTCGCGGAAAGCATCCCGGGCCGATTCTTGATAGCGGCAGCAGTGGCCACCAACCCGGCCATGGGCTCCTCGTCTGTGGTCTGACGCGCGATGTTGACGACGAGAGGCAGTTGCCGCAGCGCTTGGACCGGTCGAACCTCCTCCCGGATCGCCCGCACCAGCAACCGGGCGCAGTCCACTGCCCTCTCGGCGGCGTCGACGTGTGGGTTCGTCTGGTACACGAGGGTGATCGTCAGCGCGTCGATCAGCTGCTGGGAAACGTTGGCGTGCATGTCCAAGACCGCGCCCACAGGCACATCAGGTCCCACGGTCGCGCGCACCATACGCGCCAGCTCCCCATCGGCGTCCTGCACGTGCTCGGCGACCGCCGCACCATGAAGCGCCAACAGGATCCCGTCCCACGGACCATCGGCAGCAAGGCGATCTACCATCTCGGTCGACAGCTGCTCGAAGGCGTCCCGGGTGATCGGTCCAACCGGGTTGACCCTTCCGAACAGCAGCGGGACGAGTTCGAAGCCGAGTTCCGAGCTCGCCTGGATAAAGCCCCCGATCGTCGCGTGCGAGCTCGCGAACTTGTCGATGATCTCGCCGTCCCGGTAAACGCCGCCCTCGTTGAACAGCTCAAGATCCGCGGCGATGGGCGAGTACGTGTTCGCCTCGTGGTAGATGCCCAGAGTCGCTATCCGCAACGGTACCTCCTGGTCGAAGACTCGGATTGGCGGGAAAAACAGTCAAGCCACCACCATCGCGCCAGCGGCGCGGGAAGCCTGCCGGATCGCCAGGCGACTGCGCCGGCGTTCTCGTCCAGCGCAGTGGCTCCTCCGCTGGTGGGTCCTCCTGGAGCTGCGCCGTGAGCGCTCGAGCAGCTCCGTCAGGTCACAAGCCCTGGCTTGACGCGGTCTCGGAGATCCACACACTGGCTCTGCCACCGCAGGTGACCAGGGCGGGCACGGTGTCCTGTCCCACTGGTTTCAGGCATGGCCGGTCACCGCACCTCCGACAACGTCGCGGATACGCTGGCCCTCCGCGACGACATCCAGTCGTCCACATTTGTGGCGACATCCCGGACAGCGACTGTGCGCAGGCGCTCGGCGTCTCCGTGGAACCGGTTGAGATCCTTCCACCCGGCTCCTGTGACGACCAGGACGACGTCGTCATGCGAACCGATGCGACCCCTCCGGACGTCGTCAATGAGGACGGCCAGGGCGCACGCGGACGCAGGTTCGGCGAAGACACCCTCGGTAGACGCCAGAGCACGCTGCGCTTCCAGGATGGCAGTGTCCGGAACAGCCCCGGCCCATCCTCGGGTGCTTCGCACCGACTCAGCGGCGCGCCGCCCGTCCGGCGGACTCGGCAGTTGAAGAGCCGAGATGTCACTGTTGCAGGCACCGACATGCGGATGGTCGATCTCACCGGCGAGGTAGCGCGCGATCGGTGCGCAACCGGAAGGCTGGCACGCGACTACCTTCGTCCTCGATCCGCGGCTTCGCAACCCCCGCGCGATCGCCACCAGAAGCCCGCCACCGCCAGTCGGCACGTAGAGGTGCGACATGCTGGGCGCTTGCTCGGCCAGCTCGTAGCCGATGGTGTCGGCGCCGCGCATCCCCTCGGGATTGAACTCGTGCGCGGTGATCCCCAGGTAGAGGTTGTGCCGTTCCGCTGCCGCCCGCACCTCGTCGAACAGCCCTCGTTCGGCCGCCCTCGTCGCCGCCCTCCCGACACCCTCGACCAGGAGCAGCTCGGTCGCGTAGGGCAGGATCGACAGCCGCTTTTCCGCGGGTGCGGACGCCACCATGCAGAGGCACCCAGGCAAACCCGCGCGAGTTCCGTACGCCGCCATCGCCATCCCGGCGTTGCCCGAAGACGTCGCGATCCACCCGGACATCCCGTCACGCCGGGCCAGGGACACCGACATCGCCGCTATGCGGTCCTTGTAGGAACCTGTGGGGTTCAACGACTCGAGCTTGGCACGAAGTCGCGCCAGACCGAGTTCGGCCGTGAGCCGGGGAAGCTCGACGAGTGGCGTGTCACCCTCACCGAGACTCACGAAGCTGGTCACCGGAGGCAGATCGGCGGCAAAGCGCTCCAACCCACTATGACGATCTGTCATGTCCGCTCCTGTTCTCCGCACTCGCGTCGGCCATCACGAACAGCACGTCGCCGCGTCGTACGCGTGCCTGCCTGCGCAGGAACATCACGAAGCCGGCCTTCGTCGCGCACACGGCTTGGACCTCGTCGCCGTCGAAGGTGTACAGGTGCCCGATCTCAGCGCCGGCCTGAACGAACGCCCCCGCGCCAACCGCCGTGACGAACAGACCGTCGCATCCCGACTGCATCCCGCTGTCGAGATCGCCGGTACCGTGAACCCATTGCGCGGGCGCGGCCGGGGAGCGCGTGAAGCGCTCCGACACCATCCCGTTGGCGGCCATGACCGAAAGCACGCCACGCACGTACGCGTCGAGCTCGGCTTTCCGGATCTCACCACCACCTGAACACTCCGCGTAGATAGAGGGTATGCCTCGTTCAGCGGCAACGGACAGGCTCCGGCCGGTCGAAGGTCTCGGGTGCTGCCAGATCATCGGCGCTCCGAAGGCTTCTGCGAAGGTACGTGACTCCCGGGAGGCAGCGTGTCCCTCCGAGAAGCCGCAGAACAGCGGCATGCTGTAACGGCTACCCGCGGAGTGCAGGTCGATCAGCACATCCGCTTTCAGGAGGACCTCGCTAGTCAGCCCAGCGGCCACGGCAGCCGTGGGACCGGCGTGGGCGGCTCCCGGAAAGCTCCGCGCCAGGTTCTCTCCATCGAGGGGACTGGTCCTGCTTGCCGCGGCCCAGGCCGCGGGATGCGCGCGGGCAACCGCGAGCACCGTGCCGGAAAGATCGATCCCGGCGAGTTCGCGCACGACCCGCAGGACCGCGAGCACTCCCTCGTCCTCGTCCCCGTGAACCCCGCCAAGAAGCGCCAGCGTCGGTCCAGCCCTGCGTCCCCGCACCCTGATCAGGCACGAGCCGCCGGGAAGGACCTGATGATCTGATTGCCCTCCCTGACCTGGGCTGAATGCCGTCATGCCGATTCGAACGAGATCACTCGCACCTCCGCCGTGGGCCAACCTGGTTTCATCTGGCGAACCACATGTCTCAGATGAGCATACATCCGCCCGCAAGCAGCCATGGCGTGTTGACACGAACTTGAACAGGATGTCTCATGTGATGAAACTTCATGCGGCCATCGGCGATGGTGATGCCCCTGGCGCACCGATCACTTCGTGACGCAGCCGCCTGCGAACTCGCCACCCGCAGAAACAGCAAGCACGCATCTTTCCGGCCAGCTGGTTCCGCCGAAGGACTCCCCCGACAAACACCCCTCAACTAGGAGCGAGACATGTCGCCCAACCCCCAGATGAACCGCCGGACCCTCCTACAGGCCGCCGGATTCACTGGTATCGCCCTCACCACCGGGGCCTTGAGCGCAACACTCAGTTCCTGCGGAACCGGCGGGAACAGCACCTCGAACGGCCTCGCCGCCTCAGGCACCGCTGCCAGCGGAAGCGCACTCCAGCCAGGGCAGAGCCTCGAAGGCACGATCTACAGCGATGTGATCGGCCCCCTTCCTCGTGGCGGAAGCCTCGACATCACCCTCACGTTCCCGTCCGCGACACTGAACATCCTTTCCACCACCGCCTCCAACACCCAGTGGTACGCCGACCCGTGCCACGATTTCCTCGAGCGCTTCGACACCCGCGGAAATCTCGTGCCCTCGTTGGCGCAGAAGCTCGAGTTCGTCAACCCCACGACATACCGTTACACCCTGCACGAGGCTCGCTTCCACAACGGCCGCCAGGTCACGGCCGACGATGTCGTCGCCACCGTCGAACAGGTCCGCAGCCCTGCCCTGGGTTCCAACCGCGCAGGCGCCTTCCGCGATGTCCAGGTGAAGGCCGTTGACGTGAAGACCGTGGAGTTCGTTCTTCCCGCACCCAACGCGGGATTCCGCTACAACCTTCCCGGCTTGTGCATCGCTCCCGCCGAGGCCCTCAACCAGCTCGGTGACAGTCCGATCGGTTGCGGCCCGTACCGCTTCGAACGGTGGGTGAAGGACTCGTTCATCGACTACACGGCTTTCCCCGATTACTGGAACAAGGAGCTGCCACGGCTCGACCGGCTCCGGCTCACCCTCCGCACCGACCAGCAAGCGGCAGCCCAATCGATGCGCGCTTCGCAGACCGATGTGCTGGACGTCGTGCCAGCGGCGCAGGTTGGCGCGTTCAAACAGCTGGTCGATTCCAAACAGTTGAACGGCGTCACCTATTCCGCCGGTTGGACTTTCGCCGGCCTCAACACCCGATCACCCGCTCTCGCCGACCCACGTGTCCGTCAGGCACTCGCGCTCACCGCGGATCGGGCCACGATCGCACGTGTCACCGGCGGCGGTCTCAACGAACCCTTGTGCACCGCCCCCTACCCGCCGTCCGACAGCAACTACCCCAAGAACCTCGACTACAACCGGGACGTCGCGAAGGCGCAGTCCCTCATGCAGCAGGCGAACGCGAGCAACCTGACCGTTAACATCCTCACCATCGACGCGGTCTCCGAGGCCGCCGCGACGGTGCTGCGGAGCAACTGGGGCGAGATCGGAGTCACCGCGAACATCTCGCGCGTCGACGCCCCGACCTACGTCAGCCGACGGACCAAGGGCGATTTCGAAGCCGTTGTCAGTCAGTGGTTCCTCAGCCCGGAGCCGTCCTACGTCATCGATCCGCTCTTCTCGTCAAAGGGAACCAGCAACTTCTGGGGCTACAACAATCCCCGCGCCGACGAACTCATCGTGCAGGGGCGCACCACCTTCGATCCCGCGCAACGCGCGTCCATCTACAACGAGCTGTTCAAACTCATCTTCATCGACGAACCGACGATGATTCCGTTGTCCACGGCCGGCCGCCTCATGGTCTACAAGCCCGGCGTCAACGGTGACATGATCGTGCCGAGCTCCCTCGGCTTGTGGCGGTACGCAATCGCCGCCAAGAGGTGAATAGGGGGAACATGTCGCGGTTTCTTCTCGGTCGCCTGGGCGCAGGCCTGGTCACCGTCTTCGTAAGCACCCTCGTCGTCTTCGCGATCGTGCGGTTCATCCCGGGCGATCCGGTGTCCGCACAACTCGCGCAGGGCGGCTTAAGTCCGGAGGCGCAGGAAGCTCTGCGCAGCCACTACGGCCTCGATCACTCGATACCTGTCCAGTACCTCACGTGGATGGGCTCGATCCTGCACGGTGACTTCGGCAGTTCCTTCCTGACGCAGGAACCGGTGGTCACCGAGGTCGCCAGCCGGATATCCCGGACCATCTACCTTGCGGCCGCGGGAATCCTCGTAGCACTCGCGGTCGCCGTGCCTGCAGCCATCGCTAGCGCTCGGTACGCAGGCCGGCGCGCCGACGTCACGATCGCGACCGGCGTCTCGGTCCTGATCTCGATCCCGAACTTCATCATCGGAATCCTGCTGATCGTGGTGTTCGCGGTTCAGCTGCGCATCTTCCCAGTCGCAGGGTACGTCGATCCGACTGCCGATCTGGGCACCTTTTTCCAGAGCATGGTTCTTCCCGCGCTGACCATCGGTCTTCCGGCCTCCGCGGTCATCGCACGTGTGCTGAGATCGAGTCTGCTGGACGAAATGCGCCGGGACTACGTACGTACCGCGGAGGCCCGTGGGTCGTCGAGAATGCGAACGATCGTCCGGCACAGCCTTCGAAACGCGTCGATTCCCACAGTCACGATCGTCGGACTCCAGGTCGGCTACCTACTCGGCGGCGCCTTCGTCGTCGAACTGCTCTTCACGTACCCGGGAGTCGGGCTGCTGCTTCTCAACTCGATCACCCAACGGGACTACCCGACCATCCAGGCCTGTCTGCTGTTCTTCGCAGTCGCTTTCGTCATCGTGAACCTGATCACCGACATCCTGTACGCGGTCCTCAATCCTCGACTGAAGGTGCAGCAATGACGGCCGTCGAGACAACCAGCCGGGCGCCACGGGCAGTGATGCGGACATTGCGACGCGCTGCCACGCGCAACTACCGGGTGACCATTTGCACCACGCTGCTCACACTCGTCGCGATCGCCGCGGTCTTCGCGCCGTTGCTCGCCCCCTACGGACCGCAAGACCTGGCGGTCGGTGAGCCGCTTTCGCCACCATCACCCGAACACATCTTCGGTGTCGACAACTTCGGACGCGACCAACTCAGCCGGATCCTCGACGGTGCGCGGATCAGTTTGGGGATCTCGGCGATCGTCACGATCGTGAGCATGGCGCTGGGCGCCCCTCTCGGCTTGATCCTGGGGTACCGGCGAGGCCGGGTCGATTTCCTGGTCAGCAGGTTCCTCGACCTCCTGTTCGCGTTTCCGGGCATCCTGATCGCGCTGGTGCTCGCGACCGCTCTCGGGCCAGGCTTGACGACCGCGGCGATCGCGATGTGTGTCATCTACGTCCCGCAGGCGACAAGGTTCGTCCGTGGTGTGGTCGCTTCGGAGAGTGTCAAGGACTACGTGGTGGCCGCGAGAACAGTCGGCGCGTCCGGTTTTCGCGTGATATTCGTGCACATCCTGCCCAACATCCGCTCACAACTCCTCGTCATCACGACGCTGGTGCTGAGTTTCGCGGTCCTCACCGAAGCGGCGCTGTCGTTCCTCGGTGTCGGCGCACAAGCTCCGAGCTCCAGCTGGGGCCGGATGCTGACCGACGGCCGCGATTTCCTCATGACCCAGCCTTTCCTGGCAGTCGTACCGGCGCTGGCCATCGCTGCGCTCGTGCTGATCCTCAACGGCCTCGGAGACGGTCTGCGTGACCGCCTCGACACCGATGCCGTGACCGTCGACCCGAAGGCAGCACCGTGAACACTGAACTGAAACCCGGTTATGCGATCCCGTCCGGCGAAAGCACACTCGAGCCATCGTCATTGCTCGAGGTCGACGACCTCACCGTGCGCTTCCGCAGGAACCGCCGGACCCTGGAGGCGGTGCACGGGATCTCCTTCAGCCTGTCCGCCGGCGAGTCACTGGGTATTGTCGGCGAGTCAGGGAGCGGGAAGTCGATCACTGCCCTCGCGATGATCCGCCTGCTCGACCCGATGACATCCTCGGTCTCGGGCGCAGTTCGCTTCGCCGGGCGTGACGTCTTCACCCTGTCACCGAGAGCATTGCGCAAGGTGCGTGGAGCCGACATCGCCTACGTCTTCCAGGACCCACTGGGCTCGCTGAACCCGTCCATGCGCATCGAGCACCAACTCACCGAACCGCTCCGGCTGCACGGGCTCGCTCACGGGCGCCAGGCGCGCCAGCGTGCGCTCAAGATGCTCGAACTCGTCGGCATCAACGATCCCGCGCGACGGCTTCGCCAGTACCCGCACGAAATCAGCGGTGGCATGCGACAGCGGGTGATGATCGCCGGAGCGCTCATCACGAATCCGAGCGTGGTGATCCTGGACGAACCAACGACGGCCCTGGATGCCACGATCCAGGCACAGATCCTGGAGCTACTAGCCGACCTGCGCAAACGACTCTCGATGGGCATGCTCCTGATCAGTCACGACCTCGGGGTCGTGGCGCAGGTGACCGACCGGGTCGCGGTGATGTACGCGGGGCGCATCGTCGAAACCGGTGCCACCGCGGAAGTACTCGCCGCACCCCAGCACCCGTACACCCGCGGGCTGCTCTCCTCACGTCCACGGCTCAACGCTCCACGTACGGCAGCGTTGACGCCGATCCCGGGACAGCCGCCCACCCTCGAGGCGCACCCGCAAACCGGCTGCGGCTTCGCGCCGCGATGTCCACTCGCCGACGACCACTGCCGAAGTGCGCTTCCGCCGCTGGGATCGCAGACCCACGCGGCTGCGTGTTGGAAGGCGACACCGGGGAGGGCGGCGTGACGTCGCAGCAGGCGCAACCGACCACACAAGCGCGAACCACGGGAAGTCCTGACGTCCTCGACATCTCCGACCTGCACGTGCACTTCCCGGTGCGAAGCGGGCTCAGAACTGTACGGCAGCTCCGGGCTGTGGACGGTGTTTCGCTCACGATCGCTCCCGGCGAAACCCTCGGTCTGGTGGGCGAGTCCGGGTCCGGGAAGTCGACGGTCGCACGAGCCGTGGCGCGCATCGAGTCGATCACTTCCGGCTCCATCACGTTGAGCGGCCGGGACATCACTACAGGACGTCCTGACCAGCGCCTGCGGAGATCCGTTCAAATGATCTTCCAGGATCCCCGGGCGAGCCTGAACCCGCGCCACACCATCGAAGCCGCTGTGCGGGAACCGCTCGACATCCACCGCATCGGCGACCCCGGACGCCGCCGCGACGTGGTCGTCGAGCTGTTGCGCAAAGTCGGCCTGGACGCCGCACACCGGAACCGGTTTCCACATGCCCTCAGCGGCGGGCAGTTGCAGCGGGTGGCGATAGCTCGAGCCCTGGCGGTCGAACCGGAGCTCCTGCTCTGCGACGAGCCGGTCAGCTCCCTGGACGTCAGCATCCAGGCTCAGGTGGTCAACCTGTTGAAACAGCTCCAGAACGAACTGGGTTTGAGCTACTTGTTCATCGCCCACGACCTCGCGGTCGTCCGCAACCTCTCGCACCGCATCGGCGTGATGTACCTCGGCGCACTCGTCGAGACGGCCCACTCCGACGACCTGTTCGATCGACCGATGCATCCGTACACCAAGGCGCTGATCGACGCGATCCCTGAGGTCGAAACTGATCCCACGCGCGAAAAGATCGTCCTGCGGGGCGAGGTGCCGAGTCCGTTGTCCGTGCCGAGCGGCTGCCGGTTCCGGACCCGCTGCCGCTGGGCACAGCCCCGCTGTGCGACCGAGCGTCCGGCTCTGCGCCCGATCGCCTCGACGAGCACACTCGTGGCCTGTCACTACGCGGAGTCGATCGAAAACAGCGAGCGAACTGGGGTGCCGGTCTGATCCACGACGCTCACGAGGGCGTCAAGCCTGCTCTGCCGGGTAGCGGGCGCGCCGGCACGCCCGCTACCCGTTCACCTCCGGGCACGTCCCGGACCACTACCGCCCCGGCGCCGATGACCGCCCCGTCACCGACGCGGCGTCCCGGGTGGATGAACGCGCCGACCCCGATGTGCACGCGGGAACCGACAACCGCCCCGCCCCCGATCGCCGCCAGCGGGCTGACGGTCGTGTAGTCGCCCACCAGAACATCATGACCGACCACAGCGTTGACGTTGACGAGCACGTGCCTTCCCACAACCGCATACGACTCGATGCAGGCGCCTGCCAGGAGCAGGTCGCCGGCACCGAGCTCCACCGCGGTTTCGAGATGTGCACCGGCATGGACGAGCGTGGCCGCCCGCCCTCCGCGCTCACACGCGTATGCATCGATCCGCTCCCGGGCAGCCGGATCTGCCACGCCGATGACGAATTCCGCCGCCAGCTCCTCGAACAGCCGATCCGGTCCGAGAACCGGGATCCGCTTGTCCGGGTCCTCTTCTCCGAGAAAACCAATCAACCGGTAGCCGGCGCCTCCGCGGTTGGCGCCCTCGATGAGGGCTTCCATCCGGCGGGCCAGCCCACCGGTTCCGAACACGACGAGGTTCTTCATGCTGTCGTTCATCCTCGGACCTCGAATTGAACATCGTGGAAAGCTTTCCGCGGCTTGCCGACCGGTACGGCTCGCAGGATCCCCGCGATCCGCTGCGCGGCGTGACCGTCCCCGAACGGGGAGGTCGAACGGTTCGTCAGCTCGCGGTGAGGTTCGGACATCGCCCGGTGCAGTGCCTCCGCGATCTGATCCGCGCCACATCCGCTGTCGATGACCGAAGGCGCCCGCGGCCGCCCGTCCTGGCGCGAGCCGATGTTCACGGTCGGGGTTCGCAACGCGGGGGCCTCGACCAACGCGCTCGAGGAATTCCCCGCGACGACATCGGCATGGTTCAGGAGGGACAAGTAGCGGCGCTGCCCCAGCGACGGTACGAGGACCGCCCGGTCGGCGTGGTCGGCGACGAACCGGGAAATCCGCCTCGCGATCCGCCCACCACCGGCGTCCACGTTGGCTCCGGTGAAGACGGCGACGTGGGTCTTCATTTCGCCGAGTGCGTCGAGCAGGCCGTTCAGTCCCTCGTCGCTCCCGTCCGGGTCGGCGGTCGCGGGGTGATATGTGACCGCGATGAGTCGCGTCTCGTCGGGCAGGCCCAGGTCGTCGAGAAGTTCACCGCGCGACATCAACGGGAGCGTCCGCACCGAGTCGAGGCCCAGCGCGCCGACGCAGTGCACCCGCTCCGGGGCCTCCCCCAGCTGCACCACCCGGCGACGGAACTCAGGTGTCGCGGTGAAGTGGAGGTCCGACAGCTTCGTGATCGCATGCCTGAGCGAATCGTCCAGAGCGCCTTCGGTGATCTGCCCGCCCGCGATGTGGGCAACCAGCCGGCCTTGCAGCATGGCCACGGTCGCCACGGCCAGCGCCTCGTACCGGTCTCCGAGTACGACCAGGACATCGGGGCCGATGCGGTCAAGCGCATCTGCGTAGCCGAGCACGCCGACTCCGAACGACTTCGCCACCGCGGTGGGCGTGTCCCCGCACAGGACCATGTCGACGCGACCGCCGATCGGGAATCCGTCACGCTCGATGACCTCCACGGTGTGTCCCTGGCCGTCGACGAGGTGCCCGCCACTGACCAGCAACCGGAGATCGATGTCCTGGTCACGGTGCAACTCTTCGATCAGGGCGAGCAGCGGCCCGTAGTCGGCGCGAGACGCGGTGAAAACGCAGATTCTTCGCATGGCCTGCCCTCACACTGCCGAGTCGTGGCGTGAGTGCGTGCTGTTCAGCGCAGCGCGAAGACTGACGACGACCCGCTCCTGATCGCGCTCGGACAGGTGCGCCGAACTCGGCAAGGACACGCCTCGGCCGTGGAGCTCCTCGGCCGTCTCGCCGGCCAGCCGTTCAACGTCCCGATACGGCGCCTGCAGGTGGAGCGGGGGCCACAGCGGCCGCGCGTGAACTCCGGCTCCCTCGAGGCAGGCCACTACCGCCGCAGTGCTGGAGGCGTCGTTCAGTAGCACCGAGTAGAGCCAGAACGTCGGATCCGCCCAAGGGGCGTGCGGTGGTGGTGACGCCGGCAAGCCGTGTAGCGCGCGTCCGTACCGAGCGCTGATTTCTCGTTTTGCGGCGAGCAGGTCATCGAGGCGCTCGAGTTGCCCAAGACCGAGCGCGGCCGCGACGTTGGTCAGGCGGTAGTTGTAGCCGACGGTGTCGTGCACGTAGTACTTGCCAGCGGTGTTCGCCTGTGTCGTGAGGTGTTTGGCCATGGCAGCCCGCTCGGCGTCATCAGTCGTGATCATTCCGCCACCACCGGTTGTGATCAGTTTGTTGCCGTTGAAGGAAAAACATCCGAAGTCGCCGATCGCGCCCGCTCGCGCGGGCGCCGGCTTTCCCGCCACCCACGCGGCACCGAGGGACTCCGCGGCATCCTCGACTATCCGGATCCCGAACTCTGCCCTGAGCTCCAGCAGCGGCTCCATCCGCGCCGGGTGTCCGAGCACGTGCACGACTTCGACGATGTCCGGGATCCGACGTCCTGTCCTGGCGCGGTATCGCACCGTGTCGTAGAGCATTTCGGTGTTCATGTTCCAGGTGTCGCGCTCGCTGTCCACGAGCAACAGGTCGGCACCCGTGTACGAGACCGCGTTGGCCGAGGCGATGAACGTGAAGTCGGACAGCGCGACCTGTGTGCCCGGCCCGGCTCCAGCCAGACGCAGCGCCACATGCAGAGCCGCGGTGCCGGAAGAACACGCCACGGCGTGACGCGTACCGATGACCCGCGCGAAGGCGTGCTCGAACCGTTCGACGAACGGACCGACCGAGGAGACGAACCCGCTGTCCAAGCACTCCTGTACGTAACGCCGCTCCACGTTTCCCAGAGTCGGCTCCGCCAGAGGGATCATACGTGGTACCTCGTCGCGTGACGGGTGTCCACGCGTGGCCGCATCCAACGGGCGGTCTCTTCCAGGCCTTTGGCCAGGGGCCAGGAAGCTCGCCAGTTGAGCAACGTTCCCGCTTTGGTGGGATCGGACAGGAGTACGTCGACTTCGGCTGCCGGCGGGCGGGCCCGCCGCTTGTCCGTGACGACCTCGGCCTCGGACCCCGTCACCTCGCAACACAGCGCGAACAGCTCGCCGATCGACACCGTCTGCCCAGTACCCAGTTGCACGAGCGACCCGGGACTCAGCCGCGCCGCCGCCATCGCCAGGAACCCGTCCACCGTGTCCTCGACGAAGGTGAGGTCACGGCGGGGGGCGAGGTTTCCGAGCCGGACCTGACGCGCACCCGCGAGGAGCTGGCCGAGGATCGTGGGGATGACGGCTCGGGCGGACTGCCTGGGGCCGTAGGTGTTGAACGGTCGCAGTGTCACGACGTTCGTACCGTACGTCCGCGCGTAAGCCTCGCACATCTGGTCCGCGGCGATCTTCGTCGCCGCGTACGGCGACTGTCCCCGGAGCCGATGTCCCTCCGTGATCGGAATTGTCTCCGGGGTGCCGTAGACCTCACTCGTGGAGGTGTGGATCATCTGCACCTCCCGCGCGTCGCGCACCGATTCCAGCACGTTGAGAGTTCCCCGGATGTTCGTCTCCACGTACGACTCAGGTGCGTCGAAGCTGTACGGGATCGCGATCAGGGCCGCGAGGTGGAAGACGATCTCGGTGTCCCGTACGGCGTTGGCCACGAACCGTCGATCACGGATGTCGCCCAGCCGCACGTCCACGCGCGCCAGCTGGTCGTCGGCGAGCTCGTCGAGCCAGCCGAAGGATCCGTTGGGGTTGTACGCGCAGAACGCGCGAACCTCGGCACCTTCCCTGAGCAGACGATCGACCAGGTGGCTGCCGATGAAGCCGTCGGCACCGGTAACCAAGACGTTTCTTCCGGAGAACGAACCCACAGTCGGCCCCTCGTCGTCGCATCGGCGGCACGATCGTCCGCGCCCGTGCACGTGTCACCGCCCATGGTGTGGGATCGGCGCCGGGTGCGACGAGGCCCCGATTTACGCTGCCGCGACGTTGACAGATCGACGTCTCCCTTCATACGATACGTCTGTTTCACTCAGCGAAATCTCCGTACGAGGGTTGTTCAGGGGAGCCATGGGACACGAGGCAGGACTCGCCGGTGAGCCGGGCACAGCCGATCCCGTCGACGTTCGCGAGGTTCGCATTCCCTTCGCTGACGGATCGGGGTCGCTCGCGGCTGATCTTTATCCCGCATGCCGGGCAGATCGGGCTCCGACCATCGTCACCATGGTTCCCTACCGCAAGGACGTGGCAGGAGGCATCAGCTACGACCACGCCTTCCGCTGGTTCGCCCGGCGCGGGTACAACTGCCTGCTGGTCGATTGCCGCGGGACCGGCTCCTCCGACGGGCCGGCTCTGCCTCCGTTCGCCCCAGAGGAAGCCGACGACGCCCTGCAGGTGATCTCCTGGCTGGAGCTGCAGGACTGGTGCGACGGCAGTGTGGGCATGTGGGGAAGCTCTTACGGTGGCATGACCGCGATGAAAGCGGCGGTTCGCAAGCCCCGTGGCCTGAAGTGCATCATCGCCATGGTGGCGATGACCGATCCCGAACTCGACTTCGTCCACCCCGCCGAAGGTTCGAGCGACCTTGGTCCATTCGCCATGTGGGGGGCCAACACGCTCGCGCTGCAGCTCCTGCCGCCCGTTCGAACGCCGTCCCGCCAAGACGAACAGCGTTGGGAGGAGCGGTTGAACCTGTCTGGCTCCTACCTCGCTGACCTCGCTGAGCACGGGCCTGGGGACCCGGTGTGGCGCGAACGCGCCATCGATGCCGCATCGGTCAGTGTGCCCACCTTCTGCGTCGGCGGGTGGCGTGACATGTGCACGGACAGCATGATCCGCGCCTATGAGGCCATACCGGCACCCAAAAAGCTGATCGTGGGCCCTTGGATGCACTCGCAGCCCCAGGATTCCTTCGTGGAGCCGATCGATTTCCTCCCGATCGCGCTGCGGTGGTGGAACCACTGGTTGATCGGGGAGGAGACGGGCATCCTGGACGAACCTCCCGTCACCGTGTACGTGCAGAAAAGCAGGCCGGGTTGGCACGCGCTCGACCGCTGGCCCCCGTCGTCGACGACGGCGTACTGGTCAAGGGATTCGGACGTGCCCGAGCTGCGTGAGATGACGGACCGAGCGCACCGGTCCGCCGATGTCGAACACATCGACAGCGACCCGACAGTCGGCGCGCTCAGCGGTTTGTGGGGAGTACCTTCCGCGGGGTACGGACTTCCCCAGGACCAGCAGGAGGACGACGCGCGTTGCCTGTCGCTGACGACGAGGCCGCTGGACAAAGGCCTCCTGCTGGTCGGACGACCACACGTCGAGGTCACGGTGTCGCACCGAAGTGGCGACAGCGAAGCCGCTCAGCTCTTCGTTCGACTCACCGACGTGGACCCGGCTGGCCGTTCACATCTGATCACGGCGGGCGCCTCTCCGGTGACGGAACCGGGAGCCATCAAGATCCCTCTTCGCGCCACTGCTTACCAGGTAGCGGCGGGTCACCGTGTCCGCGTCAGCCTCAGTACTGGCGACTTCCCTCGGATCCGGCCAAGGCCGGAGGCAGCCGAGCTGAAGATCACCGATGTTGTCGTGGAGACCCCATCACCGCGTGACGCGCTCGAACGATCACTCGACCTGCCGCCGCCGGCACCTCGACCGGTCACCTCTGATGATCGGTACGATCCGGCCTGGTCCATCAGACCCGACCGCTTGAACCAGCGGCTCGAGGTCGTTCTCGGACACGACTCGTCCGGCCGGATGCCGTCGGGCCAAGTCCTCCGAGCCCACCGGGAAGTCCACGCCGAGGTGTCCAAACGCGCACCGGCCGACGCCGCGATCCGGGCGCACGAGGAGCTGGTCGTCCAGCGCAACGGCACGACACTCGCCCGGGTTGGCGTCGACCTCCACCTGTCCGCCGGCGACTTGATCGCGCACGCGGTTGTCGAACGAAACGGCCTGCCGGTGTTCGAAGGAGGATGGTCGTTCCGCTCCGCACGGGAGCCGCACGGTCACGAGACAGTGTCCTCCGAGCTCAGCACGTGACGTGAGCGCACCGTGCTCGCCGCGACGACCGCAGCCACGCAGGCACCAGCCGCGATGAGCAACATCGTGCTCTGGAAAGCTGCCTGGTAAGCGCCGCGCGCAGCGACTTCCCACTGCGCCGCGGACTGTCCAGCGGGTTGCGCGAACCTGCCCGCAGCCACTCCCGCCAATACCTCAGGGGGGAGCGGGCCCACGGCCCCGGTGAGCGACGTGCCGACGCGGGTCTGGAAGAACACACCGGTGAAGCTGAGTCCGAGTACCACACCGAGCTGCTGCAGACACTGGTTGTGGCCGGACGACAGGCCGGCACGTCCCGGCCCGGCCTCGTGCAGGACGACCATCAACCGCACCGGATTCCACAGGCCCATCCCCAGGCCGAACAGGACCATCATCGGCAAGAGCATCGCCAGTGAGTCCAAGGGGCGGACAAGTCCGGCGAGCACACCGCCTGCCGCGACGAACGACATCGAGGTGATGAGAATGCCGCGCGGTGAGCAGATGCGCAACAGCCGGGCCGACGCCATGTTGCCCGCCCAGATGAGGATCGTCCACGGCAGCAGCGTCAGTCCAGCAGTCGCCGGTGACAACCCCAGACGGTTCTGCAGGTAGGCCATCGAGAAGAAGATCGCCGGCACCGAGGTCGCCCCGGTGAGCAGCGCCAGCAGTGACATGCCGTTGGTGGTGATGCTGCGGAACAACGAGAGGTCGAGGAGGGCATCAGCGCCACGGCGAGCTTCAGTGAGGAGGAAGGCAGTCATGGCGACCACGGCGGCAGCCAGAACGACCCAGACCAGCGTGCCACTCACCGGCTGCTGCCCAATGCTCATCGCCGAGACCACCGTGAGGGTGATCGCGACGATCATCAACGCACCGCCCGTCCAGTCGGTGGCAACGGCTTTCCGGCCCGTCGCGACGGGCACGTGCCGCTGAAGGGCCCACCCGATCAGCAGGCACAACGGAACGTTGATCAGGAATATCAGGCGCCAACCGCCGAGCAGGACAAGCATGCCGCCGACCACCGGACCGAAGGCCATCGCGAAACCCGCGACCGAACCGAAGACGGCCAACGCTCGGGGGCGGGATCTTCCCGTGAACACTTCACTGAGAAGCGCTGGACCGACAGCGAGCAGGGTGGCACCACCGACCCCCTGGACGGCTCGCGCGGCGATGAGCAACTCCGTGTTCCCGGCTAGACCACAGGCCAACGACGCCGCAGCGAACACGCACAGACCGGCCGTGAAGGTCCGCTTCCTACCCCACCGATCCGAAACCGAACCGGCCAGCAGGAGGAACACCGCCAGTGCCACCGCGTAGGCATCGATGACCCACTGCAGCTCGTGGAAGCCGGCCCGGAACTCCTGCCCCAGTGCGGGGAGCGCGACCTGGACCGCGATCACGTCTAGCTGCACCAAGCCGGCAGTCGCCGCAACGGTCGCGAGCGACCACCGCCGCGTCGTCACATCCTCGAGGACACGCAATGTCGCTCCTCAAGCTGTCCAATGCCGTGTGATCACCCGGATGCCGTTGACCTCGACCAGCCCTTCGGCCCGCAACTGGTCGTCTTCGACGGTCACCCGCGCCTCCACGATCACGTCGTCGCCCGACTCGGTACGGACCGACGCGCGGCCGGACCCCTTTATCTCGGTGCTCGTCGCATTCCGGTCCGAGACCGTCGCGCGCATCGTGCGATCAATGATCAGCAAGTGCTCGCCGCCGGACTCGTATGGAGCCCCCTCAGTCGTGTCGATCCGCACAGCCGCGCCGCCGCTCACGTGGTCGCGGGATGTCTCCCACACGGGGTCCGGCAGTTTCACCCGGCTCGTTCCTCCCGTCGATTTCGCGGGTCGAGGCACGGCAACGGGTCGCAGGGTGCTCTCCTCCAAGATGGGCAGTTCGAGCCGCGACCAGTGTCCCTTCGCGCCGGAAAGCCGGTTCGCGGAGGCGACAGCGAGGCAGGAAGGCCCATTCACCGGCCAGAGCCGGGGAAAGTCGTTGTCCGCCAGTACCAGCCGCAGGCGGTGCCGCCGCGCCACCCGGTAGCAAGTCGAGTTCATCGTGACGGTGACTTCGTCCCGCGTGCCGGGAGTCAGACCGGCGACGCCGACAGCAATAGCCCGTGAACGCCCCGCCTCGTCGACGTCGGTCAACTTGGCAACGCAACGTACCGCTGTCGTGTCCTCCCCGCACACCAGTCGTAGAACCGGCCGGCCGGTGATGATGAGGTCCTCCGCCAGCGCATCGCTGGTGAAAGCCATCGACCGTCGATCATCGTCGGTCTGGTCGAGCGGGTAACCGAACACCGCGGTCGGCGTCGTCCACAAACCCGTCAGGGCACCGACGGTGGAATCGTTCTGATGGGCCGCGATGGCTTCGTCCTCGCCAGTCGCCCCACGCTCATCCACCGGCGCCAGTTCGTCCACGCCCATTACCGCATAACTTCGCACAACACTGTCCGGAGGTGGCCATGCTCGCGGGGTGTACCAGCCAGGGCGCGTTCCCTCGAGATAGATCATCTCGTCGTGGTCGGCGCTGTTACCGGTCTCAGCGTCCCGGAGCCACCGGTCCCACCAGTCACACGTCAACTCCGCCGTGCTGACCGGCTCCCTCGGAGACGCGTCGACGAAGGTGTGGAGCCACGGACCCGCGAGCAGCTTCTTCGGCACGGAGAGCTCCTCGTAGGCTTGGATCATGTTGTCGCAGTAGACGTCCCGCCACCCAGCCACACAGAAGGTCGGGACCTCGATGCGCCCGATGTCCACAGCACGTTCCCGCCAAACCGGGTCGCCCGCCTTGTTGCGCCACGCGTCGAGCACCAGGGGTGTGAAGCCACTCGCCCGCGCTTTCCAGCGTCGCCCATCGACGTCATCGCCCGCGCGCAACGCCGGCATCATGCTGAAGATGATGTCCAGGAGCGCGAACCGTCCGAAATATCCGATCCCCCCACGCTGGTGAGCAGGGTGGATCAGATCTCGCTCGATGTCCGTCGCGGCGAGCATGGCCACAACGGCCTTCAGGGACGGTGGCCGCAGGCTTGCCGTTGCGAGTGTGAGCATCCCGCCGTGCGACGACCCCCACATCCCGACCGCTCCGTCGCACCAGCTCTGGTCAGCGATCCACTCGACCACCGCAGCCCCGTCCTCACCCTCGCTCGGACTGAGCAACGGAACCGCCTCGCCATCGGACGAACCAGTCCCCCTGGTGTCCACGAGAAGCGAGGCGTATCCGCGCTTCGCGAAGTAGCGGAGAAATCGTCGGACACCCATGCCGGCCATCGCATCCTTGCGGACACTGTGCATGGTCACGACGGCAGGACACGGCTTGGTGACCAGTGGCATGTAGATGTCGGCGGCCAAGCTCACCCCGGGTGAGCTCGACGGAATCCGCACGTCCTTCACGACGATGACATCGAACTCCTTCGGGGGATTCACCGATCGTCCTTCACGCACATCGGCTCGGACCTCATCCAAGGCCGTACCCCCCGGAGACCGTGAGCACTTCGCCGGTCAGGTAGCCACATCGAGCGCCACTGAGGTACATGACCACGTTCGCCAGTTCCTCGATCGAACCCAGCCTGCCTTGAGGTGTCTTCGCGAGCACTTGCGTCCTCAACCGCTCGTCGCTGCCGAAGGCGGACCCGAGGCCGATGTCGAAGAAACCGGGTGCCACCGCGTTGACGAGGATGCCGTCCACAGCCCAGTCGACGGCGAGTGCGCGGGTGAGGCCCTCGATCCCCGCCTTCGAAGCCACGTAGGCGCTGAGGCCTCGCCGGGGCACTCGCGCCATGATCGAGGAAGTCAGCACGAGACGACCCCTGCCTGTCGCCGCGAGGTGGGCGTGTGCGGCACGGGCCGTGTTGAAGGTTCCTGTGAGGTTGACATCGATCACGCGACGCCACACATCGTCCGAAAGCTTGTGCGCACGGTGGGACGGCAGGGACACTCCCGCGTTCGCGACCACGGAATCGATCCGGCCGAACTGCTCGGCAACGCCCTTGATCGCGGTATCCGTCTCAGCGGGATCGGAAACATCGCAGCCGAATGTGGTGACCTCGGTGGGGAGGTCGTCGGCCAGGCGCTTCAGCGCACCGATATCCCGCGCGAGGAGCCCCAGCCGTGCTCCGCGCTGAGCGAACGCGCGGGCGAGCTCGCTCCCGATGCCGCGACTGGCTCCGGTCACGACGACCACGCGACCTGCGAAATCCATTGCGTCGTCAGTCATGGGACGTCTCCTCGCCATGTGTGTAGGCCCAAGTCAGGAGAGCGCCGCCCCAGCTCATTCCACCGCCGAACGTCACGAGCACGACCCGGTCGTCCTCACCGATCTGCCCGCCGCGCACGGCGTGATCGAGGGTGATCGGCACTGATGCCGCCCCGGTGTTCCCGAAGTGTTCGACCGTGCGGCACATCACCCCCGGCGCGAGCCCGAGCGCGGAGTCGAGTTCAGCGAGCATCACACCGTTGGCCTGGTGCGGCACGAGGTGCTGGACGTCGTCGAGGGTCAGGCCGGCCCGCTTGAGGAGTTGTTCGACCACCTCCGGCATGACCTGTCCGGCGAGTTCGCGCACCGGCCTGCCGATCATCTTGAAGTAGTGCAGGCCGTCAGCGAGTGTCTGCGGGGAAGCCGGTCGCCGGCTCCCGCCTGCGGGCACCTGGACGAGATCGGCCCGCTTCCCGTCACAACCGAGAAGCGTCGTGTGGATACCACGATCCGCGTTCGTCTTGCCCAGCACGACCGCGCCCGCTCCATCACCGAACAGGACCGCCGTCCGCCGGTCGTCGTAGTCGAGGATGCGTGAATAGATGTCGGCACCGATCACGAGCGCCTTCCGGCAACTGTCGTCGGCGAGCAACATGCCGTGAGCGACAACCAGGGCGTAGACGAAACCGGAGCAGACCGCGTCGACGTCGAAGGCTGCGGCCCGGTCGGCGGAGATGTTCGCCTGCACCAACGCGGCGGTGGCCGGAATCGGCTGGTCCGGAGTGGACGTGGCGACGATGACCAGATCCAGCTCGTCCGGACTGGTGCCCGAGCTCTGGAGCGCTCGTCGGGCCGCGGCTGTCGCCAGGTCCGAGGTCGCCTCACTCCCGTCCGCGACACGCCGTTCCCTGATGTGCGTCTTGTCGACGATCCATTGGCCCCCTGTGCCGAGGCGATCACCCAGTTCCGTACTCGTCAGGACTGTGGGCGGCAGGTATGAGCCGGTGCCCAACACGACGGTCTTCATCATCGGAGTGCTCGTTTCCGCTCTGCTCGCGAGTTTGCAATGTGTGTACGACTGGTGATCGCACTCATGCCTGGCCCCGTGCACGTGCCAGCTCGTCGGGTCTCCCGATGTCCTGCCAGTCGTCCCGGAGAGACCAGGAGCAGACTCGTTCACCGCGGCTGATGCAGTCCACGAAGAGCTCGGTGATCGGATACAGCTGCCCGTGCGGCACCCGGGACAACAACGCCGGGTCGATCACGTAGATTCCGGCGTTGACCTCCCAGGTGGGGGTCGGCTTTTCCACGATGCGCACCAGTTCGTTCCCATCGCATTCGGTGACCCCGAACGGGATCTGGTGTTCGTACGTGCTGGTCGCGATGGTCGCCACCGCGCCGCTGCCGGCGTGGGCGTTCAGCAACCCATCAACGGAAAACCCGGTGATCAGGTCGCCGTTCATCAACAGCAACGGTTCCGCCGGCGCGTATCCCAGTTCACCGAGCAGACGCAGCGCTCCGCCGGTGCCGAGTGGCACGTCGGGGTCCTCGCGCAGGTATTCGATGGAGCAACCGAATTGCGAGCCATCGCCGAAGTGTTTCTCCACGATACTCGCGAGGTAGTTGACGGACAGGAAAATCCGTTCGATGCCCGCACCGACGAGATGGAGGACCAGACGCTCCAGAATCGGGCGACCCGCGACGGGGAGCATCGGTTTCGGAATGGTCTTCGTCAGTGGACCGAGTCGCGTTCCCTTGCCACCAGCCATGATTATCGCCCAGTTGGGGCGCTTTCGCACGCCGAGCACACGGTTCTCGATGTGCAGGCCTTCGACGTGCCCTTCGTCGTCGAGGATCGGCACCTGGCGCAGCCCGAGGGCACGCATCAGGTCCAGCACTTCGGCACGGCCCGACTTGGATCCGACGGTCATCATCGGCGGCCGGATCAGGTCGGACACGGGGTCGCCCAGATTCGCTCCTTGCAGCAACGAACGCCGCAGGTCGTTTTCGGACACCGCGCCCAGAAGCTTGTGTCGGGTGTCGGTGACCAGGACCTCGCTGATTTCGTGCATGTCGATGACCAGCAGCGCGTCACGGACAGTGGCGTCCGGGCCTATCAGTAGTTCCTTGAGGCACATACTTCACCCATTCATCCGGTCCCCAGCACAAGTCGATGTTTCCCAACGGTGACGGCGGACAGCCAGGGGACGAGTTCACCCAGCAGCGGGCTCAGCGCGCCGGGGGCGCAAAACAGATGAAAGCGTGCGCGAAACGTACGGTGCGGGGGCCAGGGGCGGAGCTACGGTCGTGGCCCAATCGGCGGAACTAGGAGCCCTGAAGATCATGGAAGTGGACCTGAACCAGCCCATCTCGCACCTGATCCGGGCCGCTCGGCGGGAGCGGAAGCTCAGTCAGTACACCCTGGCGCGCGAACTGGCGACCGTTTCGGGGCGGCCGACCGTCACGCGTGATCTGGTGGCCCGTTGGGAACGCGGGCACCAGATCCCGCGGCTGGGCACCCGACGATGGCTGTCCGTCGTCCTGCAGGTGCCCCAGGAACGGCTCGACCAGGCGGCCGCGGCCGCCCGCCGGCGAAATCGGCTCGGGCACGCCGTCGTCACCGACAACGCGCCCGCCGCGCCCGGGCCCGCGCGCCGCGCGCAGGGCACCCCGGCCCTCCTCCCGGTCTTCCGGTCGCGCGTGCAAGCCGGCATCCTCGCGGCCACGCTGCTGAACCCGGACCGCTCGTTCAGCCTCACCGAACTGGCCGAGCACTCCGGCAGCTCCCTCGCCTCCGTGGACAAGGAGAACAAGCTCCTCGAGAAGGCCGGCATCCTCACCAGCCGCCGCGAGGGCACGATCCGCCTGATGCGCGCGTCCGGGGACGGGCCGCTCGCGCGCCCGCTCGCCGAACTGCTGCGCCTCACCTATGGCGTCCCCCAGATCCTCGGCGAGGAGTTCGGCAACGTGCGCGGCGTGCTGCGCATCCTGGTCGGCGGCGTGTGGGCGGACCGGTTCGCCGGCCTGCCGGGCCCGGCCCCGGAGAGCATCGAACTGCTGGTATCCCTGCAGCCCGGCGCACCCGCCGACGAGCAGGGCCTGCACACCGCCGCGCGGCGCGCCGAGCAGCGGCTCAAGCGCCCGGTGAGCTTCTCGATCGCCGCGCCCGAGCGTGGTCTGGACGGCCTGCAGATCCCGCGGCAGCGGCCGGGCCACCCGGTCGTCGAGATCGCGCCCATCCCGCCCCGGCAGGTGCCGCTGGCCTCCGGCGTCGGCCTCAACGGGCACGACGTCGTCATCCAGCTGGTGCGGGCCGGTCACCTCGACCTCGTCGGCGGGCCCGCGGCCAACGGGCAGCCGTTCCTGGACCTCGCGGCCAAGCACATCTCCTCGGCCGAACGCCTCGCGGAGGTGTCGCCGGACTCGGCGTTCCTGCTGCTGGCCAAGGCCGCGCAGCTGATCGGCTCGGGCCTGCTCGCCCGGCAGGGGCTGCGGCCCGCGCTGTCCGCGCCGGAGCAGGTGGTCGGCACGGCCGTGGCGGCCCAGTTCGGGCACCAGTTCTCGCAGATCGAGCTGCTCCGCCAGCGGGCGCGGGAACTGGACATGCCCACCAGCCGGGACAGCCACATCCTGCCCTCGGAGGCCAAGACCTACCTGGGCACCGTGCGCACCCTGCTCGCGGCCGCCCGCGAGGTCGCCGGGAAGCTCGCCCTGTTCCACTGATCGGGGCCGAAACGAAACCGATACCGGGGCGGCGAAACGAAAATGTCGGTACCCACGGCTAACCTCGCAGCAAGTGGACGACCACCTCGACGGGGAGGTGTGCGATGACGGTTCTGCGTACGGTCGCGGGTGAGATCGCGAGTGTGGTGACGCACGCGGTCCGGTACCCGGCGGGCATCGGGCGGCGCTGGGCGATCCACCCGGTCCGCCGGAGCCTGCCGGCGCCGGTATCGGGCCGCCCGCTGGTGGTGCTGCCCGGTCTGGCCGACAACACCGCGATCTTCACCGACCTGAAGCTCGCGCTCGACCGCTGCGGCGCCGGGCCGGTCGTCTCGTTCAGCTACAGCCTGCTGCTGCGGGACGTCCGGTCCGCCGCCGCGCGGCTGGCCGGGCAGATCGAGCAGCTGTGCGAGGTCACCGGCGCGGCGAAGCTCGACCTGGTCGGCCACAGCCTCGGCGGCCTCATCGCCCGCTACTACGTGCAGCGGCTCGGCGGGCACGAGCGGGTCGGCACCGTGGTCACCGTCGGCACGCCGCACGGCGGCACGGTCGCGGCCTGGCTGTTCTCGCCGATCCCGCTGGCGCGCCAGCTGCGCCCGGGCAGCGATCTGCTGGCCGAGCTGGACCGGCCGGCGCCGGAGGTCGCGACGAAGTTCGTCACGTTCTCCAGCGACGGCGACGAGCTGGTGCTGCCCAGCCGCCACGGCCGCATCGAACACCCCGACCTCGACGTGCGCAACGTGGTGCTGCCCGGGGTCGGTCACCTGGCGCTCGCCGCGCACCGCCAGGTCGTGGAGGAGATCTGCGCGCTGTCCGCGCCCGTCGCCGCCCCGGACGACGACGGGGAGACACTCACCCGGTCGGCCTGACGGGGGCGACGATGGAACAACGACGAAACCTCTCCCGCCGCGCGATGGCGATGCTGCGTGCCGTGAGCGCCGGCCGCGCGGAGATGACGTGCAGCTCGGAGCCGGACCTGTTCATCGACGGGCTCCCCTGCTGCGACCAGGTCACGGCCCACCTGCTCGCGCACGCCGGGTTCGTGTGCCCGTCGCGGCCGGGCCTGCTCGGCCAGCGGGTGGGCGTGCGGCTGACCGAGGCCGGCCGCGAGATCCTCGCCGCCCCGCCCGAAGCGGCCTGAAAAACCGCTGGCCACGGCCGACACAATCAGGGGCATGACCGGACCGTGGATGCTCGACGAGCTCGCCCATGCCGGGCCCGAACACCTCGACCCCGGCTTCGTCGCCGGTTTCGACCGCAAGCAGGGCCGGCCGGACCCGTCCGAGGACCTCGCACTGCTGGACGGCCGCACCGTCGTCGACCTGGGAGCGGGCACCGGACGCTTCGCCACGGCCGCCGCGAAGAAGTTCGAGCGGGTCGTGGCGGTCGACGTGTCGCCGGCGATGCTCGCCGTGATCCGGTCCGCGGCGCTGCCGAACGTCGAGTGCGTCCAGGCCGGGTTCCTCACCTACGAGCACCGGGGCGAGCCGGCGGACGCGGTGTTCACCCGGCACGCGCTGCACCAGCTGCCGGACTTCTGGAAGGCGATCGCGCTGCACCGCATCGCCGGAATGCTCCGGCCGGACGGGCTGCTGCGGCTGCGGGACCTGATCTACGACTTCCAGCCGGGCGAGACGGAATCGGCCCTGCGGGACTGGTTCGACCAGGCGGCCACCGATCCGGAGACCGGCTACACCCGCGACGACCTGGCCGAACACGTGCGGACCGAGCACAGCACCTTCCGGTGGCTGCTCGAGCCGATGCTGGACGCCGCCGGGTTCGAGGTCCTGGACGTGCAGTTCACCGGCCGGGTCTACGGGGCCTACACCTGCCAGAAGCGGGTCTAGGCGGAGCGCGCCGAGGCCTGCTGTACCCTTCTCAGCGGAGGATTGGCCGAGCGGCCTAAGGCGCACGATTGGAAATCGTGTTGGGTGTAACAGCCCTCACGGGTTCGAATCCCGTATCCTCCGCTCTTCGCACGACGCCGGGCACCCCACAGGGGCCCGGCGTTCTGCGTTCAGGGCGCACACGGCCGTGTGAACCGGCTCCGCGCTTCACCCGGATGCACCAGTGACCAGGCTCATGCTCCGGTCCGCTCTACCGATAGTTTGTTGACAGGCCGCACACGCGGCCGTACTAACCGCTAGCTCGAGGAGAACCCGCGTCACTATGGCCGGAGTGGAAGAGATCCGCGCTGGGATCGCGATGGCGAACGAGAAGTGCAACGCCAGCGTCGCAGCCCTCCAGCAGGCCGCTCAGGCACTCGAGGAGGCCCAGCAGATCCTGGGCCAGGTCACCTCGGGAAGCACGCAGCCGGAGGTGACCCAGGCGAACAGCATGCTCGCCGAGGCGTTGCAGGGCATCAGCGGTCAGCAGAACACCATCCAGGCGGCGGTGTCGTCGGCCGAGTCGTACGCCGCCCGCCTCTAGATGTTCTCGCTCCCCGAACTGCAGGCGCAGCTGACCGCGTTCCGTGCGAAACTGGCCGAGGCAAGCGAACACACCAACCGTGCGGTGGAGCTGTTGGACGAAGCGCGCGAAGTGATCGTGAACGCCCATGAACAGGCCGACGCGTGGGTGCCACCGGAGCTGGCGGCGGCGGTCGACCGGCTCGGCAAGGACGCCGACCGGCTGCGCGCCGCCGACGATCTGGTGAACACCTACCTGGCCCGGCTGTAGGCGCGCCATGGCGAAGGCCAACGAGCAGAAACGCCGGGTCGTGACGGCACTGGGCACCATGCGCGAGAAGCTCGGCATGGTGCTCGGCGCCGCGCAGGCGGGCCGCCAGATCGCCGAGACCGAGCTGGCCCGGCTCCAACTGGAGCAGCAGATCGTGCGGGTCGGCATCGACAACGCGGCCGGGGACGAGGAGCTCACCGCAGCGCTCCGCAGCCCGGTGATGGCCGGGGTGCGGGACAAGCTCAACGCGCAGCACGCCGCGTTCTACACCGACGCCGCGACGGTGCCCGCGCGGCTGCGGGACCTGGTCGCGCGCGTCGCGCCGGGGCCGGCGAGCCTGCCGCCCAGCGCGTGGCTCGGCCGTGCGGGCCGGGAACCGCTGAAACCGCCGCCGCTGTGGCGCATCGGCTCGTCCACAATGGACGACTCCGGGCCGTTCCCGGTGGTGGTGCCACTGCTGGACGACTCGCACCTGGCGATCACCACGGCCGTCCGCGGCCGGGCCGCCGTCGAATCGCTCATCGAGGGCCTGCTGCTGCGCGTGCTCAGCACGATGGAGCTGGGCTCGGTGCGGATCCACCTGTGGGACGTCGCGCAGCTGACCGCCGTGCTGCCCAACCTGTACCCGCTGTCCCGCACGTCCGCGGTCACGTTGTACGACCCGGACCAGCTCGGCGTCCTGCTCGACGAGGTGACCGGGCACATCCGCCGCATCCACGCGCACACCATGCAGGCCGGCCACACCTCGCTGCGCGGCCTGCGGGACCAGCTCGGGCAGCGCGTCGAGCCGTGGCGGATCGTCGTGTTGTTCGGCAACGGCGAGACGTGGGCGCCGGAACCGCTGCGGGAGCTCAAGCGCATCGCAGGCGCCGCGCTGGCCGCCGGGATCTCGCTGATCACCGTGGACATCCCGACGATCCTCGGCGGCGCGTTCGAGAACATCCGGATGCTCGACGAGCACCACGCGGCGACCAGCATGACCGGGCCCAACCTGGTCGTCGACCTGGACCCGCCGATCCCGTCGGCCGAGGTCAGCGCAGCGGCGAGCAGGCTGGCCGACGCGATCGTGGAGAAGCAGGGCGGCCCGCGGTCGTTCCGCGACCTGCTGCCCGCCGAGCTGGGCCAGGAGAACTCCGCGCGCGAACTGCGGGCGCCGGTCGGGTTCTTCGAGGGCGATCCGGTCGAGGTCGTCATCGGCGACGCCAGCCCGCACGCGCTGATCGGCGGCCCGAGCGGCTCGGGCAAGACCAACTTCCTCTACGCCCTGCTCGGCAGCCTCGCCGCGCGCTACCCGCCGGACGAGCTCGCGCTGTACCTGCTGGACTTCAAGGAGGGCGTGTCCTTCGCCGGGCTCGCGCCGGGCCGCCGCGACGCGAGCTGGCTGCCGCACGCGCGCCTGATCGGGGTCAACGTCAACACCGACCGCGAGTTCGGCCTGGCGCTGCTGCGGTTCCTCGCCGACGAGCTGCGCCGCCGGTCGGCCGCAGCCAAGGAGCACGAGGTCACCGACCTGGCCGGGCTGCGCCAGCAGGACCCGGACGGGCACTGGCCGCGGATCGTCGCGGTGATCGACGAGTTCCAGTACCTGTTCGCGGGCCGCGACGGCGTCACCAACCAGGCGACCGCGTTGCTGGAGGACATCGCCCGCCGTGGCCGCGCCCAGGGCATCCACCTGATCCTGGCGAGCCAGGACATCGCGGGCATCGACGCGTTCTGGGGCAAGCCGGCGGTGTTCGAGCAGTGCACGCTGCGCATCGCCATGCCCAAGGCGCGGCGCGTGCTGGCCGAGACCAACAACGCGGCCGTTGCCGCGCCGAAGTGGCACGCGGTGGTCAACCACGACTCGGGTGTCGCGCACGGCAACCAGCTCGCGCACGTGCCGGACGCCAGCAGCAAGGACATCTTCTCGTCGCTGCAACGGGAACTGTGGGAGCGCTACGCCCAGGAGCACCAGCGGCCGCGGCTGTTCGACGGCGCGCACTCGCCGGTGCTGGAGCACTCGGCCGCGTTCGCCGGGCTCACGCCGGGCGGGCCGCCGCGGGCGCTGCTGGGCCAGTCGATCGACGTCGAGGACACGGCGTGCGCGGTGGAGCTGACCGGGGCGCCGGGCCGCAACCTGGCGATCATGGGCACCGCGATCGCCGAGGCACTGTCCATCATGGACGCGGCCGCCCGGTCGCTGGCGAAGCAGTACCCGCCGCACGAGGTGGAGTTCCTGGTGGCGTGCCTGGTCGACCGGTGCGCGTCCGCGGTCGGCGAGCTGGCCGACGGGCTGGAGTCGGACGGGCACCGCGTGGTGCGGCTGAGCGACGTCGAACTGGGCGAGCACATGGCCAAGCTCGCCGAGGAGCCGCCCGAGCACGCGCGGATCCTGCTGCTGTACGGCGTCGACGCGGCGCTGCCGATCCTGGAGCAGAAGCAACCCGGTCAGCTCAAGAGCGGGCTGGACCACTTCCGGGTGGTTCTCAAGCAGGGACCAGGCAAGGGCACTCACACGATCGGGTGGTGGCGCAGCACGGCGCGGCTGAAGGACACGCTCGGGTTCGCCGGCACCGACGACATCGGGGCGTGGGCGGCGCTGGACGTGCAGGGCGCGGAGCTGAGCCAGTTCGCGGCCGGGCAGGTCGTGCACTGGTCGCCGCGGCCGGGGCGGGCGCTGTTCTTCGACCGCAGCACGCACGTCTCGCCCGAGGTGATGATCCCCTTCGACCGGCTGGAGCACCAGGCATGAACGCGGCGATGGAGTACAAGCAGATCGTCGGGCTGGCCGGCAAGGCGGCCGAGGAGCTGCGGGCGTGGGAGCGGCGGCGGGCCGAGGAGCTGGACGCCGAGATCGCGGCCGCGGAGGCCGCCGTGGCGGAGGCGAAGGAACGCGAGGCCCGCACGGTGCAGGGCGCGCAGCACTGGTGGCGGATGGCGCAGGACAACGTCAGCAGGTTGCCGTGGCTGGAGGTCGGGGCCGACCCGGCGCCCGCACCACACGCGTACGCCGGACGGTTGGATCTTTACCTGCGCGAGGTCAAGGAGACCTACCAGGAGCTGGTGGACGCGGTGCTGTCGCTGGGGTGGCGCGCGCGGCGCTGAGCGTGGGTGCCGCCGCCGGCCGGCGGTGCACCACTCGGCACGCCGTGGTGGCGACCACGGGATCCTGGCGGCGGGGCAAGCAGTGCGGCGCCGGATCGCGGGGCGCTGCCGCTCGTCGGTGGCCGGCGCCCACTCTGCCGAGCGCTGCGACTAGTTCGCGTCCTGTAATTGATCTAGCTGCGGTTCTGGTTTGATCTTGGGTCGGGGTGAGGTGATGGATCGGGCGTGGGCTCGGATCGAGCCGTTGTTGCCGGTGTCGGGTCGGGGTCGGCGGTGGCGGGATCACCGGCAGGTGCTCGACGCGATTCTGTGGAAGCTACGCACCGGCGCTCCGTGGCGTGACCTGCCCGAACAGTATGGGCCGTGGAAGACCGCGCACGAGCGGTTGCGGTTGTGGACCGCCGACGGCACCTGGCAGAAGATCCTGGACGAGGCGATCGTCAAGGACACCTCGGTCGGCGAGGTCGCGTGGGTCATCTCGGTTGATTCGAGCGTGGTCCGGGCGCACCAGCATTCTGCTGGCGCCCGGAAAAAAGGGGGGCTGCGCCCCCGGCGTCGAGGCGCTCGCGGTCGACGGGAAAGGACTCGGACGCTCCCGCGGAGGACTGAGCACCACAATCCACCTCGCCGTCGATGGCCGCGGGCTGCCGATGCGGGTGCTGCTCACCGGCGGCCACGCCGGCGACAACCCACAACTGCCACTGCTCGACGGCATCGCTCAACCGGCTCAAACAGTTCCGCGACCTAGCCACCCGCTACGCCAAACGCGCCGCCTACTACCAAGCCGAACTCACCATCGCCGCCATCATCCTCTGGCTCCGATGACTTACAGGACACTTCCTAGTTCGCCGGGCGGAGCCAGCTCTCCGGCTCCGGGGTGTCCGGCTTCGGCATCTCGCGGCGGACGTACGCCCGCGCCCAGCTCAGGTCGCCGCGCAGGGTCGCCGGCACCACGGGTGAGACCTCGCGGCGGGAGAGGTGGTCGACGGTCGCGCGTACCCAGTTCATGATCTTTCCGACGTTGCGCGCCTGTGGTTGGTTCCCCACGGAACCGGTGGGGAGTCGGTCACGTCGTAGCAGCCAGGTGAGAGGAAGAGGATCCGGTGAACCGCGAGTTGACCACCCAGTCCGAGGCCGTGGAGGAGCGCCAGGCCGCCCGGCGGCGTCAGGCCGCCCAGCAGGTCGTCACCGCCCAGGACGACTGGGGTCTGGTCGAGGTCGGGGTCGCCGGCAACGGGGAGGTCCTCGAAGTCGCGATCAACTCCGCCCTCTTCGAGCACGTGAAGCCGTCGGACCTGGCCGAGGCGATGCTGCAGGCCGCCCGCGCCGCCCAACGCCGGGCCCGCCAGCTACACCGCTGACCGCCGCCGCCCGGGAGGGCGACGGCGGCCCCGGCGTCAGAGGGTCGGGCGGTACCGGATGATCTGCGGGTCGTGGTCGCTCGCCTGCTCGGCGAACTCGGCGTTGATGTGCACCACGTCGTAGTCGACCCACCACAGCGCCCGCGAGGTCAGGATGTGGTCCAGCACCTGCGAGTTGCCCTCGTAGACGTAGCTGTACCGCTCGTCGGCGGGCAGCCGGTCGATCTGGTCGGTCAGCGCGCCGCCCGCGGTGAGCGTCTTCAGCGCGGGCGAGAACTGGTAGTCGTTCAGGTCGCCGGCCACGATGACGTCCGCCAAGGGATCCGCCTTCAGCAGCTCGTCGACGAACCCGCGCAGCACCTGCGCCTGCTGCCCGCGCTGCACCTCCGAACTCCGCGTCGGCGGCTGGTACCGGCCGTGCGTCGGCTGGTCGCCGCCCTTCGAGTTGAAGTGGTTGGCGATCACGAACACCGTGTGGCCGTGGAAGACGAACTCCCCGGCCAGCGGCTTGCGGCTGTTCGCCCACGCCGGGTTGCCCGGGTCGACACGCCCCGGCGACACCGACAGGTGCGGCTTGCCGCGCTCCTTCACCACGGACACCGCGGTGGTCGCGTCGCCGCCCGGACGGTCCACGAAGGACACCCGGCGCGGGTTGAACAGGAACCCGACGCGGATGTTGCCGCCCGGCTCGCCGCCGTCGGTGAGGTCCTGCGGGTCGATCTGCCGCCACTCGTAACGCGGCCCGCCCGCGGCGGCGATCGCGTCGGTGAACCGCTTCAGCGTCTGGTCGGCGGCCACCACGCCGTCGCCCTCGCCCTCGGGGCCGTTGTTGTCCTGGATCTCCTCCAGCGTCACGATGTCCGGTGACGCCAGGTTCTCCACGACGCCGCGCGCCAGCTGGTCGAACTTGGCCTGGTCGTCCACGGCGGACAGGTTCTCGACGTTGTAGGTGGCCACGGCCAGCTCGCTCGGCGACTGCTTGCGCGTCACCTCGCGCTGGATGCCGCCGTCCTTGACCTCGCCCAGTGTGGTGGCCTGCAGCGTGTACCCGCCGAAGCTGTCGTACTCGACCGGGCCCGCGGTGAGGCCGGTCAGCGTGTCGCCGGTGTTCGCCTGCGGGAACGGGCGCTGCGCGAACGGGATCAGCGACTCGATCTTGAGGATGCCGGTGTTCGGGCTGTCGTAGCCGGTGTAGATCGTGCCGCCGCGGTCGGTCCGGTTCTCCCGCGGCTTGGTGGTCACGTACAGCTCGTAGTACTCGGTGGACGGCCCGACCACGCGGACGTCCTGCACGCTGACGACCTCGCCCTCGTGCGACTCCCAGAAGTCCAGCGAGTACTTCGCCGGCTCCAGCGGCAGGGCTTCGGTGTTGCCGCCGGCGTTCGGGGCGAGGGTGCCGGGCACGGTGGCCGGCGTGATCGCGGTCGCGGCCGGCAGCGGGTTGCCACTCGACTGAACAGTCCACTTCGGACCAGTGATCTCGGTAGTGGACTGGTAGATCGAGCCGGTCTGGCTGTCCGGGTAGTACTCGGCGACGGTGCCGGACACCGTGACCGCGTCGCCGACGGCCACCGCGGGCGTGGTCGAGCCGGTGAACACCAGCACGCCCTCGCTGGTGCGCGGGTCGGCGTCGGGCCGCGGATCGGTCATCCAGAACCCGCGCGCGGAGCCGAAGGTGCGCAGCGCGGTGACGACCCCGGTCACGTCGGTGACCTTCTTGCCTGCCAGGGGCGACAGCCGGGTCGTGCCCTGGATGTCGTGGATCTTGGCCGGGGTGCCGCCCGCGTCGCCGCCGGTGGTCTCGCCCTTGGTGTTGACCGGGGTCGGGGCGCCTGCCGCGAAGTCGGTGGAGTTGTTGTCGGTGTCGGTCAGCGTCGCGCGCGCGACCGAGGTGGTGTTGCTCGGCGCGGGCGCCGGGCTGCCTTCGCGGACGGTCGCCGAGCCGTATCCGACGAGGTCGCGGACCCGCGGGTCGGCGGCGCAGTCGGCCGCGGTGAGGCAGGTGAGGGCAGTGGTGCCCTGGACGAGGGCGACCGTGCCGGACCCCGCGGCCATCGAGATCGATCCGGCGGCGTCGGCGGTGGGCAGCGAGACCGTGCCACCCGATCCGGTGGCCTCGGCTACCAGGTACCGGCCGCCCGCCGCGACGGAGCCGGTCAGCGCGGTCACCTGCCACCTGCTCGACGCGCTGGGCGAGCCGGGCAGGTACTGCACGCTCCAGCCGTCCAGGGCGAAGCTGCCGCCCACCGTGGCGATCTCGATGAAGTCGCTGGTCAGCGTGGCGCCGCTGTTGCCACCACCGCCGTAGACCTCGGCGATCACGACGTCCTGGCTCGCCGCCGACGCGGGTGCGGCGGCGACGGTCGCGCCCGCCAGAGCAGCAGCGGCGAGCACGCCGATTCTTCGACTGGTCGTCACCCTGAGTCCCCTCGTCTGATCAACAGTCGAGGCATCTTCCCTCTATGAGGTGAGACGAAGGAAGACTCAGCGGCAACAACCGGTAACGGTTCGTCCGCCCGGCCTACGACCTACGGAGGGTGCCTCAGTGGTCGTTGACGTACGTGCTCCTGGTTGCGTAACCGGTGCTGACGCCCTTGTAGTAGAGCTCGATGAACGCGCCCTCCGGCAGGTTGTAGGCACCGCCCTCGCTCGCCGAGTGCGTCACGCAGCTCCCGAAACCGCCACTGGCGACGGCCTTGTAACGCCACCCGCCGTCAGCCCAGACGTTGACCTGCGCGCTGGAGCCGTTCGCCGCGCTGTCGCAGACGGAGATCCGGTCGCCGTACTCCTCGACGTAGACGGTGACGCCGGGGGCCGTGAAGGTGTGGTCCCAGCTGTCGCCCGGCGGGTCGGGCATGGCGGCCGCGGTGCCGGCCGGCACCAGCACGCCGGCGGCCGCGACAGCCGCCGCCGCGGACAGGGTGCGGACGTTGAGCAGTCTCATCGGGTACCCCCAGCAGAAGAAGTGACCAAGAGGGTGAACCTACGACCTGGCGCTGGCGGATCCCGCGCACGCCGGCGGGCTGTTCCCGCAGGCGGGGAGCGGCCGGTACGGATCGTCTGCGGGCACTCCAGCGGGCGAACCGTGCCACCCGTCCGCGTGAGCGCGCTGCCGCCGGGGGCCGGGCGAGCCGAGACTGGGCTCCCCGACCATTCCGAAAGGCAAGCAGATGAGGCGGATGCTCGGCGTCCTCGCGGGCGCGCTCGCCGTCGCGGCGCTCGCCGCGCCGGCGCAGGCGGACAACGGTCACTTCGTCACCGGCAGCGCGGCCTGCAGCGACACCGGCGCCGGCTTCGAGTGCACCGGCGAGGTGGCCGGCCTCGGCGGCACGACCTTCGAGATCACCGCCAAGGCGACCGGCACCGCCTGGGTGGAGTGCGTCAACCCGGCCGGGCACCGGGTCACCGGGCAGGACACCGAGGTCGAGGTCACGGCTACCAGCGGGCGGCAGCAGACCCCGCACCACGGGCGGTCCGCCTTCCAGCTCACGAGCACAGCGGTGGGCGTCGGACCCGTGCCTGCCTGCCCGAACCCGATCTGGGCGGCGAAGGTCCTCGACGTCACCTTCGGCACCGCCACCCTGACCCTGTCCGCGAACGGCGCCGCCGCGGCCGAGACCACCGTGGACGTGCGGTAGCGGAAACGACGAACGCCGGGCCTCCCTGGGGAGACCCGGCGTTCGATCCGGCGGTAGCGGTGGGATTTGAACCCACGGACGGGGTCAACCGTCACACGATTTCGAGTCGTGCTCCTTCGGCCGCTCGGACACGCTACCGCCGACTAGGTTACTAGACGCCCAAGAGCGGCTTGCAGGCACTCCTCACCTGGAGCGGAAGCGGCGCTGCGCGTCCCGCGCGGCGGTGGCCGCCCAGTCCGCCACCTCGGTCGTCGTCTCGCGCACGACACCGCGGATCCGCTCGGCACGACCGGCGCTCTGGTGGCGGCGGTTGCCGGTGAGGCGGCCGAACAGCTCCCGCGCCCCGCCCTTGGCCTGGCGGGACCGGCTCGTCATCCGGTTCTTCACGACGTTCATCGACCCTCCTTCGACGCGGTCGACTGAGGGCTACCCCGCCTCGCGCGGCGTCACACGTCCCGGTGACCGGTGAAGAACTCGGCGAGCAGCGCGGCGCACTCGGCCTCCAGGACCCCGCCGCGCACCTCCGGCCGGTGGTTGAGCCGCCGGTCGCGCACCACGTCCCACAGCGAACCGACCGCCCCGGTGCGCGGCTCCCACGCCCCGAACACGACCCGGGCCACGCGCGCGAGCACCAGCGCCCCGGCGCACATCGTGCACGGCTCGACCGTCACCGCGAGCGTGCAGCCGTCCAGCCGCCAGCCGTCGCCGAACTCGCGGGCCGCCTCCCGCAGCGCGATGACCTCGGCGTGCGCCGTCGGGTCGCCCAGCTCCTCGCGGGCGTTGTGGGCGCTGGCGAGCAGGCGGCCGTCGGGTGCGAACACGGCGGCGCCGATCGGCACGTCCGGGCCGGCCTCCCGCGCCGCGGCCAGCGCCACGGACACCAGGTCGGCGTCGGACACGTCAGATCTCGTCGAGCAGCGCGGTGAACTCGCCACCGAACCCGCAGCGCTGCGCGATCATCTGCAGCTGCTCGTCCGGGTAGAGGTCGACCTCGCCCGCGATCACCTCGAGCTCGGGCCCGGGCAGGCCGACGTCGGCGAGGATGTCGAGGTCGCCCTCCGGCCAGATGGAGTCGTCCTCCTCGTCCGGCGGATCGACCCGCAGCACGTCGAGCACGTCGGCGGCGATGTCGTAGTCCAGCGCCGCCGCCGCGTCCGAGAGCAGCAGGGACGGTCCGCGCGGGCTCGGCCGCACGATCACGAAGAACTCGTCGTCCACCGCGAGCAGGCCGAACACGGCCCCGGTGGACCGCAACTTGGCCAGCTCGGTGATGGCGGCGTCCAACCCCGTGAGTGCGCCGGCGTCGAGCGCGCTGCAGCGCCACTTGCCGTCCTCCCGGACCACGGCCACCGCGAATCCCGCAACCGGCTCCTTCACCGACATAGCGCACACCGTATACCTGGACGGATCATCGGTGCAGTCGCTCTGCGAGGATCGGAAGATGACGGGACCCACGGAGTTGCCCCCTTTGCCGGACACCCGGCTCGCCGCGTTGCTCTCCGAGGCCGAGGCTCTGCAACCGGCCACCGTCGCGCTGCGCCGTGAGATCCACCGGAGGCCGGAGCAGGGCCTCCACCTGCCGCACACGCAGGCCGCCGTCCGGCGGGCGCTGGAGGGCCTCCCGCTGGAGATCGTCGAGGGGAAGTCGACCTCCGCGCTGACCGCCGTGCTGCGCGGCGCGCAGGATGGGCCCGCGGTGCTGCTGCGCGGGGACATGGACGCGCTGCCGCTGCAGGAGGACACCGGGCTGGAGTTCGCCTCCGAAGTGGACGGGGCCATGCACGCGTGCGGCCACGACGGCCACACCGCGATGCTCGCCTCCGCCGCGCGGCTGCTCGCGGCCCACCGGCACGAGCTGGCCGGGTCGGTCGTGTTCATGTTCCAGCCGGGCGAGGAGGGCTACCACGGCGCGCGGCACATGATCCACGAAGGCGTGCTGGACGCCGCCGGCTCGCGGGCCGAGAAGGCCTTCGGCATCCACCTGCTGTCCCACGTCGAGTCCGGGCTGATCACCACTCGGCCGGGACCGCTGATGGCCTCGAACGACACGTTCACGGTCCAGGTCACCGGCAAGGGCGGGCACGGGTCCAGCCCGCACAACGCGATCGACCCGGTGCCGGCGGCCGCGGCGATGGTCGGCGCCCTGCAGACGATGGTGACGCGGCGGGTCAGCGTGTTCGACCCGGCGGTGGTGTCGGTGACCCGCATCCAGGCCGGTACGACGACCAACATCATCCCGGAGACAGCGGAGGTCGCGGGCACGATCCGCACGCTGTCCGAGTCCACCCGCGCGCTGGTGAAGGCCGAGCTGCCGAAGGTGTGCGAAGCGGTCGGCGAGGCGCACGGCTGCCGCGTGCTGGCCGACATCGAGCCCGGCTACCCGGTCACCGTGAACGACCCGGACCAGGCGCTGCGGGTGCTGGACCTCGCCCAGCGCGTGCTCGGCCGCGCGGAGCTGATGGCCGACCCGATCATGGGTGCCGAGGACTTCTCGTACGTGCTGCAGCGGGTTCCGGGCGCGTTCGCGTTCCTCGGCGCGTGCCCGCCGGAGGTCGACCCGGCGGAGGCGCCGACCAACCACTCCAACCGCGTGCGCCACCACGAAGGCGCTTTCCCGGCGGGTGTCGCGATGTACGCGGCCTTCGCCCTCGACGCCCTGGCAGGATGACGCCCCGTGCGAGACGTATGCGTGATCGGGCTCGGGTTGATCGGCGGCTCGGTGCTGCGCGCGGCCGCGGCGGTGGGGCGCGAGGTGTGGGGCGCGACGACTTCGGCGGCCGACGCCGAGGCGGCGGCCGCCGACGGGTTCGACGCCTCGACCGACGTGGAAGCCGCGCTGCGGCGGGCCGCCGACCGGGACGCGCTGGTGGTGCTGGCCGTGCCGCTGACCGCCGTCGAGGAGGTGCTGCGGACGGTCGACGTGTGCGCGCCGTCGTGCCTGCTCACCGACGTGACCAGCGTGAAGACGGGTGTGCTGACGGCCGCGCGGGCGTTCGCGCCGAACGCCCGATATGTCGGCGGGCACCCGATGGCGGGCACCGCCGAGTCCGGCTGGCGGGCCGGCAACGCCGCGCTGTTCGGCGGCGCGGCGTGGGTGGTGTGCGTCGAGGACGACACCGATCTCGGCGCGTGGGCCGAGGTGGCCCGGCTGGCGATCGACCTCGGCTCGCACGTGGTTCCGCTGACCGCGGCCACGCACGACGAGGCGGTCGCCCGGATCTCCCACCTGCCGCACCTGCTGGCCGCGGTTCTCGCGGCCGTGGGGGCGGACGGCGGGCCGGTCGCGATGGCGCTGGCCGCCGGCTCCTACACCGACGGCACCCGCGTGGCCGCCACCCGGCCGGCGCTGGTGCGCGCGATGACCGAGGGCAACCGCGAAGCGCTGCTGCCGGTGATCGACGAAGCCCTCGGCCGGCTGGGCGCCCTGCGCGGGTCGCTGGCCTCGACCGGCGGCCTCGCCGTCAGCATCGACTCGGGTCACCAGGGCGCGCAAGCGCTTGCGGCCGCCAGGCAGGCCACGCTGTCGGGCGTCCGCGTCGCTCTGGGCGCGCCGGACGCCCGGGACGGCCTGCGTGCGCTCGGCGAGCGCGGCGGCCGCATCACTTCCCTCACCGAGGACACCGCCATCGGCGAGGTGCCGTAACGGTTACGGCTGGCTGGTCGGTCCCGTCGGTCCGGTCGGGCCGCTCTGGGGTCCGGTCTCGGGTCCGCTCTGGGGTCCGGTCTGGGGTCCGGCCGGTCCGGGGCCGCCCTGCGGACCGGGCTCGCCGTGCCCGCCGCCGGACTGCTTGTGCAGGAAGTCCTTCGCCTTCGACGTGACGTTGTCGATCTTGCTGGAGTGCTGGCCGAACTTCGACTTGGCGAAGCCGCTCGCCTTGTCCAGGCCTTGTTCGATCTTGCCGGCGTTGTGGCCGAGCGCCTCTTGCGCCTTTTTCTTGATCTCGTTGAAGTCGATGCCCATGAATCCATGAAACCCCAAGGTCAGGCCCCCCGCATCCGGTAAGCCCCTGGTTTACTGCTCGGTAACCCCTACCCGAGCGGAAAGGTCACCGATGCCCGCCAGGACGTTCTCCTTCGAGGTCACCCGCACCAGCAGCGCGCCGCCCGCGACCCTCTTCCGGCTGGAGACCGACGGCGCCCGCTGGTCCGACTGGGCGAAACCGCTCATCGTCGTGTCCCGCTGGGACCGGTGGGCCGATCCGGCAGGCGGGGTGGGCGCGATCCGGGCCGTCGGCGCGTGGCCGCTGCTCATGCGTGAGGAGACGCTCGAGTACGAGCAGGACCGCCGCCACGTCTACACCTTCGCCGAGCCGGCGCCGGTTCGCGACTACCGCGGCGAGGTGACCTTCGAGCCCAACGGCACCGGCACGCGGCTGACCTGGCGCGGGTCGTTCCAGGAGAAGATCCCCGGCACCGGGCCGGTCGTGCGCGCCGCGCTCGCGGGGGCGATCAAGTTCCTGTCCGCGAAGCTGGTCAAGGCCGCCGAGCGCTAACCGGCGCCGAGGCAGAGGAACGGGCGGCGCAGCGGATCGGCGGCGGTCGCGTGCGCCAGCGCCAGCGCCGGGGAGATCCCGGACGCGAGCCGCTGGTGCAGGTCGGTCATCGCCTCCGCCGCCGCCCGGTCGCCCACCCGCGCGATCGCACCCACGATCGTGCGGGACCCGCTCGCCAGCAGCGCGCCGGCGAACCCCAGCGCCTCCTCGCCGGGCCGGATGTGGCTCATCGCCAGCTCGCACGAGGCCAGCACCACCCGATCCGGCGGGCGCCGCAGCCGCGCGGTCTCGTGCGCGAACAGCGGCCCGTCGACCAGTTCCAGCCGCGAGAACAACGCGTTCGCCGGTTCGTGCGCGCCGTGCGCGACCAGGTGCGCCAGGCCCGACCCGTCGAGCGCTTCCAGCACCGCCGAACTGGTCGCCGCCGGGCCGTCGACCAGCGTCGCCGACGGGTAGACCGCGCGCAGCTGCCGCACCTCGCCGATCGCGCCGGGCACGTCCGGCCCGCCGACCAGCACGACCGGGTCGATCAGCTCGCGGCGCATCGCGGTCACCCACGCGGTCGCCGACGGCGCGATCGACAGCGGACGGCCACGCAACGACGGCAGCGCCGGCCACGGCAGCGCGTACAGCGGCCCCGTCGGCACGATCACCAGCTCCCGGTCGCCGATCGCGTCCGCGAGCGGCCGCACCACCCGCTCGTCGAGCAGCCGGGCGCGCTTCTCCGCGGACGCCGTGACGGCCGCGACCAGTGGCGGCGGCAGGTGGTCCGGGGCCAGCGCGTTCAGGTCGGCGTGCAGCTGCTTGGTGATCTCCACGACCTCGTCCAGCCCGCCCAGCCGCACCAGCCGGAACCGGCCGTCCCGCACGACCACCGCGGACAGCTCGCCGTCCTGGCCGATCAGGCTGACAAGCACGCGGTCGCCCAGCTCGGTGGCCACCTCCTCGGGTGAGCTGACCGGGCGCGGCCTGCCCCACGGGCTGGTGTACCAGCCGAGGCGGCCAGCCTCCCGCTGCAGCCGGGTGTAGCGCTGCTCCAGCGCCGCCACCGGCCTGCCGTCGAGGCGGTTCTGCTGCGCGAGCCGCTGCACCTGCCGCATCTCGGTGATGAGCCGGGCGAGCACCGGATCGTCGATCGCGGGCAGCGGCTCGTACCGGTAGACCTGCGCGCGCGTCCGCTCCTGCCAGGCGAACAGCCTGCGCGCGCCGGCGTGGCCGCGGGTCGTGCCGAGCACCAGCCCCACCGCGAGACGGCCCAGCTCCTGGCCGTGCACCGCGGTCCCGCACACCAGGTCCAGCCCGCCCATCCGGTCGCGCACGCGGCTCAGCTCGGCGAAGCCGCTGCGCGCCTGCGCCAGCGCCGCACGCGGACGGCCCGTCGCCACGGCGAGTTCGGCCCGGCACAGCCGGAGCAGCATGACGTGGTCGATGGGCGTGGTGCGGCGCGGCCTCGGCACCCGCGCGAGCAGCTCCTCGGCCGCGCCGACGTCCCCACGGCGGAGCAGCAGCCGCACCGCGAGCAGCCGGGCCACCGCCGCTTCGTCCCGCAGCCCCAGTTCCGCGAGGCGGTCGGCGTGCCCGGTGAGACCCGTGACGAGCCGCGCCGGCGGGCGGCGCGTGCCGCCGAGGACCTCGGTGGCGTCGGCACGCAGCCGGGTCAGCGCGGCGACCGCGGCCCAGCGTTCGTTGCCGCGCCGGAGGAACCGCCGCCGCGCGAGCTCGGCCAGCTCGCGGGCCCGGCCGTGGTCGTTGTCGAGGATCGCGGCCGCGGCGCGGGCGACCTCGGCCTCGGCGATGTCCTGCACGTTGCGGGTCGCATACAGCTCGGGCAGCACCTCGTCGAGGTGCCGCGCCGCGTCCTCGGCCAGACCGGCGACGAGCAGCGCCCTGGCCTGGTCGACGCGCAGCCGGGCGAGCCAGCCGGGAGCGGCGTCCTCGTAGATCCGCGCGGCCTGCTCGTAGTGCCGCAACGCGCCGGGGATGTCGCCGAGGAGCTGCCCCTGCTCGCCCAGCAGGTGCCGGACCTTGCCCTCCAGCCGGGTCAGGCCGTGCTCGGTGGCCAGTTCGAGGCAGCGGCGCAGGTCCGCCAGCGCCGCCGCGGGCCGCTGCAGCTCGACGTTGATGTTGGCGCGGTTCATCAGGTTGCGGGTCAGCGACAGCGCGTTGTCGGCGGCCTCGTTTTCCAGCACCGGCAGGATCTCGTCGAACAGCGCCAGCGCTTCGGACAACCGGCCGATCCGGCCGAGCACCAGCGCGCGCTGGGCGCCGACCAGCGCACGCAGGACCCGCTGTGGCGGCCCGGGCGGCAGCCGATCGGTCAGCCGCAGGGCGTCGTCGAGGTGGCGCAGGCCGGCCGCCGCCGAACCGGTCTCGGCCTCCGACATCGCGAGGCCGAGCAGGACCCGTGCCCGCAGGGTGATCCACTCGACGTCGTCCGGCCCGTCCGCGAGCACCCGCAACGCGCGGTTGAACAGCCGCACCGCCTCCACGTTGCGGAAGTTGCCCGCCGCGTCCGCCGCCCGCCCGCGCAGCGCCGATGCCCGGCCCAGCGCACGCCGGGACTCACGCTGAGCTGACACGTGGTCTATCTGAGCACATCCGCGGGCCGGGGGGAGCAGCCGGTCAGAGGACGACCGCGGGCGTGACGACGGTGCGGCGGCTGCTGGCCCCGCCGACCGAGATCACGATCTGCGTGGTGCCGCGCGGCACGTCGTCGAGCACGAACCGGCCGCCCTCGTCGGCCACCGTCGACGACGAGCCGTGCTCGGCCACCCGCACCTCGACCCCGTGCGCGGCGGCGGGCACCAGCCAGCCGTCGATGCGGTGGCAGTGCCCGACCCTGGTCAGGTTGATCATCACCGTGAGATCGCTGACCGTGAACGTGATCGTGCCCTCGTCGGTGATGCTGCGGACGCCGGCCAGCGCCGGGTCGGCCCGCTCCCACTGGGCGATCTCGAAGTCGAGGTTCTCCAGTTCGAGGGCGAACTGCACGCGCTCCACCAGGCCGTCCGGGGGCGGGTCGACCGCGGCCAGCACCCGGCCCAGATCGGCCAGCAGGTCTTCGTCGCCGGGGTGCGCCCCACCCCCTGGCAGATTGTCGTTCATACGCTGCCCCCTTCGATGTCCAGCAGTTCGCGCATCGTCTTCAGGCAGCGGCCGCGGTTGGGTCCGATGCTGCCGCGCGGCATCTGCAGCGCTTCGGCGACGAGCCGGTACTCGGCGCGACCGGCGAGCACGGTGAGCCGCAGCAGTTCCTGGCACCGCTGCGGAAGCCTGCGGAAGGCACGCCAGAGCCGCTGGTCACGCTCGGTGCGCAGCACCTCGGCCTCGGGCGCGGGCTCGGTGCTCGCCACGGTCTCGGCCAGTTCGTCGGTCAACGGCACCGGCGGCGGTTTCCGCCCGCGCACACGCTGCGATTCGTGCCGGGCGGTGACGACCAGCCAGCCGGCGAGCGCCTTCGGCTCACGCAGCCGGTCGAGGTGGCTGACCAGCGCCAGCCACACGGTCTGCACCACGTCCTCGGCCGAGTGGCTGTCCAGCCCCTGGCCGCGCGCCACGTTCCACACCAGCGGGGTCAGCTCGGCGACCAGCCGGTTCAGCGCGCGTTTGTCCCCCGCCCGCGCCGCGGCCAGGCACGCCTCGAACAGCTCCGGTCCGCGGAGTCCCTCCCAGGACGGATCCGCCTCGGCGGTCCTCGCTTCCGTCACCGCGTTCGCCCCCACTTCGCGTGGTTCTCCTCGGGTCAGCGCTAGGCAGTATCTCCGGCTCCGTCACCGTGCAGAGCACGAAGGCGGACGCCAGATACACAACATCACTCGTTTGGAGCAGTCACGGCGAGCACGAACGTGACGGAGCGGCGCGGCTCCACCTCCCACGGCCGCGCCAGCTCCGCCTGGAGCAGGTGCCGGCCGGGCTCGACGACGTCGAGCGCCAGCCGGCGCACACCCCCCTCGCCCGGTGGCCCCTCCCCGTGGGCCACCTCCCTGGACCGGACGTGCTCGTCCGCCACCACGCGGACCGCGTCCGGCAACCGCCAGCGCCACCGGTAACCCGACGCGCGGACCTCCGGCAGGCGCAGCTCCACCGTGTCCCCCACGTGGAGCCGCGCCGTCTCCCCCGAATCCGCCTGCGCGAGCCGGATCTGTGTCACTGGAAGCTCCCCAGGGTGGCGGTGGCCGGCGGCCCCCTCGGCTGCCGGCCACCGCCGGTCTGCGTGCCGTCGTCAGACCAGGATCTGGTCGATCTGCCCGGCGGCGTTCTCGTGGAAGGACACCGGCAGCCCGTGGTTGCGGGCCAGCAGTGCCAGCGTTGTCAGGGAGCTGCGCCCGTCCGCGGTGGCGGCGAGCCGCTTCCAGCCCAGGCCCGCGATGTCCACCCAGACGCCCGGGTTGGCGCTCGTCGACCACAGCCGCGCGACCTGCCGGTTGTGCACCCAGACACCCTGCGCCTGCGGCGCGGGGTGGGCCGGCGTGCCGTTGCCGTTCGGCGGGGTGTTCGGGTCGTAGACCCCGCTCGGGGGCGGCGTGTTGGGGTCGTAGACACCGGTCGGCGGCGGCGTGTTGGGGTCGTAGACACCGGTCGGCGGCGGCGTATTGGGGTCGTAGACACCGGTCGGCGGCGGCGTATTGGGGTCGTAAACCCCCGTCGGCGGCGGCGTGTTCGGGTCGTAGACCCCCGTCGGCGGCGGCGTATTGGGGTCGTAAACCCCCGTCGGCGGCGGCGTGTTCGGGTCGTAAACCCCCGTCGGCGGCGGCGTATTCGGGTCGTAGACGCCGGCCGGGCCGTCGGAGCCGGGCGTCTCCCTGGTCAGTTCGGCGAGTTCGGCGTTCGGGTCGTCCTGCGGGCCGGTGTCCGGCGTCTCGCTCTTGCTCGTGGTCATGCTTCGCTCCCCATCAGTAGGTGGTGGCAACCTTGGTCAGCACGCCCTGGTCGAGGAACGGGCTGACGGGATGCCCGCCCGCCCGAGCCTCGGCGAGCAGCGCGAGCTGACGGCTCACGCCCGCGGCGTCCCCCGCGAGCCGGACCCAGCCCAGCTGCTCCAGGCACACCCATTCACCGGCACCGGCCGAGAACAGGCGCAGCGCGCGCTGCGGCGGTAGCCACGCGCGCAGGGTGACCCCGGTGCAGCCGAGGGTCGTCGGCCGCGGTTCCGGGTAGTCCTCGATGAAGGCCTCGCCGTAGGCGATCCGGAAGAACCCGCCCTCGCCCCAGTCGGTGCCCCAGGAGTTCTTGCCGATCCAGCAGTTCTGCTCGTCGTCCCAGCCGATGAGCGCGACGCAGTGCCCGCCGTTGCTCTCGGTCGTGGTGGCGCGGTAGATGCCGCCGGTGTAGTGGAAGAAGTCGTCGTAGATCACCATGCACGCGGTGACCGGGCCGTAGCCGTAGATGTGGTGCTTGATCGCGGCCGGGTCCTGGGTCAGGTCGACGACGCCTTCCGCACGCGCGACGCGGTTCACCCAGTTCGGGTGCAGCGCGCCGGTGCCCTCGTCCGAGTAGGGCCAGTAGTCCTCGAAGGTGACTCCCTTGGACGCGCAGTCCCCCATCAGGTCGTCCGGCCAGGACCCGGTGTCACCCGGCTTGCGGTGTCCCGGCGCGAACCCGAAGAACAGGTGCGCCTCCGACAGGTCGAGCCGCATGCCGGTGTTGCGGCGCGTGTACGCGGCGGTCCCCTCGAGCGCCGCGATGGTGCCGAACGCGCTGCAGGACCCCGATTCCCCCTGGTCCTTCACCGGCGTGACGTAGCTGCGGCCGCACACGTCGCGGAGGTCGAACTTGGCGGGCAGCGTGCTGCCCGGCGCGTGCAGCGCGGTGCACGGCTGGCCGGCGGCCCCGAGCGCGACCTCGAGCATCCGCCCCGGCAACTCGGCCCGGGCTTCCACTTCGGCCGCGCTCGGGGCCGGCACCCCCAGTCGCACCCTGCGCGACTCGCCCGCCAGCCGGCTGAGCACCGTCTCCCCCGCCTGCCACGGATCCCCCATCGTGGCAAGGGAATCGCGCACGGCGCGGATTTCCTCGGCGAAGGGCCGGGGAGAGCTCATGCGTTCCTCCAGTCGGTGTGCAACCAGCCAACGCCCCCTATGACGCGGGGAGGTCCTCGCCAGATACACAGCGACAGAAGTTTTTCCAAAGCACCTGGTCGGCGGCGGCTGGTTTCACCCGATCAGCCCAATGCGACGGCCTCCGCCAGCTTGTCCGCCCACAGCCGGTAGCCGGCCGGTCCGGGGTGGAACCCGTCCGCCGCGAACAGCTCCGGGTCGACCACCTCACGCGGCACCGGGCAGTGGGTGACACCCGGCAGCCCCGCGAGCGTCGCCGCCGCCGCGTCCAGCGCCTCACCCCGCAGGCCCAGCACGAGGCGCAACGGCTGCGGCAGCGACGGGAACGCGGCGAGCGGCGGGACGCCGGCCAGCAGCACCGGGACCGGCCCGAGCGCCCGCGCCGTCACCACCAGTTCCAGCAGGTCGCGCCGGTAGCGGGCGGGTGAGCGCATCTCGATGGTGTCGTTCACCCCGAGCGCCACCACGACCAGGTCCGCCCGTTCCCGGCACGCCTCGCCGAGCAGCTCCGTCCGGACGGTGCGCGCGTTGGCGCCCGTCCGCCCGGCCACGCGCCAGTCGATCCCGCGCCCCAGCCTGCGGGCCAGCGCCGCGGCCAGCTGCCCGGTCAGCGCCTCCTCGTGCGTCTCCGCGCCGACGCCATCCACAGTGGACTCGCCGATCACCAGCAACCGCAACGGGTCCGGCCCGTGCGCCGAGCCCCTCAGCGGTCCGGACGCGCCCGGCAGCCGCGGTGTCGTCCGGCGCACGTGCAGGCCCTGGGCGACCAGCACCGGGGCGAGCCCGACGGTGACCGCGAGAGTCAGGGCAGCACGTGAAGTTGACACCCGTTCACATTAGCCCTTGGCGATCGACACGGCCATCCTCGTCAGCTCCGGATCCGCGGCCGCGCGCAGCACGTAGTCGGCCAGGTCCGCGCGGGAGATGCTGAAGCTGCCGCGCACGTTTCCCCTGGTCTCGCTCGCGATGCGGCCGGTGTGACGGCCGTCGTTGAGCTTCGGCGGGCGCACGATCGTCCACTCGAGCCCGGACTCGATCACCCGGCGCTCCATCTCGCCCATGTCGGCGTACCCCTCGCGCAGCATGCGGATCAGCAGCGGCTTGACCACCAGACGCGTGAACCACCCGTCCCCCTCGCGGTGCATGCCGCTGTTGCTCACCACGACCAGCCGTCGCACGCCGGCCGCGGCCATCGCGGTCATGATGGCGCTCGTCCCGTCCCGGCAGATCACGCTCGGCCCCCGGTCGCGGGGGCCCAGCGCGGACAGCACGGCCTCGCGGCCGGTGATGGCGGGCACCAGCGAATCCGCGTCGAACACGTCCGCGGTCACGACCTCCAGCCGCGCCTGCGCCGGCACGTCCAGCCGCGCCGGATCACGCACCACCGCCGTCACCTGGTGACCCGCGGCGAGCGCCTGCCGCACGACCTCCACACCCGTCCCGCCGGTCGCGCCGAACACCGTCAGCTTCATGCTTCCTCCCTGGTTAGTGTTCACTCACCTGCTATGGTGGGTGAGTACTCACTAACCGTCAAGCGAGCACTGAGAGAACGCTGAGGACGCATGGGAACTCGGGAGAAGATCCTGGCCGCGGCCGCGGAGGTGATGCGCGAGCAGGGCTACGCGCGCGCCACCACCAAGGAGATCGCCCGCGCCGCCGGGTTTTCGGAAGCGGCGCTGTACAAGCACTTCGCGGACAAGACCGAGATCTTCCTCGGCGTGATGACCTCGCAGCTGCCCGGGCTGAACGCGGTGCTCGGCGACCTCACGCCCGGACGTCACACGGTGCGCGGCAACCTGGTCCGGATCACCAGCACGGCGATCGACTTCTACACCGAGAGCTTCCCGATCGGCGCTTCCCTGTTCTCCTCGCGGGAACTGCTGGCGGCCCACCGCGCCGCGATCCACGAGCACGGCGCCGGGCCGCGCACCCCCGTGACCCGGCTGGCGAACTACCTCCGCGCGGAACGGGACCTGGGCCGCCTGCCGTCCACATCGGACCCCGACGCGATCGCGACGCTGTTGCTGGGCGCCGCCTTCCAGCAAGGGTTCCTGCGGCACTGGGACACCGAGGCCGGGGACCCGACGACGCTGGCGCGCAAGCTCGTCAAGGCCGTCCTGCCCTAGCGGCTCGCCCGCTCCTTCTCCCAGCGCTCGAACAGCAGCGGCAGCTCCCTGATGATGAACGACAGGAAGTCGCGCATGTCGGCGAGCCGCCTGCCGGCCGGGGTGTCGGCCCCCACCGCGTCGATGCCCTCCTCGGCCGCGTCCCGCCACATCTCCACGAAGCGGTCGCGCTTGCGCATGCTGGCGTACCACATGTTGTCGAGCACCCGGAAGTGGTCGCGCCGCGACCCGGGCTCCCGCTCCCGCTCGACCAGCCCCACCTGCTCCAGGTAGCGCACCGCCCCGGACACCGCCGCCGGGCTGACCTGCAGGTTCTCCGCCAGCTCCGCCGCGGTGAGCCGGCTGTCGTCGGTGACCACGAGCGCGGCGAACACGCGCGCGGCCATGCGCTGGATGCCGAGCTGATTGAGCACGAGAGCCAGCCGCTCGACGTACCGGCGAACCGCCTCTTCGTCCCGCATGGAGATCATCCTCCCTCACTCGTCCAGCGCTTCAGCCAATCTATACGTTTTCCTAACTTCACAACTTTGTGAAATCACTGTAGCTTCGGCCGCATGGACAACGCCATCTCCATCGAGGGCCTGCACAAGTCGTTCGGTGCGACCAAGGCCCTCGACGACCTGAACCTGCAGGTCAAGACCGGAGAAGTGCACGGCTTCCTCGGCCCGAACGGGGCCGGGAAGTCGACCACCATCCGCGTCCTGCTCGGTCTGCTGCGCGCGGACCGGGGCACCGTCCGCCTGCTCGGCGGCGACCCCTGGCGCGACGCCGCGAGCCTGCACCACCGGCTCGCCTACGTCCCCGGAGACGTCAACCTCTGGCCCAATCTGTCCGGCGGCGAGGTCATCGACCTGCTCGGGCGGCTGCGCGGCGGACTCGACAAGCGCCGCCGTGACGAGCTGATCGAGCGGTTCGACCTCGATCCGAAGAAGAAGGGCCGCACCTACTCCAAGGGCAACCGGCAGAAGGTCGCGATCGTCGCGGCCCTGTCCTCCGATGTCGAGCTGCTGATCCTCGACGAACCGACCTCCGGCCTCGACCCGTTGATGGAAGCCACCTTCCAGTACGCGATCCAGGAGGAGCGCGACAAGGGCCGCACGGTGCTGCTGTCCAGCCACATCCTCGCCGAGGTCGAGGCGCTGTGCGACCGGGTCAGCATCATCCGCAACGGGCACGCGGTGGAGACCGGCACGCTGAGCGAACTGCGGCACCTGACCCGCACGTCGATCGTGGCGGAGCTCGCCGGCCACCCGAACGGGCTCGGCTCGCTGGCCGAGGTGCACGACCTCAAGGTCGACGGCAACCGGGTCCGCTTCGACGTCGAGACCCAGTCGCTGGACCAGGTGCTGCGCAAGCTGACCGAGGTCGGCGTGCGCAGCCTGACCAGCCAGCCGCCGACGCTGGAGGAGCTGTTCCTGCGCCACTACACGACCGAAGCGAGCTCACGGTGACCGCGCTGGTGGGCACCCGGCACCTGGTGCGTCTCGCGCTGCGGCGGGACCGGGTCGTGCTGCCGCTCTGGGCGCTGGTGATCGGCGTGCTGCCGGCGAGCAGCGCCGGCGCCTACGACCAGCTGTACCCGGACGCGGCCAGCCGGGCGTCGCTGACGACGGGGATGAGCGCGAACCCGTCGATCACCCTGCTCTACGGGCCGCCGTTCGACCTGTCCACCGCGGGCGGGTTCACGGCGTGGCGCTTCGGTGTGTTCCTGCCCCTGTTCACAGCGCTGGCCTGCATCTTCACGGTCACGCGGCACACCCGCCAGGAGGAGGACACCGGGCGGCAGGAGCTGCTGTCGTCGACCGTGACCGGGCGCTACGCCGCCTTGACGGCCGCGCTGATCACCGCCGCCATCGGCGCGGTGGGGACCGGGCTGCTGGTGGCGCTCGGCCTGATCGGCGCGGGACTGCCCGCGGGCGGGTCGGTGGCGTTCGGGCTCGGGACCACGCTGACCGGGCTGCTGTTCGCCGCGGTCGCCGCCATCGCCGCCCAGCTCGCCGAGTACTCGCGCACCGCGAACGGCATCGCCTCCGCAGTGCTCGGGGTCGCGTTCCTGCTGCGCGCGGTCGGCGACTCGGCCACGGACATCTCGTGGCTGTCCTGGCTGTCGCCACTCGGGTGGTCGACGCAGATCCGGCCGTTCGCCGGGGACCGGTGGGCCGTCGCGCTGCTGCTGGTCGCGGTGGCCGTCGTGCTGGGGGCGGTGGCCTACCGGCTGCTGCCGCTGCGGGATGTCGGAATGGGCATCTTCCCGGCTCGTCCCGGCCCGCCGGTGGCGGCGCCCGGGCTGCGGTCGCCGTTCGCGCTGGCCTGGCGGCTGCACAAGGGCGTGCTGATCGGCTGGACCGTCGGCTTCGCGGTGCTGGGGGCCATGTTCGGCTCGCTGGCCGCCGGCATCGGCGACATCGTCGGCGAGAGCGCGCAGGCCCAGCAGATGCTCGAGCGGCTGGGCGGCGCGCAGAGCCTGGTCGACACGTTCCTCGCCGCGATCGCCGGCATCTTCGGGATGGTCGCCTCGATGTACGCGGTGCAGGCGACGCTGCGGATGCGCGCGGAGGAGACCGCGCTGCGGCTGGAGCCGCTGCTGGCGACCCGAGTGCGCCGGTTGCAGTGGGCCGGTAGCCACCTGGTGTTTTCGCTGCTGGGGACGGCACTGCTGCTGGTCGTGTCGGGGGTGTTCGCGGGACTGCTGCACGGGTTGCGCGTCGGCGACGTGAGCGGCCAGGTGCCCGCGGTGCTCGGCGCGACGGTCGCGCAGGTGCCCGCGGTGTGGGTGGTCGTCGGGATCGCCGTGGTGGTGTTCGGGTTCGCGCCGAAGTTCGCGACGGCGGCGTGGGGGGTGGCGGCGGCGTTCCTCCTGCTGTCGCTGTTCGGGCCGGTCGTGCAGGCGCCGCAGCTGTTGCTCGACGTCTCGCCGTTCACGCACGTGCCGAAGCTGCCGAGCGCCGATTTCGCGGTCGCGCCGTTCGCGTGGCTGCTCGGGATCGCGGTGGTCGCGCTTGCCACGGGCCTGGCACGTTTTCAGCGGCGCGACATCGGGTAGTACCTGGTCGTTCGAGTGGCAGAGCCCGGACCTGTCGGGGGGTCCGGGCTCTGCCACTCCGTTTTTGTCGGTACCCCTCGCTAACGTCGTTCAGGTCGCGGGAGCGAGGGGGGAACATGCGATGGGGGTTGTTGCGGCACGGGGATTTCCGGCACCTGTGGCTGGCCGACGCGCTGAGCCAGTTCGGCGACCGGATCAACCTGCTCGCGGTGCCGTTGCTGGCGGCGATCACGCTGCACGCCACGGCGTTCCAGCTGTCCGTGCTGCGGACGCTGGAGACGCTCGCGTACCTGCTGCTGGCGTTGCAGGTCGGCGCGTGGACGGACCGCATGCGCAAGCGGCGGGTGCTGGTGGCGGCCGACCTCGGGCGGGCGGTCGCGTTCGGCTCGGTGCCGGTCGCGGCGGCGTTCGGCGCGCTCACGATGCCGCAGCTGTACGCGGTGGTGGCGGTGGCCGGGGTGCTGTCGGTGTTCTTCGAGGTGGCGCACCGGACGTACCTGCCGAGCCTGGTCGCGCGCTCGCAGCTGGTGGAGGGCAACGCGCGGTTGCAGGCCAACGTCTCGGTCGCGGCGGTGTCCGCGCCGGGCCTGTCGGGGTGGCTGGTGCAGCTGTTCGGCGGGGCGACGGCGGTCGGTGTGAACGCGGTGAGCTTCCTGTGGTCCGCGGCCTGGCTGCGGCGGATCCGCGCGCCGGACCGGGTGCCGCCGGCGCGGGTGCGGGCGCCGCTGCGGCACGAGATCGCCGACGGGCTCCGGTTCGTCTTCCGGCACCCGGTGCTACGCGCGATCGGAGCGCACGACGTGTGCGTCAGCGTTTGCCAGCAGTTCCAGATCACGGTGGCGGCGCTGTTCCTGCTGCGCGAGGTGCACCTGTCGCCGGGCGTGATCGGGCTGCTGCAGGCGGGCGGGCTCACCGGAGCGGTGCTCGGCTCGGCCGTGGCGCGCCGGCTCGGCAGGCGGTTCGGCGAGGCGCGGCTGATGTGGAGCAGCGCCCTGCTGTGGGGCGTCGGGTACCTGATGATCCCGTTGACCACGCCGGGCTGGGGCCTCGCGTGGTATCCCGTCGGCAACTTCCTGACCGGCGTGAGCATCGTGGTGCTCAACGTGCACCAGCTCAGCTACCGGCAGGCGGTGACGCCCGAGCGGCTGCAGGGCCGGGTGGCGGCCACCTCCTCGTTCCTGTACTTCGCGCCGGGACCGATCGGGAGCGTGCTCGCCGGCGTGCTGGCGAGCGTGGTCGGGCTGCGCGGAACGTTGTGGCTGGCGGGCGCAGGGGTGGCGGCTTCGGCGCTGTGGCTGGTCTGCTCGCCGTTGCGCCGGATGCGGCGGTTGCCGGAGGCATACGAGGAGGAGCGCACGGGTAGTCACGCCACATGACCCTCGATGGAGCACCGCGTCAGATCTTCCTCGCCGGTCAGTGGCGCGACGCCGCGGACGGCAGCCGCTTCGGTGTGCAGGACCCGGGGACCGGGCAGCAGCTCTGCGAGGTCTCCGACGCGCAGGACGCCGACGTCGGCGAAGCCATCGAGGCGGCCGTCGCGAAGCAGGAGGAGTGGGCCGCGACGCCGCCGCGGGAGCGGGGCGAGATCCTGCGCCGCGCGTGGCAGCTGATGACCGACCGCGCCGACGAGCTGGCGCGGCTCATGACGATGGAGATGGGCAAGAGCCTGGAGGAGTCGAAAGCCGAAGTCACCTACGCCGCGGAGTTCTTCCGGTGGTTCTCGGAGGAGGCCGTGCGCATCGACGGGCGGTACGCGCGCAGCCCGGCCGGTGGCGGTCGCGTGCTGGTGTCGAAGCACTCGGTGGGTCCGTGCATCCTGGTCACGCCGTGGAACTTCCCGCTGGCGATGGGCACCCGCAAGATCGGGCCCGCCATCGCCGCGGGCTGCACCATGATCGTCAAGCCGGCGCAGCTGACGCCGTTGTCGATGCTGAACCTCGCCGGGCTGCTGAAGGAGGCCGGGCTGCCGGACGGTGTGCTGAGCGTGCTGCCGAGCACGTCGGCGAGCCGGGTGGTGAACCCGGCGCTGGCCGACCCGCGGATCCGGAAGCTGTCCTTCACCGGGTCCACCGAAGTGGGGCGCAAGCTGGTCGAGCAGTGCGCGCCGAACCTGCAGCGGATGTCGATGGAACTGGGCGGCAACGCGCCGTTCCTGATGTTCGAGGACGCGGACCTCGACGCGGCCGTCAAGGGCGCGGTCACCGCGAAGATGCGCAACAACGGCGAATCGTGCGTGGCGGCCAACCGGTTCCACGTGCACTCGTCGGTGGCCGGAGAGTTCACGCGGCAGCTGACCGAGGCGATGTCGTCGCTGAAGGTCGGGCACGGCACCGAGGACGGCGTGAAGGTCGGGCCGCTGATCAGCGCCGAGCAGCGGGACAAGGTCGTCGAGCTGGTCGAGGACGCGTTGTCCCGCGGCGCGCACGCCACCACCGGCGGCAAGGCGCTGGACGGCGACGGCTTCTTCTACGCGCCGACAGTGCTCACCGACGTCCCGCCGGACGCGCGCATCCTGCGCGAGGAGGTCTTCGGGCCGGTCGCGCCGGTGACCACGTTCGAGGACGAGGACGAGGCCGTCCGGCTGGCCAACGACACCGAGTTCGGGCTGGTGGCGTACGTGTTCACGCGGGACCTCGACCGCGCGATCCGCGTCGGGGAGCGGATGGCGACCGGGATGGTCGGGCTCAACACCGGGCTGGTGTCGAACGCGTCGGCGCCCTTCGGCGGTGTCAAGGCGTCCGGGTTCGGCCGCGAGGGCGGCGCCGAGGGCATCGAGGAGTACCTCGACGTGAAGTACATGGCCCTGTCGCTCAGCGGGACTCCGTAGCGATCCGCACCCCCAGTCCGATGAGGACTGTCGCAGTGAGACGGTCCAGCCACCGTCGCACGGCGTCCCGCAACAGGAACCGGCGCGCCTGGGCCGCCAGCAGCAGGACGGTGCTCATCCACAGCCAGCCGATCGACACGTGGATGAGGACGAGCAGGGCGCCCCAGCCCGCCTGCCCTGGGCCCGCCGGCAGGAACTGCGGCAGCAGGCTCAGGTAGAACACGCCGACCTTCGGGTTGAGCAGGTTCGTCACCAGCCCGGCGCGCAGCGCACCACGCCCCGGTTCGACGCTGATCTCCGGGGCTGGCTGGTGGCGGCGGAAGCTCTTCCACAGCGCGGACGCGCCGAGCCAGATCAGGTAGGCCGCGCCGACGACGCGAACCACGTCATAGGCGATGCGGGAGGCCGTCAGCAGCGCGGTGAGGCCCGCGATGCTCGCCGTGCCCCAGACCAGGCAGCCGAGGTTGATCCCGGCCAGCGCCCGGAAGCCGGCCCGCCGCCCGCCGAGGAGCGTGTGGCGCAGCATCAGCATGGTGTCGAGCCCGGGCGTCATGACACCGGCCAACGCGACGAGAACGTAGGCGAACAGGGCGGAAGCCGACATGCCGCCACTACAGCACAACCCGCGCGCCCGGCCCACCCCTTTCGGCCGGCGCCCCCTCCGGTCCCGCTCTCTCCGGCCCGGCTCTCGCTGGCCCCGCTCTCTCCGGCCCCGCTCTCTCCGGCCCCGCTCTCTCCGGCCCCGCTCTCTCCGGCCCGGCTCTCGCCGGCCCGCCCTCGTCCAGGGCACTCCCTGCCCCCGCCCCTCCCGGCAACGTTTGCCCTTGGGGCAGGTGGTTGCCACTCCGGCACGTAGTCGGCGCGCCCCGTGCGGCCGTGGC